>CALUTB010000200.1 GCA_944323575.1 uncultured Mailhella sp. | reverse complement strand
CGGCGATCTCCTGGGCGTGCTTGACGGAGGCGCAGAAGATGACAGTTCGCTTGTCCTTCACATACTGGAGCCAGGTATCCACTATGAGTTGGTTGCGCTCCGGCACATAGATCTTGCTCTCCAGATCCCGGATGTTGTACTGAACGCTGTTGAACCGCACCTTGGTCATGTCAATATTGGTGTGGATGCGGATGCACCGCACCGGTACCAGCTCGCCAATCTCCACAGCTGTCTGGATGTCCAGCTTGTGGGCGGTATTCTTGAAGATGTCCAGGATATTTTTGTCGTCAGCCCGCTCCGGCGTGGCGGTCAGGCCCAGGGTAAATTCCGGCGTGAAGTAGGACAAAACCTTCTGGTATGTATCGGCAGAGGCGTGGTGAGCCTCATCTACGATGATGTAGCCGAAATCATCCGGCTTAAACCGCTCCAGATTTAGAGCTACGCTCTGGATGCTGCCGCAGACCACAAAGGCATTGCCCTGCTTCATGTTCTCCACATAGCGGCCCACCGTGGCCCGGGGCCACAGCTCCCGGAAGGTCTTGGTGGCCTGATCCACCAGTTCTACCGTGTGGGCCAGGAACAGCGTGCGTTTGCCGAACCGTTTGGCATCCATGACGGCGGTCACCGTCTTGCCGGTGCCGGTGGCGTGGTAAAGCAAAGCGATAGTTTCAAAGTTGCAACGCATTTCCTCCAGAGATGCCAAAGCCTGCTTTTGATGTTCTTTCAGTTCAAGCTGGGAGCCATCTAAGGACTTGCCCCGCTGGGTGGGGAGATAGTCCTCGATCTCCTTAAAACTGGGGTGCTGACCCAGGAAAACCCGCAGTTCGTCCTTGACGGTTTCCGGCTGTTGCTGCATCTGCCGTACCGCCCAGCGGTACACGTCCCAGCCCAGATAGATCATACTGTTCTGCTTGAGCAGGTCGTCATAGAACTTATTCTGGGAGATCAGCTTGGGATTGTGGGATGCCTCATCATCGATTTCGATGGCCACCTTCCGCCCGCCGTTTTCAAGCAGAAAGTCAGCAAACCGGCTGTTCTGGTAGATGTCGGAGAAGGGGTATTGGGAGTAGAGATAGCCGGCCTTTTCGGCACCGAAGGTGTCGGAGAATAGTTCGATGAACAGATCTTCGGCGCTGCTGCCGGAAGCGGAGCGGTAGGTTGGCATGGAGGTCACCTCGGTTTCCTGTTAAGGTATGTATCTGAAATCTTCCCGAGAGCCACTAATCTGGATTCAATGGCTCCTCTGCTTCTGCCGTGCTCCTTAGCAATTGCAGAAGTCGTCATTCCTGAGTCAAATTCGTCAAGCAACTTTTCTTCCTCAATCTCCGTCCATGGTTTTCCAGCATTCCGAGGCAGACTTTTTTTCTTGGGAGAAGGAATCACATTCAAAACCTCATGAAAAGCTCGAATCATTTCAGGCTGATTGCATACATGGTTTTGAGGTAAAAGTTCTCCGGTAAACGGATCAATGCCGTCAGCCAAAGCAGACAATAACTCTTTTGCTCTTGCAATATCCATTCAGCAACCCTCCTTTACTTCTTTCAGCAAAATCTTCTTTTCAAATCCACCCCGTTTGGCGGCCTTGTCTGCCCGCACCTGCTCCAGCTCTCCCAATGTCCAACCGCGAGCCTTTACGACAGTCTGCATAACCTCCAGAAGGTCGGCCAGTTCTTCCAAGGATTTGCTCTCCTGGTATTCCGCCAGTTCTTCGTTCAGCTTCTGGTCCAGAAGGGATATGTAGTCTTCATCAGAAAGTGTTTCGCAGACGCAGGTCTTTCCATCCGCTTCGATGATCTCAGGGATACGATCGCGCACAAGTTTATGGTATTGCTTGGGTATTTTGCTTTTCTGGCGATGCGCCATATAGTTCCAAATCGAATAGTCCAGAAGGCGGACAGTCAAATGGGGATACTTACCCTTGAGAAGCTCTACCGTATCCCTAAGCACATCTTGCGCCTGCTGGATGGAATAGTCACTACCCGTTTGCTCTTTTAGAAACCGCAGCACATGGCGATCAGGCTTGGCTTGTGAATCATCTCCCGAAAGCATATAGAAATATCTAAGAGATAGCCCGCTTTGCTGTCCCGGTATCCGCAATATTTCTTGCTCCGCTTCAAACGGGATCGCTTTCGCTGCCATGTCAGCCAGTGTTTCGATTCCATACTTTCGCAGTATCTTGGCAAATCGAAGCACTGCGTCAGCCTTGAGAATCCCATTGCGAGACGATGTGCGCTGATGGTTTTTGAAAATGATATCAGCGCTTTTCTCAATTCCAACTGATTCAATATATTCGATCATCTGTGAGATGGTATGGGTATCTCCGTTGTGATCTTGCTCTGTGTTATATTCCCGCAGCCCATAATAAGCACAGTAACTTTTTACAACATTTTGGGTGCTGGTATACTTTACTCCAATGGAAAATACGGCATCTATAATGCAATAGGGCAGTGAATCATAATAATATGACGGACTCAGTGCTGCAGACGCGAGATCAAATATGGATTCGCAGGCAGCACACAGAGAATCAACTTTCATATTTCATTTATCCCCCTCTAAAAGGTTTGTTTCAACCTTTTCAAAATCTCCTCATCCGCTGGGCAGAAAGCATACCGGTCCATTTCATCCACCGTAATCCAACGGATGTCATTATGCTCAAGTTTCTGGGGGACACCCTCCCGGATGGTGGCATGGAACAGCGTCAAATGGACTGTCAGATCGGGGTATTCGTGAATCACATCCATAAACACCTCACCCACATTCAACGTGACTGCCAGTTCCTCCTGACATTCTCGAATGAGAGCCTGCTCCTTAGTTTCGCCTGGCTCTACCTTGCCGCCCACAAATTCCCACAGCAGCCCTCTGGCCTTGTGGGCCGGGCGCTGGCAGATCATAAACTTGTCCTGATCCCAGATCAAGGCTGCTACTACTTCTGTCATTTATCCCACCACCAATTTATTTGTCTTCTTCAAAAACTTCGCCGGAATCGGCCGTTCCAGTTTCCAGGTGATATTCATGGGTCTGCTCCCCTCGTGCTTCACATAGTCGGCCGCACCCAGGAAGGTATAGGCCGCTGCACCTCCTGTGATCCGGTCGGCCTTAAACTCCCGGACGAACAGCAGCACCTTGCTCCCCCGTTCCCGGTGATGGATGTACCGCTGTCCAGTGGGTGAGTCTGCTGCCGTGGTGCTCTGGCTCTGCCAATGGAACAGGCTCTCGTTGATGGAGTAGTCGTTATACATGGTGGTGGGCGAGTAGTCCTTGTCCGCCTTATTCAGCGTTACAAAGAACACGTCCAGCTGCTTCTCCGGCAGCCACTTCACGCCCTCACGCACTGTGGCCGGTTTCAAGAAATCCAGTGCCACCAGCAGTTGGTCCCGGGTATAGGTGCAGTGGAGATCCAGCGGGCAGTCAAAGCCCAAGTCCACCGGCTCGTCGATGAAATCGATCTGTTCATACCGATAGCGGAGCAGGGCCAGAAGTTCACCCAGCAGCACCGGACTGTCCGAGAGAGCATACAGATTGTCCAGCACCTCATCGGATGTCCAGCTCTCTGCCGCCTTGCCCCAAACGGTCACATAGAACATCTGGAGCATCCGCTGCTCCAGCTCACTCAGCGCCGCGAAGTCCACATCGTCCAGACGGGGCAGCAGGTCCAACATAAAGCATATCCACCGCCGAGAATCCACAACGGCCAACCGGCCAAAGGCTTTTGTCAGAGTTTCCTCCATCGGTTCGCTGAAATCCTCCATCGCATCCGCCCGGGTGCAGATGCGGGAGAAGGAGGAGAACCTGTAAATTGCCCTGGGGTCCAGGTGGTAATACTCCAGAAAGTTGGCCAGGGTCAGTTCCAAGCCGCTGTCCTCCGCAAAGCTGGCCACCCGGGACACCAGCCCGGCGGTATTGCTGTAGGAGGCGCGGATATTCTCCAGAATATACTTAGCAGCTTTCTTCTCCAGCTGTATGTAGCAGCCCTTGGGTGCGGAAACAAACCCGTCCTTGATCTCCCGGGTCACGCTGCGGGTGGTATTGCTCAGCAGGGCGGCAAACTTGTCCTCGAAGTTATACCGCTTGTTGGCCTGGCCGATAAAGTCCAGCACGGTCAGGCATTCCTTATCCTCCGCCAGCCGCAGACCACGGCCCAGCTGCTGGAGGAAGATGGTCAGGGACTCGGTGGGCCGCAGGAACAGCACGGTGTTGACCTCCGGGATGTCCACACCCTCGTTGTAGATGTCTACCACAAAGATAAAGCGAACCTCACCGCTCACCAGCCGCCCTTTGGCGGCTTTTCTCTCCTCATCGGAGGACTTTCCGGTCAAGAAGATGGAGGGAATTCCGCGGTCGTTGAAATAGCGACACATAAACTCCGCATGCTCAATGGACACGCAGAAGCCCAGGCCCTTGACCTCGTCGATGTCGGTCACATACTTGAGAAGGGAGGATACCACCAGGGCGGCGCGGCGGTTGGCCACGGCGCCGCTGAAGGTGTAGAGATTGGAGAGCTCCCCCTTATCGTAACCGCCAGCGGTCCATTTCAGGGTGTTCAGATCCACTGTATCGGTGACGCCGAAATACTGGAAGGGGCACAGCAGCTTGCGGTCGATGGCCTCCGGCAGGCGGATCTCGGCGGCGATCCGGTTATTGAAGTAGGGCAGCACGCTCTTGCCGTCCATGCGTTCCGGGGTAGCGGTCAGGCCCAACAGGATCTGGGGCTGGTAGTAGGACAGCAGCTTCTGGTAGGTGGGCGCTGCCGCATGGTGGAACTCGTCCACCACGATGTAGTCGTAGAAATTCGGGGCGGTCTTGGCGGCAAAATCCTGGGAGTTGAAGGTCTGAATGGACAGAAACAGGTGGTCAATGCTCTCTGGCCGGTAGCTGCCCACAAACAGCTCCCCGAAGTTGGCGTCCTTCAAAATCGCCCGGAAGGTGTACAGGCTCTGCCGCAGGATCTCCTCCCGGTGTGCTACGAAGAGCAGCCGACAGGGCTTGCCGGGGTGCTGTTTGCAAAATCGCTTGTAGTCCAGCGCGGAGATCACCGTCTTGCCGGTACCAGTGGCGGCCACCACCAGGTTGCGGGTGTAGCCCCGGACGGCGCGCTCCGCCTCCAGCTTGTCCAGGATCTCCTGCTGGTAGGAGTAGGGCGCGATATCCATGGTGTACACTTCGGCATTGTTGGCGTCGAAGTATTTTTCCGCCTTCAGCGCCCGGGCCAGCCGTTCCTTTTGATCCTCGGAGTAGTACTCAAACTCGCTGGAGTTCCAGTAGCTCTCGAAGGTGGCGGCAATCTTGTCGATGGTCTCCGGCAGATCCCGGCGGGTGACCTTCACATTCCACTCCAGACCGCTGGAGATGGCGGCATTGGACAGGTTGGAGGAGCCCACATAGGCCGTGGTGAAGCCGGTGTCCCGGTAAAAGACATAGGTCTTGGCGTGGAGCCGGGTGCGCTTGGTGTCGTAGCTGACCTT
>CALUTB010000199.1 GCA_944323575.1 uncultured Mailhella sp. | reverse complement strand
TCGTCCATGACATGCGGAATGGCCTTTCCTTCCCGCCTGTGCGGCCGGCAGAATATGTTCCTCGTTCTTCAGCGCCGTAAAACATGGATCCATCACGAACAAAGATGCGCTCCAACGGACGACATTCCCTACTTTGTGCGTGACAGAACAGGCCTCACTCGCTAGACTGTCTTTGTTTAATGTTCTTCTAACCCTGGATATGCTTCATGAACGATTCCGCTCCTGCCTGGCTGCCCCATATCGCCGAGGGTGCGCCGGTCCACCTTGATCTTGTTCCCCGTGCCGTCCAGTCCTATCTGGATGAGGCTGCTGCCCGTTTCGGCGACCACAAGGCCGTCATCTTCCAGAATCTTACGCTCACGTACCGGCAGCTCAAGGACAAGGCCGAAGCCTTCGCCGCCTCCCTGCGCGAACACGGGCTGAACTCCGGAGACAGAGTGGCCATCATGCTGCCTAACCTGCCGCAGACCATCATTGCCTTCTGGGGCGCGCTCAAGGCAGGCGCCACGGTAGTCATGACCAACCCCCTCTATATGGAAAAGGAGCTGACCCATCATTTCAGCGACTCCACGCCGAAATTTCTCATCACCCTCGACCTGTTCTGGAATAAAATCGAACCGCTCCGTCCCCGTCTCGGCGTTCAGACCTGCGTCGTCACCCGCATCGCCGACGCCCTCGCCTTTCCTCTGAATCTGCTTCAGCCCCTTCAGGCCAAACGTCAGGGACATCCGCCTGAAGTCTCCTTCGATAATAAAAGTGTCGTCGCGTGGAAAGCCATGCTCAAAACCGGCCGCCGCTACAGTGAGGAACCGAAAGACCCCGAACAGGCGCTGGCCCTTCTCCAGTACACGGGCGGCACCACCGGATTCTCCAAAGGAGCAATGCTCACCCACGGCAACCTCTCCGCACAGATACAGCAGCTTCTTGCCGTCATCCATTGCGACGCCTCCAATTCCTCCCACAGCTTCCTCAGCATCATGCCCTTCTTCCACGTCTTCGGACTCATGGGCAACATCGTGCTTCCCGCCGTTCTGGCCGCATCCACCATGCCCGTGCCGCGCTATTCCCCTCACGATGTGCTGGAACTGATCAAAAAACACAGACCCACCTTCTTCGTCGGCGCTCCGTCCGTCTACATCTCCCTCATGCAGCAGAAGGACATCGCTCATTACGACCTTACCTGCATCCAGCTCTGCATTTCCGGTTCCTCTCCCTTCCCCCAGGCCAGCCTCAAGCAGTTCCAGGACATCACGCACGCCAACATCACCGAAGGTCTCGGCCTTACCGAAGCCTCTCCTGTGGTCATCGCCAATCCCGTGTACGGGCTTCAGAAAATAGGCTCCATCGGCGTGCCCATCCCTGAAACCGAAGCACGCATCGTCGACATCGAAACCGGCAAGACCGAACTCGGCGACAACGAGTGCGGCGAACTCATCATTCGCGGTCCGCAGGTCATGAAAGGCTACTGGAATCAACCGGAGGAAACCGCCGCCACGCTCGCGGACGGCTGGCTCCACACCGGCGACATCGCCTATCGCGACAGCGACGGCTACTATTTTATCGTCGACCGTAAGAAGGACATGGCCATCGTCGGCGGCTACAACGTCTTTCCCCGCGAAATCGACGAGGTGCTGCACGAATATCCCAAGATCAAGGAAGCCGTCTCCCTCAGCGTCCCGCACAAGGCCCGAGGCGAAACACTCAAGGCCTACATCGTTCCCAAGGAAGGCGAAAAGATCACTGTTTCCGAACTGGCCGCGTTCTGCCGCACCAAGCTGGCTTCGTACAAGGTTCCCCGCGTCTTCGAATTCAGGGACGAACTGCCCAAGTCCCTCGTAGGCAAGGTTCTGCGCCGCGCTCTCCGCGAGGAGGAGGAAAAGAAGCAGCACGAGGAAGAAGAACAGAAAAAATCCTGATGTCCCTTTCCGCCGCGTACGGTCCGATCCCGGAACGTCGCGGCGTGACACAGAAACGTTTCCTGCATCGGCGCTCACCTTCTCCCCGCGCCTTTGCGACCGGTGTTCCCGACAAACGCAGTGCTGCCCGATCCCGGCTCATGGACGCAGCGTCGGAGGAACGCCTCTCTCATGAGGTGTGACTCTTCAATATAAAAATCACCGTTCCCCCTTTTTTTCTGTTGACACGAACGGGTGAATCACCTATAAATCTCTTCACGCCACGCGGGAGTAACTCAGTGGTAGAGTGCAACCTTGCCAAGGTTGAAGTCGCGGGTTCAAATCCCGTCTCCCGCTCCAGCAGAATTTTTGTGGCGACATAGCCAAGTGGTAAGGCATAGGTCTGCAAAACCTTGATCTCCAGTTCGAATCTGGATGTCGCCTCCACGCGGGAGTAACTCAGTGGTAGAGTGCAACCTTGCCAAGGTTGAAGTCGCGGGTTCAAATCCCGTCTCCCGCTCCACGAAAGAATCAAGGCTTACCTCGTCGTAAGCCTTTTTTCATATGCGGGCATAACTCAACGGTAGAGTGTCAGCTTCCCAAGCTGAAGGTTGCGGGTTCAAATCCCGTTGCCCGCTCCAATATTTCAAGCGTTTATGTGTCATTTTCACATAAACGCTTTTTTTGTATCACAGCCCGTATCACATCAAAGATAAAAAATAATAAAAAAGTTTGGAGGCGGAGGGGTCAAAAAAAATCATTACTCAAAGGCTCCAAAGTGGCAGCCTTTTTCATGCCCCTCCCTAGGAACATAACTAGTCTCTGCTCTGGGATGATGACCGGCATATGTCTTGTCCTCTGCTCCCACTTCACAGTATACTAACAAGCCACCGTTTTCATCAGTGAAAAAGAGGAGGAAGATCATATGTCCGACAAAATTTCTCTTTCTGAGGTTTGCACCCGATGGCGTGCGCCTGCCGAGGATATCTTCTCGCTGGTCTTCAAAGAATATGGCTTTTCCTTTTTTTATAATGATCGTGAATATTCTCCTGAAAATGAACAAGCTCATTTTATATATAATCTATCAAGAAACAATAACGAAGAATTTAAAGGCATAGAATTTATAAAAGATGATATTGATTATATAGAGAATAACAATGATTATATAAAACGATACAAAAATATAGATTTTTGTAAAAATTTCGATTACGATTTCTGTTTAAGATGTATACATGATGATATTGTTAAATATAGTATTCGTACATGTTTAATGCTTAGAGATATAATAAATGCTAGTGATTATATAATAAAAAAGAAAGATTATAAAGAAATGTGTAATAAATTAATAAAAATATACACTGGAAATAAGCATCAAAATGTAGATACATATATATTTGAATTGTTTTATGATGAAATATATCAAAGTAATAAATATAAACCAGGAAGGACATATACAATAGATAAGACAAAAATATTTGAAAATTTTGATTCCATTATTTGTAATGGTATAGATAATTTAAAAAAGAGTGGAATGTATTCCACCGATGAAAAAAAAGATGATAATGAAAAAGCAAAAATAAAAGAAGTAGAAGATAATAAAAAAAGAAAAATGAGAAAAAAAGAAGATGTTCAAAAAAAAGTAAAAATAATAAATATGGATGATCTTGGAAATTACATGAAAAATATGCGTAAAGAAAATAAAAAATATTAATTTGTAATACAATTATAAATTGTTTGCCTACTAACTTTATATTCCTGGGCGAGAGTTGTGACACTCTCGCCTAGTTTTACTCTCTTTTGAATTTCTTCTTTGTCCTTCGCTTTAAGAGCAGAAGGTCGTCCGCACTTCGAGTAGGCATTACGCTTTTTCGCTTGAGCTATCCCCTCTCGCTGACGCTCTAAAATGAGATTCCGTTCAAAGCTGGCAACGGCCCCCAGAATTTCCAGTTGAAAGCGTTGAAAGGGATCATTGTTTTCCCCATTGAAGGTCAACCCCTCCTTCTGAAATCTCAGGGTAACGCCCTTATCCTTATCCTGAAGCTGCTTTACGAGCCCAAGCAGGTCTTGAAGATTTCTTGCCAGTCTGTCGATACTGTGGACCCACAGGGTGTCCCCGTCTCGAAGATAGTCCAGACAAGCGTTGAGCTGAGGACGTTCGATTTTGGAGCCGCTGACCTTATCCTCATATATTTTGTCGAGCGGTATATCGGCAAGCTGTCTCTCAGTGTGCTGATCTACGGTGGAGACTCGAATATAACCTATGTTTTTTCCCGGCATATGAACTCCTTTGTCAAAAAATAATTAAAACCTTTTTTAGAAGCATGTCAATTAAGACAGAATCAACCTTTTTTTGACGCTTACGCTGACCTGGTAAAAACGACAAAGAAAGGTATACCTTTTTTGGGATTGGTCATGCTAAAAAATCCCCCACGTCGTGGAGACATGGGAGAAATGCTATAATTTCTTCTTCCTTTATATTAAACGTAACATGTATAACTTATTTTCTTTTTTACGCTTTTATTAATTTGTCATACTCTGTGTCGGTGTAATCTTTTATCAGAGTCATAATTTCTTCTGCCACTTCATACACATCACTCAGATCTTCATCCGCCAGATTCGGATTTTTCCTCAAATAGTCTCGAAGATTACAGATGTCTCGATAGGACTTACTTTTTGGATCTACAGTCTTTTTCATAGGCTTATGCTCCTTTTTATTTATATAGTTACTGAACGCTTCCATTTGCTTATCAGCTTTCTTTCTTGCGATAACCAACATGTCTCGCTTTGGAATATCGTCTCTTTTTCTGACTTCATTACGTATTTTTTCATCGAGATTCATCAATGTTC
>CALUTB010000198.1 GCA_944323575.1 uncultured Mailhella sp. | reverse complement strand
AAATACGAATCTGTCATTTCTGAATATCAATATAAGTTAAATATCGCTAATTCTGAATTAAAAAGACTACAAAATATCTTAGAATCTTTTAAGAAGATTCTAAGTAGCAATTAATAACTGTGTATTTGGATGTAATTTGCACCTTATTTATTGGTGTAAAAATATGCACAGAAATGTATGTTCAACTTCCTTTATTTATAATGTATGGGGGGTAGGGTATAAGAATCCTATCCCCGTGGGGAAAATGACTTTTCTGTAGCCATTTCTAAGTAGCAAGTTATATATCTATTTCTGTGTCCTGTTTCAATTCTTTATAGGATTGAAATAGTCTGTCCAAAACTTTAGTTTTTGACATATCAATATATTGGTTGATTAAGATTGATTTGCTTGACTTTATTTGCTAACTATAGTATAATGTAGGTAGTCAAAGAAAGATGTTTTTATATGTTTTGGTTGTATTAAAGTAATGATGTTGAAAGTAGATGATTTCCGCTTGGTTGTGCTTCTTTCCAGGTTGAAATCATGTTATCATAGATGCGTGTTGGGGTGGCTTTCTTAATTTTACACCCCAACACATTCTCCTTTTTTAACGTTCTAATGTATACTAAAATGACTTTGATTTAGGATTGGTTTATGTTAAATAATATTGCTAGTTGTAGTGATTAATTTTGATTATTATTGTGGTTTATAGTTGGTTTGTTTTATGATTTTAATTTTAGATTTATTATAGTTGTGAACTATTATTATGGTGTTATGATGGGGTTAAAAATTGGGAATTATTTGGTTTGAATTTTGATGATTTATGTCCTCCCTTCTATTCCCCCTTAATTGTATATATCGCATATATACAATATACACAATATATAGAAAGGTAAACAAGATGAACAAACAAGATATAGTATTAGCCAAGAAGAAAGGCAACGATAAATTTATAGTAGTGAAGAACGCTAATGGTAATTTTGATATCTACGTTAATGGCAAGTATGACTACTATGTAGACAGTGAAGAAGAAGCCATGGATTATATACGTTCCTATTAAGCCATAGGAATTGATTTAAGACGTTCTACCATATACCATGGCTGGAAATACGCCCATACCCTTATAACGTCTTATACAGTGTGGAAACACCGAAAAAACGTAGTGGGGTAGGGTAGGTGCTGGATTGGTGGGAATACGCCTTATAGGGATTACAAATGTGGGAACATTGAAAACAGAAAATGATCGGGGTAGGGGATTCACAAAATTGTAACATTTTGTAACACTTATTTAATATATGAATAAAATGTAAACAATTTATGAATTTTTACAATAAGATCTTGACTTTTAAGATATTGACAAAACAGTTACAATGTGTTACAATAATAATATAGTGATGTAACATTTATGTAATATATCCAGCGATAAAAACGCCGTAAGCGTTCCACGCTTATATATAATAAGGTAGGAAAATTTTTTTGTGTTAATTTACAGAAATCACTTGACAACTTTTTTCGGTTTGTGGTAAAATATAGACAATCCGAAAGGGGCAACGCAACACGAAAAAAGATTGAAAAAAATAAAAAAAAGTGTTGACAAGTTCTAATTGGATATGGTAAAATAAAGATGCCGAAAGGGAAAGCACCTAGGCAGTACAGGCAACGCCGTACATACGGGTGCAAGTGAATAGCGTATTTCCTTAAAAGAAAAGAAAAGGGAAGTGATGAAAAAAGAAATGATTCAATATTGGTATGAACAAGCGGGGATTCTTTACAAGTACCCAAAAGAAACAAATTTTTCAAAAGTGATTGATGACTTCAAAAACGACGAACAAAGAAAAAAAATCTTCTATATATCGTATAGCGATAACGATCTAGAAAAGATGTTTTTCTGAAAAAGAAAGAAGGGGAACGAATGAATGAAATTTTAATCTTGATTATACTTGTTGCTATGTTTGCAATAGGGGCGTTAATCGGCGGTATGATTGACCTTTACATTGAAAAGAAAGAAAAGAAACGCAAAGCAAAAGCGAAGGCGTTTAAAGCATGGAAAAAAAGCCACAAACTTTTTGTCGGTCAAATTGAAAAATAATTAAAAAGTGTTGACAATATTTTCAAAAAGTAGTATATTAAAGATAATCAAGGGGGCAGAAAGCCCACCTATAAAAAAAGAAAGGTAAGGTAGAAAAAAATGATGAAAGTAAACGTATTGGATTTTGCAAGAAGAACGGACTTGGTAGCTGAGTCTTTTCAGAGGACAAAAGACACGGGAAGCCATTCAAAGGCTTTTGCGGAAACGATTCTTCAGGATTGCGCCGACAATCGGGAACACTATTGCGGAGCTGTTCATATCGCAAAAATGGAAGATGGGCAGTATTCAATCTTAGACGGAAACAGCAGACTTCACGACTTCCGCGAATGGTTAGCGGGTAATCTTAATGTTAAATATCCAGCAACTGAAATTAAAAAAGACGGCACAACACGGGAAGTAATGAAAAAGGGTAACATTAATGAAGTGCCCGCTTACATTAAATCGAACATTGAAAGCGCAACGTTTTACGTTGTCGAAATGGAAAGCGCAAACAAAGAAGAACGTGCTGAAATGTTTAAGATGCTGAATACAAATAAATCTTTGACAGCACAACAGAAAGCCGCTGTTATCATGCCAGATTCATTTTATACCGCTTGTGATCGAATGTTACAATTCATGCAAGAAAAAGAAATGCTAACAGACGCACAGCGTTTGAATGACGTACACGTTCACGCAGTCGCCCAGATCATCGCCAATGTCAATGGCGTGTATGCAAGCGGAAACAAAAAGTTGATGGAAAATATCAGAGGGATTGATATAGACGTGGACAAGTTTAACAATGTACTCGATATGCTTTCTGATACAGAAATGGGCAAGAATGACAAATACGAATTAATCACGCTTGTATCAATCTGTTACAATGATGATTTAACAGTAGCGGAAGTTGCCGACTTGGCAGGCGTTGAGCGTGGCTTTAACAACTGTAACATCCGCATAAGCGACTTCTTAAATAAATATACATCAAACTGTATACATTGTTCTTTTGATACGGCAGGCGCTAACAGTGCAGTAAAAAATGCGGAACGGTTCGCAAAAATGCTTAAAAAGATTAAAACATATATGGCGCAGTTCAATACTGAATCGCATAGCGAACGCATAGAACAACCATTAACGTTGGCGGAAGCGGCACGGATTGCGGGGCTTTAAGCCCCCGCCCTGCCTTGTATAACCGTTGTATATTTATTCAAAGATAGGAAGTGATTTACATGCTGATATGTAAATATTGCCCACGTGATAAAGCCGCTTTGCTTGAAGAAGTTAGACAGGCACAAGCCGCAGAAGCCGCCGCCCATGCCCGACTATTGGCGGCACGTGCCCGACTTGGTTCCGTTGTTGATTGTGATTATTTTAAAATCATTGATATTGACGATGACCCGTTGACAGTGACGGACGGTCGCCCGGTCGCCCGGCTTGAAAATCGAAAAACAAAAAAACGCTTTTATGCTTTTGCGGATGAAATTTTTAACATTGTAAATGTTTTACAAGAAAAAACGCCAAAATCTAATTCGGAAGTTTGGAATGAAATCGAAGAAGGAAAAGAAGAAAAGGAAATTGAAATAGAAGAACGTCGGAAGAAATATACGGAAGCGTGCAAGGACGGGGCGGTAGTTTGTTACAATATTCACAATGTAAAATAAAAGACCGTTTGTAGTACCCCCGGGGGGTTGTAAACATTATACCCCCCAGGGGTATTTTTTTGAATTTGATTTAGTAGGTCATTTCATGTAGCTAAAAAAAATGCAATCAAAGTATACATGTCATTTCACATAAACAAAAAC
>CALUTB010000197.1 GCA_944323575.1 uncultured Mailhella sp. | reverse complement strand
GGGTCGATGGCGTAGCGCAGGTCGTGTCCCGGGCGGTCGGAAACGAAGGTCATGAGTTCTTCGTATTTCGCGCCGTTCTTGCGCGGGCGGCGTTCATCCAGAATGGCGCAGACCGTGTGCAGGATCTGGAGATTGTCCCGCTCGTTGTGGCCGCCGATGTTGTAGGTTTCGCCGCTTCTGCCCTTATGGAAGATGAGGTCGATGGCCTTGCAGTGATCGAGGACGTAGAGCCAGTCGCGGACATTCGAGCCGTTGCCGTAGACCGGAATGGGCTGTTCCGCGAGGCAGCGGGAGATGATGACCGGAATGAACTTTTCGTGATGCTGCTTCGGACCGTAATTGTTCGAGCAGTTGGAGGTGGTCACGTTCATGCCGTAGGTATGGTGATAGGCGCGCACGATGAAGTCCGAACCCGCCTTGCTTGCCGAGTACGGACTGTTCGGCGCGTAGGGCGTGGTTTCGGCGAAATAGCCGGTTTCGCCCAGCGTGCCGTAGACCTCGTCCGTGGAAATGTGGTGGAATCTGGCCGACTCGTAGCCCGGCTTCACTTTGCCGGGAGCCTCCATCCAGTGGCGGCGGGCCGTTTCGATGAGCGTGAAGGTCCCCATGTAGTTCGTTTCCATGAAGGCGCGAGGGCCCTTGATGGAGTTGTCCACATGGCTTTCCGCCGCAAAATGAACAACGCCCCTGATGTCGTATTCGGCGAACAGCTTCTCAACAAGCGCCTCGTCGCAGATATCCCCATGCACGAAGGTGTAGTTGGGCATGGACTCGCATTCCTTCAGGTTGTCGAGATTGCCCGCGTAGGTGAGCTTGTCGAGATTGATGACGCGGTAGTCCGGATACTTTGCGCAGAAGTACGGAACGAAATTGGAACCGATGAAGCCGGCACCGCCGGTAATCAGCATGGAAGTCATATTACTTTTCCTAACTATGCCTGTTCAATGAAAAGTCTTGGAAAGGAAGGAGGGGGTGCGGGGGAGGAAGGAAAAGCTTTCTTCAGAAAGTTTTCCTTCCTCCCCCGCCGCTCTCATTCCCCTCTCTCCATTGTCTTCACGCAGCGCTTCAGACCGTCCGTCCAGTGGGGGACGGCAAGGCCGAAGCGTTTTTTGATTTTCGCCTTGTTCAGCACACTGAAGGACGGGCGGGCGGCACGGGTGGGGTATTCGGCGCTTTCGATGGGGCGCACGGCGCAGGAAATGCCCGACATCTCCATGATGGCGCAGGCAAAGTCGTACCAGCTGGTCACGCCTTCGTTGCTGTAATGAAAGATCTCCTTCATGCCCGCAGGAATGTCGGACAACATGGCCGTGACGGCAGCGGCCAGGTCGGCGGCATAGGTGGGAGTGCCCACCTGATCGAACACCACGCCGAGGCTCCCGCGTTCCCGCCCCAGGCGCTGCATGGTCTTCACGAAGTTGCCGCCGAAGCTTGAATAGAGCCACGAGGTACGCACGATGACGGCGGTGTCGGCCTGTGCAAGCACGGCCTCTTCCCCGGCGCGCTTGGTGCGTCCGTACACGGACATGGGACGGGTCTCGTCCTCTTCCCTGTAGGGGCGCGGCGATTCGCCGTCGAAGACGTAATCCGTGGAAACCTGAATGATGCGGCGACCGTGCCGGGCCAGAAGTTCCGCACCGAGACGGTTCACGCGGTCGGCGGCTTCGGCGTCGTCTTCGGCCTTGTCCACCGCGGTGTAGGCCGCGCAGTTGATGACGAAGTCGAATTTTCGTTCCGCAAAGAAGGCCGACACCTGTGCTTCATCCGTGATGTCGAGATACGTTTTGTCCGCATACACGGCGCGATCGCCCAGAACAAGACGCAGTTCCCGGCCGAGCTGGCCGTCCGCTCCCGTGACTAGAAACATGACTCGAACTCCGAAAAATACGGATGCCGTTTATCCTTGTCCGACGTCAGGGCCTTTGCCGGGTCGATGCGCCAGTCTATGGCGAGCGCGGGATCGTCGAAACGGATGCCTCCCTCCGACTCGCGGCAGTACGGGTTGTCGCACTTGTAGGCGAAGACCGCCGTTTCGCTGAGCACGGAAAAGCCGTGGGCAAAGCCGCGGGGGATCATGAGCTGGCGGTTGTTTTCCGCGGAAAGCTCCACGGCCACGTATTGTCCGTAGGTAGGAGAGGCGCGGCGAAGATCCACGGCCACGTCGAGCACCGTGCCTTCGAGCACGCGCACGAGCTTGGCCTGAGAATGTTCCCCCTTCTGAAAGTGCAGACCGCGCACCGTGCCGTACACGGACTTCGACTGATTATCCTGCACGAAGTCGTAATGCAGACCGGCCGCCTCGAAGGCCGCACGACTGTAGCTTTCAAAGAAATAGCCTCGTTCGTCCGCAAAGATGCGGGGTTCGATGATGAACACGCCTTCGATGGCGGTTTCAATAAAGTTCATGTCGTTCCTCCAGCACCTTTTTGAGATACTCGGCATACGCGCCCTTCATGCCCGCGATGAGCGTTTCCATCTGCGCTTCGTCGATGAAGCCCTTGCTGAAGGCGATTTCCTCCACGCAGGCGATCTTGAGACCCTGACGCTTCTCAATGACCTGCATGAAGTGGGTGGCGTCGGCCAGAGAGTCCGGCGTGCCAGCATCCAGCCACACGATGCCGCGACCCATGGGCACCACGCTCATGCGGCCTTCCGCAAGGTACATGTTGTTGAGATCCGTGATTTCCAGCTCCCCGCGCGCCGAAGGCCGAAGCGTTGCGGCCTTTTCGCACACGTCCGGCGGATAGAAGTACAGACCCACGGAGGCATAGTTCGACTTGGGATGCGCGGGCTTCTCCTCGATGCTGAGCGCACGGCGCTTCTCATCGAACTCCACCACGCCGAAGCGTTCGGGATCCGAAACATGGTATGCGAAGATCGTGGCCCGCGCGCTCTCGTTCTGCTTCACCGCGCGCCGGTAGAGCTTCATCTGATGCCCCATGTAGAAAATGTTGTCGCCGAGAATGAGGCATATGTCGTCGCCGTTCACGAAGTCCGCGCCCAGCATGAAGGCCTGCGCTATGCCTTTCGGCTCCGGCTGTACCTTGTAGGACAGCTTCAGACCGAGCTGCGAACCGTCGCCGAGGAGACGCTCGATGTTCGGCGTATCCTGCGGCGTGGAAATGATGAGTATCTCCCGGATGTCGAACAGCATCAGCGTGGACAGCGGATAATAGATCATCGGCTTGTCGTACACCGGAAGAAGCTGCTTCGACGTGATCTTCGTGAGCGGATAGAGCCTTGTACCGCTCCCGCCCGCAAGAAGTATGCCTTTCATGCCGTTTCCTTGTTCATCGTCGGTTG
>CALUTB010000196.1 GCA_944323575.1 uncultured Mailhella sp. | reverse complement strand
GTTCCTTCATGGCATCCTCCCTATGCCGACAATAAGAACTTTTTACCCTTTTGGCAATTAATGAGTCCTGAGCCTAGTCAGACACGATGACTTCAGAAATGTCTGCCTGTACGGGGTCATGCTTCGTCTGCAAGGCTGCCCCGGCCTTCTCCCATACAGGATTAAAAACTACGCGGACTTTCCGGCAGCGTCGGCAACCATTTTTCCATGCCTTGCAGGCATGATTGCCATGCGATATAGGTATTTGCTCTTTTTGTGATGAGATTTATAATAATTGTTGAGAATAATTATGGGAGTTTCTGGAATGGAAATCATAGAAAAAAAGACTTTTGATGAAGAAAGGGCATTGTATGGGCTTCGTCACGCATATGTAAGGGACTGCTCCTTTACCGGTCCTGCGGACGGAGAAAGCGTGCTCAAGGAATGTGAGGATATTGTGGCCGAGCGCTGCTTCTGCAATCTCCGTTACCCGTTCTGGCATGTGCACGGTCTTAAGATTCATGACTGTGACATTACGGAGCACGGTCGGGCGGCTCTGTGGTATTCTGATCATATCGAAATATCGGAGTCACGACTTCACGGGATCAAGGCGCTGCGAGAGTGTCATGAGGTTGCGGTCACGAAATGCGATATCGTTTCCAATGAGTGCGGATGGTTTTCCAGAAATTTTCGCATGGCTGACTGTACGGTGCGCAGTGATTACTTCATGCTTCATGCAAAAAATCTGAACTTCTCCAATATCAGATTTTCGGGCAAATATGCGTTGCAGTACATTCATGACTGTACATTTGAAAACTGTGATATCACGAGTCGGGATGCATTCTGGCATGCCCGTAACGTCACTGTGAGAAACTGTGAGCTGAAGGGGGAATTTCTCGGCTGGTATTCCGATCATCTTACACTTGAGCACTGCCGTATCATCAGTTCTCAGCCGCTGTGCTACTGCGACAACCTGAAGCTTGTGGAATGCGAAGTCGTCGATTCGGATCTCTGTTTTGAGAAGTCTGATGTGGATGCCGTAATAACGACTTCCGTGGACAGCATCAAAAATCCCCGGTCTGGTCGCATAGTGGTGCCTGCCGTGGAGGAGTTGATTCAGGACTCTGATTCGCATGCAGAAGTCGTGGTGACCGGAACAAGCGTTGCCTGACAAAGAATGTTCGTGCCATGCAAACAGCCGGTATCTGCTGACAGGCGGATGCCGGCTGTTTGCATGGTTTGGCTGATTATCCGGCTGAGGCGCCCTGACGTTACCTTCCCATACGAGGCACGCTTCGGTAAGAACGGGGAGATAGGTAAGCTATTTGTGCGTCGTCATGTACGTCGGCAAGGCGGCCTGCTTCATGGGCCTTGAACTGGTTTCCTGGGGGCTTGAGCAGTTTCGATAGTTTGCTGGTTCTCAGAAATTTCGGTGTGTTGTCGGAATGTCCGGTACGGCAGGCTGTCAGCTCGGGCTCCTTGAGAGGCGAGGTCCATCAGTGGCTTGAATATTTTTGCCGTTCTTGCCGTTCTGCTTCATGTAGGGCGTATGGCAGTCGGCGCAGGAGATTCCGGCCGCGCCGTGAGGTTCATTCTGCCAGGTTTCATATTCTGAGTGCTGTCCCCTGATGATGTTCACACTGAAAACGGCATGGACGAAGTCGGCGAACGGACCGTTGTTTACGCCGTGTCCGTTGTCATACTCATCCATCTGCCTTGGGTCGAATCCGTTGTTCCATGAAAAGACCGGTTTGTCTGCCGGACCGTTGTCCTTGCGGGCGAAGTAGTACTTCACATGGCACTGGCCGCATATGAGACTGCATTTTTCATTGCGGGAGAGGGGGCCAGTGTTTTCCTCTTCTGTTCAGCCAGCGCTTGAGAGGAATGGAGTACAGTTGGGGGGTCATATTGGTGGTGTCGTGACATATGCGCAGCTGATGTTTTCATTCATCACATCCGCTTTTGTGCGGTATTTGTTGAAGTTCCTGCTCCATACCTCGTTATCTTCTTCGCCTGCCCACTGTGCAATGGCCGATGTCTTGCAGTTTCAGCAGGTTGTCGGACATAGCTGTCACCACCCGGTGCATAACGGTTGATACGGTCAATTTCGAGAATATCCTTGACCGTATAGGTGTGATCGCGTGCCTCGTTGTACTCATGTATGAAGAGATGGCCAGTCAAGAATTTTTCAGATACGGCTGTGCGGCACGGAATCCTTTGGGTGGGGGATACGGTTATTCTTTCGGTAGGTTACCGAGATGGCAGTCTATGCAATAGAGGGTTGTCATCATGATGTCTTCACTGACGATTCAATGGCAGGCACGACAGTTGGCGTTCACTACCTCTCTGGTTTCCAGTAGAGCAAGAAGCGGGGCTTCTCTGTCCTGCTGATTGGCCACAACGTCACGCAGGCATTCCCGGCCTTGAACGGAAGTTTGGCAAGCAGATCGTGGAGAGCGTGACATTTGTTGCACGCAAGATCGGCATGCGGTGAGCGACTGCGCGTGAGTGCGGCTCGTCCCATGACGGACTGGTGGAACAGAAGGGCCTTGAATTTGAAAACTGCATTCCCGCTGCAGCCGGAAGCATCAGCGCTGCGTCCGGTACCATGCCTCCCAGCAGCATTTTACATAGACCATGTCCGGGTTCCCTCATAGCTCTCCTTTCTGTTTCATGAAAACACGGCATGTTTTTTTATCCTGTTTTGAAAAGGATAATTGTGGTTAAAATCATAATTAGTAATATCTGTTTTGGATGTCAGCGGAAACGATGGAGGAAAACGCGTGTATGATGAAAAATAGTTAATTTATATAATAAGATAGACTAAAGTTTCTTGTCCGGAACTTTGCATCGGTCTTGTCGCAGGTTGCTGCGTCTTCCGACAAGGAGCGGACAAGTGTCATGCAGGGGACTCGCAGCCACCTGTAAATCTGTGTCATGTGCAGATTGCAGCTCTCAAGCATACCGGAAGGAAGGCAGAACTATCCGGCATGACTGTCGTAGAGAGAAGAGATTGTTCCTGCAAAAAAGGCAGGATGCTGCTTCCTGTCGAACAAGGCTTCTCCGGACCGGTGTTCAGAAAGCTCTGGCTGTTTTCCATGACTGGAGAAAA
Source organism: uncultured Mailhella sp. (assembly GCA_944323575.1). GTDB lineage: Bacteria > Desulfobacterota > Desulfovibrionia > Desulfovibrionales > Desulfovibrionaceae > Mailhella. Next base: position 999 of record CALUTB010000196.1, on the reverse strand, counting down.
GCACATTCCGTTTCCTGGAGTCATCATTGCCGGTATGATCTATCGTGGAACGGCCGGGTTTATGCCTTTTCTGTTTGTGGTGTTCGTTCTTCTGGCAGAAGCAGCTTGGTGCAGCCATTTTTGTGTTATTTTGGCTCATGGGATGCCTGGGCGGCGACGACCACACGGGCATCTGTTCATGCAGGACCTGTACGCCGGCGTGCACTGTCGCTGGCATTTCTGTGCGTGACGGTACTGCTTCTGCGTCATGCTCCCTTTCCCGCGGCTGTTGCCTGCAGCGTGATGCTCGGACTCATCATACTGCCCGTCAGTACTCTGGTAAGTCACAGAAAAGGATGGGTCGCCTACTGCACCAGGAGTTCTCCTCCGGAATTTTTCTTCTGTCTGCTGGGCAGGGCGGCGTTCTGTCACATACGCCGCAGGACTGAATGTACACAATGTGGAGCGTGCACACAGGTATGCCGTTATGGGGCGCTGGATGGAAGTCGCTGGAGGCCGGAAGCTCGGGGACCCCGTACCTTCCTTGTCCGTGACTGTCTGAATGTGTGCACGCACGGAGGACTCTGCATGACTTGGCTGGGCATGGAGGAGGGGGCAAGCGGTGTTTTGTGGTACTTATGACCGTCATGCATGCTCTGTTTCTTTTTTTGCCATGGTCTGATGCTTTCAAGAGGGCAGGGTGGTTGACCGGTGGCTCTGCAACACAGGTGAGACAAAACATTTTTCCTATATGCTCTGACATTGATGTACAGTCTTTTCCCGCGCTATGGAAAGGATGCACCGGTTCGGCAGGATTGATTCTTCGTGTGCGGTAAAATCGGGGTGACAAAACGGAATATTCTCTTAGTGGGGAGACTCCCTCTGATATCGGGATGGTCCTTTTTTCTCGGCAGGCAATGTCCTATGAAAGGAAGGAATACGTCGGTCTAGGGGCTGTCTCTAAATAGTTTACTGGAGCCAAATAAGGCATGATGCCAGCATGACAGATGCTTTAAAAGT
>CALUTB010000195.1 GCA_944323575.1 uncultured Mailhella sp. | reverse complement strand
GATGATGGGAGAGGGACGCCCTGACCGGAGCCGGGCCGAACGGCGAACGCCCGGAGCCATGAGCGCGGCACCGCCACAGGCGGCACCCTTCCGGCATGGCGAGGGCACAGGCGTACGCTCTCGCCGCCTCTCAGCGCCTTCTTTCTGCCGGAATAAAAATTGAGTGAATCAGGCAAGAAACACCGCGCCCCGGTTCGCCAAAAATCAAAGCCCATTTCTAGGCGTTTCTGAAAACACATAGAAAAAAATATGCGTTGCGTTTACCGGATGTCATTTGTACCGGGGCGAGCGGGGCAGCGGGGCGCGCCTATGAAATAATTGAAGAATCTCCGCCCCGGTATCTTTTAGATACTGGGGCAAAAAGCGGGGCGAACCGGGGCGAAGCGGGGCACGGCTCCGGCTCTTCATTTTTCGACTACTAATTTTTTGCAGAAAAAGCGGGGCGAGCGGGGCAGAGGTGATTTTCTGCATGGCCGGGAAAAAGTCGCCTCTTGTGTTTGCCAGAAGTGAGAAGTGATAGAAATAGGCAAGTTTTTACCTTCGCCCTTCCGTGCCCGTGGGGTGACGCAGGACGCAGCGGCGGCACCACCTCGCAGGCCGGAACCGGTGAACAGGGCGCGGCGGCCATGCCCTGCCGATGATGGGAGAGGGACGCCCCGACCGGAGCCGGGCCGAACGGCGAACGCCCGGAGCCATGAGCGCGGCACCGCCACCGGCGGCACATATCCGGCAGGACGGACACCGGCAATCTCTCCGCCCTTCGCTACGCTCAGGACGGAGCTTCTTTTTCTGCCGGTTCGATGGGCGGCAAGGCAAAGGACAAAAACACGCGGCAGCGGCGCGCCTAGGGCGAGGAACCACCGCGCCCGGCCCGTCCTGATATTTCCCCTTTTATCCCACATAGTCCCGATAAATTAAAAATTCGACGATTAAAAATTGCTTCCGCTGTCAGGGCCGGGGCGCGGCCCGCCCCGGAGCCGCCCTTATTTTTCGCCGCGTTTTTCTTCGTTCGGCTCTTTCAGGATTTTGTAAATCGCAGAGCGGGAAAGCCGAAACCGCCGCACCAGTTCAGGCACGTTGTCACCTGTAAAGGCTTCTTTGATAAGCTTCACGATGTACTTGCTTTTCAACGGGAAATAGACCTGTTGCCCGCCGAAGTCGTAGGCGAGCGACGCCACCAGCTCCCCGGCGAACTTTTCCGCCTCGCCTTCTCCGATTCTGTCCGCAAGCCTTGCCGCAAGGCCGGTATGAAGGTCTTCAAGCATCAGGTCGCCGTCGACTTTCTTCATGTATTCACCTCTCCCGTTTTCTGGTACCGTTCCACCACGCGCCCGGAGTCCCGCCCGCGCCGTGCTCACATTTCCAAAGGTACTCCTTTTCCCGGCCCTCTTCCGCCGCCTTCAAGAACTCCTCCATATCAAAGGGCAGTTCGACGGCGTTCTCCGGATAAGTCCGGTTCCACCGTGCGCAGAACATCGTTTCATTTTTCCTATAATCCGGGCACGCCTCGCACCTCTGATAGTACCCCGGACAGAAGGCGGCATAATCCGGCACAGAGGGGGCAAGCATGGGCGGAGGCGGCTTCACACGGGGCGCGGTTCCATCCTGAGACCGGCCCGACGCATCCGGGTAGCCCGTTTTTTGCATGGCCGCCTTGAACAAGGACAACACTTCTCCCATACCTCGCCCCCTTGTGCGACAGGTTACAGAAAAGGCTATATGTCTCAGCCATCCCGAAAAGAGCGCTATTCTGCGTCGGCGGGCAGGCGCACGACATAGCAGCGAATACGGCCAAAACCGGGCAAATCGCGTTTCGTCGTGCTTCTTCCCGCTTCTGTCTCCAGCCACCCGGCCGCCTTCAATACAGCGGCGGCCCGTCGTGCGGACGCTCCGCCCGCCACCTCTTGAAGGCTTCCGGGCAGGATAATATATTCCGTCTCATTTTCCACCGTCCAACGAAAGCCCACGCGGTTGATACATTGCGCCCGGTCGCCTGCTGCCATGTCCTGAAAGCGTGAAGAGCCGTTTTTCTCGATGAACAGCCGCACGGCGTGAAGTATGGCCGCGTCTTCTGCCTCTCCCGCCGTGCCCCTGTCCTTCAACCATTGATGAAAGCAGGCCGTCACGCCTTCCACAACGGCGGACTCTTCCCACGGAAGAACGCCGCTCCTTATGGCGACGATACCGGCAAAGACACACAGGCCGAAACGCATGGCAACGCGCCTCACCTGTCCGCTTGCGTTCTCCGGGCATACCTGAGCGACAAACAGCCGCACGGCTTCCGGGGCGTCCTTTTCCAGCTCCGGCGCGTGCCCGGTCACATATTCAAGAAACTTCCGGCCCGCGTGGCCGTGGTTCCCCCGCGCTTCATCCTGAAAATGTCGAACCAGCGCCCCGGAATCAGGGAAGCCGTGCAAGTTCTCAACTACGCCCATACCTGCCCCCGCATCCGCTTGAATGTCCACAAGCCGCACCTCCTGCCCCGGACGGGGGCGAAGGCCGATTTCCGCAAGCTTTTCCGCAAGCCCCACTTCACCGGAGCTTAGAACGACAATGCGCCATTGCTGCACCTTGCGGGCGAGGCCGTTTCTGTCCGCCCGCGCCTTGCCCTGCCCGTTGCCCAGCATGTAAGAAGCTTCTGATATGTTCTTAGGCGCGGCCTGCCCCATTTCATCCATGACAAGAACCGTGTCGCTATGCAAGGCCGCGATACCTTCAAGGCCGTTATCACTGGTACGCCATGAGCGCACAAACTCCGGCCCGTCCCATACAGAGGCGGCCAGCTTTTGCGCCGTGCTCTTGCCCGTGCTGGAACCGCCGACAAGGTTGAAGCCGCCTGATTCAAGCCCGGCCATTTTCAAGAGCGGCCCGGCAAAGGCCGTGCACAGGGAAAGCACCAGACGGGAGTTACCCGCACACAGCGCGGCCATGTTCCGCCATGCCTCGAGGCTTCCAGCGCACCGATAGCCGAGGGACGGCCTGCCAGCTTGAAGAATCACCTTTTCCGCGCCCGTGTCGCCTATGGTCATATCCGGCAGGACAAAGGCATTGCCGTACCAGCCCACGCGCGGCACGCAACGAAAAAGCCCCGGCGGACGCAACCGGGAGAAGAAGGCCGCAAGCTTCCGCTTGTGGGCCGGGTCGCCGTGCCAGCCTTTGAAAGCAAGGTCGGCGTGCCAGTCCCAGCCCTCAAGAGAAAGCGCGGCGCGGGGCAGGGTATGCGTATGCATCCGCCCTTCCGGGTCTGAAAACTCCATAAAAAGCCCCCAGTCCTGCCCTTCTTCGTCGCGCGTCCGGCCAAGTATCCGCAACGGCGGCCCCAGCCATATTTCTTGTATGTCGCCGTCCCTCTTTTCGTCCAGATAATACAGCCCGGCGCGGGGGCCTTTCCATATCATTTTGAAGCCGTCGGGAAGCGTGCACGTCTCGCCCGTTTCCCGCGCCTTCTCAATGATAACGCGCACCCGCTCCGGCCCGTCTTCCGTGTTGGTAAACAGGTCGTTGAAGTCGGCGGAATGGCCGTTTATGGCCGGGCATAGGGCAAACTTGCCGCCTACGGCCCGCGCGGCCTCTTCCGCCTTCTCCCGGCCCGGATTGCGCGGCGCGCCGTCCGGGCCTTTTCCGTCAACGTCGTTATCCGCGCAGAGGATGATTTCACGGCGAGGGAAAAGCCCCCTCGCCGCCTTGGCAACGGGTAAGAGGTTCCCGGAATCGAAGGCCACAAGGGCCGCGTATCCCGTGGCGAGGTGAACGCTTGCCGCCGTGGCGTACCCTTCCGCAATGAGCAGCGGGCCGGAATCGTCGCCGCCCTTGGCGGGGATGGAGAAGAAACAGCCCTTCTTTTCCCCGCCTTTCAGAAGGCGCTTGCTTCCGTTCGGGCCGATGAATTGCAGAGAGACAAGCCGACCGTCGGCACTTTTCACCGGAAGAACAAGCGTGCCGTCTCCGGCCTGTCTCACCTCTCCCAGCGGCGGCACGCCCTTTCTTTTCAGATAGGCGTTACCGGCACCGGCGGACGGAAGGCGGGCAAAGGTACGGGCGGCATACGCGGCGGCTCCCTTTTGGGCGTTCTCCTTCCGGGCCTTCGCCTCCTTCCGCTCTTTCTGGATACTCTCCCGCAGAGCGTCCTTTTCGGCCTGAGTCATGGCGGCAAGTTCGCTCTTCTGCCAAAGGGGCACGTTCTGCCACGCTCCGCCGTCGTGATAGTTCGCAAAGCCGACCGTCGGCGGAAAATCCGCGTGCACCTTGTACCGGCCGTCGGTGCCGTGAGGCTTTTTTGTGGTGCCGCACGTCACCACCGCCCCGGAAAGGTCGATATCCTCCACCACAAGCCCGGCCCTTTCGAGAATCGCCCGCGCCCGCTCCTTTATGTCGGCGGGGGAAACCTGCCTGCCCTTCATTCCCGCGCCTCCCCTGTCAGTTGTTCAATGTGGATACCGTGGGCGGCAAGCTCCGCGTCCTGTTTCTCGAACCAGAAAAACAGAACGAGCGTGCCGACAAAAGCCACGGAAACAAGCGCCGTACCCAGCCGAAGAAGAGCAGTTTCAGAAAGCGGACGGAAGGCCGTACGGCGGCCGCGGGAAACGGATACCGAACCGGCAGAGAGGGGAAGGCTAGTCGTCATCAGTCTTCACCTCGTCAATCAGAGAATCAAGGCGAAGGCTGAGAAGGTGCGCGACATACGCCGCGCCGGAAAGAACTTCCATGTTGACAACCTTGCCGCCCCTTCCGTCGCAGCCACTATATCCGTACTCGCCTAGGTCGCTTGCGGACTTGGCGAGAAAACGCAAGCCGTATTCTACGCTGAGAAGTTCGGACAGGAAATTTTCGGAGATTTCCGCGGGGATGAATTTCGGTTCTTCCGTTCTGACCGGCAAGCCGTTGATGAAATCGCAATGCATGAAATACCTCGTAGTTTGGGGATTAAAAGAAAAGAGGCAGGGCAACAACGCTCCCCGGCCTACGATAAGCCGCCGGGGCCTCACGGCGTCCCGGACGTTGCGCCCTGCCAATATAGGCACGCACCGCGCAGAATACAGCACGGGCATGATATGCAGGAATGGACAGAACTTCTGCACCTTGTGGGGCAAGGGCAAGCCGCCTGTTACGGCCATCGTAGTTAGGGGCCTCAACCATGCCCCACGGTCGGGCATGAGTCAAGCCCCCGGCGGCACAGAGAGGCACCGCAGGGCCGTTACAGGCAGGGCAGATACCGCCTTGTCTAGTGGCTTTTTGATAGGAAAAAGGCGGGAAAATTCGGGCCGGTGAATGGCTCAGACTGACTGGCAAGCCGTTGATGAAATCGCAATGCATGGAAACACCTCGTCATTGTGGGATTAAAAGAAAAAGGCAGAGCAACAACGCTCCCCGGCTGACGATGAGCCGCCGGGGCCTCACGGCGTCCCGGACGTTGTGCCCTGCCAATATAAGCACGCACCGCGCAGAATGCAGCACGGGCATGATATGCAGGAATGGACAGAACTTTTGCACCTTGTGGGGCAAGGGCAAGCCGCCTGTTACGGCCATCGTCATTTGGGACTTCCAACATGGCAGGAAGGCCGCCGCACGTCAAGCGGAAAGAGCAGGCGGGACGGGACGGACTCACCTTCTCGCCGGTGAATATACAGAACGTCCGCACATGACCGGAAGGCAAAGGCACGGCGCGGAAATATCCGCACTCCGCACAGGTGAACACGTCCGCGCCGTCCGCAAGGCGTACCATACCGGCAGGAAAAGAGCTTGTGAGTTCTCTTGTCATACGCGCCCCCTTACGCCTCGCCGCCGTTCGCACAGCGGGCAAGGTATGCGTCAAGGTCCGCCACCAGCCAGACAGAGCACTTCTTGCCCTGCCTGATAGGCTGGGGCAAGCGGCCTTCTTTCGCCCATTGCCACACGGTTTTTTCATGGACACCAAGATACACCGCCGCTTGCCTCGCTCTCATGACATGGGGAAAAGACGTGTCCGAAACTCTGTTTTCCTGTCTCATATCAATCACCTCTTGTTTTTCGACTACTACGGCAGACTATAGACGGGGAAAGGTTAGCATAAATTTTGTAACTAGTGCAAGTCACTGGGAAAATCTGGGAAAGTTTGGGAAAATCTGGGAAAATTGTGGGTATCATTTTCACAGCCCGCCCCCCCCCTAAAACATGCCGCGTTTCCGGCCTCTGTGCGGGCTTCTCATGCCCGGAAACGCCCCGACGTATAAAAAGCCTTGCACCATTTTTCAGGGAAAAGGCTTGTCTCCCCGTTTACTAAAAACGGGCAAAGGCTGCTAAACGCTACTCATGGCGCATGTTCCATTCTTAGGGGAAAGGCCGCCGAAAAGATAAGCCTGTACTTGTTCAGGGTGAAAATAAAAACTTGCCTATTTCTCTCAAGTCTTCCTACCGGCAGACGCAAGAGGCGACTCTTTTCCGGCCATGCAGAAAAATCACCCCTGCCCCGCTCGCCCCGCTTTTCTGCAAAAAATTAGTAGTCGAAAAATGAAGAGCCGGAGCCGTGCCCCGTTTCGCCCCGGTTCGCCC
>CALUTB010000194.1 GCA_944323575.1 uncultured Mailhella sp. | reverse complement strand
AGTTCCTTCATGGCATCCTCCCTATGCCGACAATAAGAACTTTTTACCCTTTTGGCAATTAATGAGTCCTGAGCCTACAAACATTGCAAGGCAGGCCGCCGAAGCCTACAGGAACATCTTTGCCGACAAAGAGCAGATTACCCGGCGGGCACTCGGGCCACTGAAGGCCATGGAAAGCAAGCTGGCCGGACTGGCATTTCTTGAGCCTCGGGTAGGTCATGCGGCAGGTCTCATACATACGGCGCTTGAGGAACTTCCTTCGAAAGGCATCATTCAGGGACAGGAACTCTCAAAGCTGCTCGGTCTGGTCTGTCTTCTGAAAAGCCCTGAAGCGTTGGAGGAACTTACAGGGCGTATGGCAGAAGGGCAAAACGTTGCTGGGCAGATTGCATGCACCAGAACCGGTAACGATGCCCATATCCGGTGCTTCCGCCAGAATAGAAAGTCAGGGGTTATGGTAATGAAAGCATCTGAATCCATACGAAGTTCTCTTCCTCTTGTCGTGCAGGCTCTTACCGAAAGAACCGGCATCCGTGTAGAGATAGGCGGCTCGGAAGCCTACACTGACGGAAAGGTTATTCATCTGCCGTCGCTTCCCCTGCAGGTGGACGAAACTCTTGCCGGTGTCGTCAGAGGCTATGCTGACCATGAAATCGCCCATTGCCTTTTCACGAACTTCTCCGTTGCCGCCAGAGCCCAAAACAAGGGTGAACAGTGGCTCCTCAACATGCTTGAGGATGTTCGCGTTGAGGGACTCATGTCCAGGCGTTATGTCGGCTGCGCGGCCAATCTTTCGGAACTGACGAGGCGCATGTTCCTGAACGGGACGACAGACGTCTGCCCTCTGAACTGGTGCCTGCTCTATGCGAGGTCGTGGCACGAACCTCTGCTCGGAAAAGAATACAGGCGCGTCGGTCGGGAGCTTGAAAAAGTTGCCCCCGGCCTCACAGGCAAACTTCGAATCGTCTTGAATGAAGCGAGAAGGCAATGTCAAAGCACAGAAGATTCTCTGCGGTATGCCGGAAAGCTCGCCACCATTCTGAAAACCTATGCGCCGCCTCCGCAGAAAAGACAGGAAAATGAGAATAGTGAAGACGGCAAAAACACGCAGGAGGAAAAGGACAAAAAAAGCGAAACTATGGCAGAAATCTCAGGACCTCAGGGAAGCATAAAGGGTGATACGAACAACGTATCACCCTTTTCTGTACTATTTGAACCGGACTCTGTTCTGCCCACGAATGTCGGCGACACTCTGAAGCAGGAACTGGAAGCAGCATCCGCAGGCGCAGAGGATGCCTCCTTTCATGTGGCAAGACTTGTCAACTGTACCTTTCCCAACCTGCCTTCCGAAGCTGTCTCCGAGACGCTGAATCTTGCCGCACGCCTCAGAACGGGAGTCGCCGGTCTGCTTCAGGCTGATACGTTTGAAGGTCGTCGTACTGCATGTTTCGGCAGGCTTAACACTCGTCAGTTCTACAAGACGGCCCTTGGTGAAAGCAAGGTATTCCTGCGCACTGCTCCGGCCAGAATGAAATCTACGACTGTACACTTGCTGCTCGACGTATCGGGATCCACGACTTCCATAATCCGTGAGGAGCTCATCTCGGCCTATGCCATAGCAGTGGCCTTGCAAGGATTAAGAGGCATCTCCTGCGGCATATCCGTTTTTCCCGTGAAGGACGCCGACTTCTATGATGAATCTTCCCCGGCCATGTCGGACATTCTCAGTCATGGTCGGAGGATATGTCGCGGCTTTCCCAATGTTCCGGCCTATGGACTGACTCCTCTCGCCGCCGCCATGTGGCGTGTACTTCCGCGACTGTGCTCCATGCGGAAGACAAGGAAAATCCTCATTGTGTTCACCGACGGACTTCCCGACAGCGTGGCGGCCGCGAATGCTGCCGTGCAGGATGCCGAAAGCAATGGTGTAGAGGTTTACGGCATCGCCTACGACATTCATTCAATTCAGAATGTCATACCGGCTTCTGTTTCCATAAAACATATCGCAGAGTTGCCGGGTGCGCTCTCTTCGCTCCTTCTGAAGACTCTGCGCAGTCATAAGCATTAGGAGGCTTTTGATGCCGAATATCTGTGTGGAAATTCTTATTGTCATTCTTGGCGGAATCATTGCCGTGCTCAAGGACAAACGCTGACAGAGGGGCTTTATGGGATATTACAGCGACGTGTGCATCATGCTCACGAAACAGGGCAGGGAAATCATGAAAGAACGGTTGCGCGAACTCGGTCGGAGTGCGACAGCAAAAGAAGTACGACGCTTCATATCCTCTGCCGATCTTCATCGTGTGGATTCCGGCACGGGCGGCGAAATCTTTCTCTGGAAAAACGTGAAGTGGTATGAGGACAGAGAGGACTTCTAGGAAGTCCGGTTTTTCTCCCAACTGCTGCGCGGATTGCCTCTGAAGGATTATCGCTTTATGCGTCTGGGAGAATATGCCGACGATGCCGAGGATCAGGGCACGTTCTGGAACGATAATCCGTTCAATGTTCATTTCGAGAGAAAAATTGTGATAAGCTAAAAATATGGGCGGTCATAAACATGGCCGCCCGTATTTTTATGGTTATTTTTTAGCTGTCAGCACATCATCCGCGACAGCCGCCGCCTTGAGCATCGCCTGATCCGCCAGATGCGCATAGC
>CALUTB010000193.1 GCA_944323575.1 uncultured Mailhella sp. | reverse complement strand
AAGAAGGAAATGTAATGTGTATAAAAGAAGAACACAATATTTCACATTTAATAAAAGAACAAGAAGATAAGGTTCTCGAAACAAAAGCACTTGAAGATTATGATTTCAATGTAAATAATCTAATTGATTTACTTGCGGATATTGTATATGAAAAGGAAAGATTGACAAACAAGATTTCAGAAGTTAAAAAATCCGCAGGATTGGATATTGATGGAATTATTGCAATTAATAAAGACAAATTGCAAGTATCAAGAACACTTGAATATCTATCTAAACTGAAAAGCAAAGAAACAGAAACGGTCGGAAGAACGTATACTTTCAATGGTGAAGGAAATCAGATTCAAGTCGTATATCCTGTAAAGAGGATTCAGACGATAGATTATAATAGAAATGTCGTAAAGAATCTGTATAAGAATATCAAGAAAGAAGTAGAAAATTCTTCTCTAAAACGTGATGAAATTTTACTTCTAACAGAACTTGATGATTTTGTTCCAAAATACCTTGATGCTGATAGCGTTGAAGAAATGATGGAAATCTTTCTGAAAAATTGAGGTATTTTTTAAACATAAATCTGATACATACACGAAGTGTCATAAGACACTTCGTTCAGGATTGATATATGTAGTATAAATTTGCAACCGCTTCTTGCATGAATGAAGTGTGATTCATGTACTTTTAGGTGTAAGTTATAATGCCTTATGTTTGTTTTTCAAATGGAAAGATAACATATTTACACATATAAAGCATTGGACTGATAATCCAAAAAGCTATGTTGCTGATTGGTTGATAAAATCTAATTATCATTTGTTAGATTATGATAATCGTGACATGAAATTTTGTGAAATGGTATGATAATTTAACATCTTGCAAATTACTATATGTTGAAATTTGTATTGCTATGGTAAACGGTTACGCTATTTTGAACAATAGCCCTATTATAGATGAATTTAATTAAAAATAATAGTATGTATTATACTATAAAAATTGGTTGGAATTTATCTATATTATCAATCTTGAACAAAGTGCCTTATGATATTTAACCTTAGCCAGCAAGAAGCCCCCACTTCTATGCCAGCATAGGTGGTGGAAGTATGTCACAATCAAGAAAGGAAATTGTATGCTAAAATTTGTAAATAAAGAACAAAAAATCTGTACTGCGATTATAGAAATTAACCCTTATGATGTAGACCTTGAAGCACGGAAAATTCTGAACAGATTTAGAAAACGTGGTTTACATGTAAAACCGCGTCTTGAATCTCTAATTAAAGATTTGATTATTTGTGAACTTTTTTCTAAAAAATTCGGCGAATATAGATTTATTGGAACATCAAAGTGCCATAATGAAGATAAATTCGATGAAGAAAAAGGCATGCAGATTGCAAAATCGCGTGCGAAGAAACAATATTATAAATATATTGAACACGTTGTAGAACGTGTGCGGAAACAACTTGAACAGATTATTGCGTGTTCACGTCTTGTAACACAGGATATAAGCGAATCATCTGCAAAAGAAATTGTTAAAATAGATAAATTATGCGATTAAATCCATATAGTCGATTATATTGTACCAAAATGATTTCTGATTCCATCAAAGCCCATATAATTTTGTTACAGTATAATTATATAGATAAGAAGCATCTACAAAAACGTAGATGCTTCTTTTTTTTTCTATTGAAATTTTATAAAAAATATGATATACTATATATAATGAAGTTAATAAAGAAAAATTGAAAGGAAATAATTATGGATAAAAAATCAAATAAATATATATACTTATACATTTTATTTATTAGTATAATTATTATATTCGGAATTGTTTTTATATTTAAAATGATTGATTTTGATAATATAAAAAATATTTTTGAATTTATAGGATTATTACAATAATTAAATTTTGAAAGGGGATTTAATGATATGAGATTATGGCATCAATTTACGAAATTTTAGTAAAAATATAATGTGAATGGGAATATATTATAGCATCAGATGAATAGTTTTTGTATTAAATAATACTGTTAAATAAAGAAATATAAGACACATGATAAAAATGGAGGAAAAATAAATGGCTAAATTTAATATTGAAGTACAATTAGATTGGTTTGAAGAAGAAGAAAATATTGACGAAATATTAAAATCAGAAGTATTAAGAACATTAACAAAAAAATCAGATGAAATCATAACAAAACTTGTGTCAGATAAGATTAACGAAGAATCTGATAAATATTTTTCAAAAGTAGAAACAATAATTGGTGAAAAATTAAATAATTTTGTTGAAGATTTTTTAAATAAAAAAAGAACGATAACAGATAAATGGGGCGATGTTAAAAAAAGTGATGTTTCAGTAGTAGATATTCTAAAAGAAAAGTGTGACTCGTTTTTGGATGAAAAAGTAAGTGATTCTGGGAGAATTGTTACAGGATATGAAAAAGGTATTCCTCGTATTGAATATATGTTAAAAAGAATAGTGGATTGTGATATGAATCGAAAAATAGATAAAGCTATTGATGAAATTAAGAAAAAACTTATAGAATACGTTAATGAAACAATAAAATCAAAAATTGGGGAGAACATTGCAAAAGTTATAGGACTTGAAAATATTACAGAAAAAGTTATAAACAATAAATAAGCATATAGAGAAAAATTGATTTTTATCATCTTTTATGTTATAATATTAATATAAATAAAAGATCAAGTAATTAAAAAAAATCGGTTTAGATGAACTAATTTATGTAATTGAAAGGGAGATAAGATATGAACAAATATGAAGTAACGGAATGGTGTCCCTTTTGTGAATCTGAAATCACTATGCAATGGGATGTAAAACAGAATGGGTACAAAACAATTTGCCCAGAATGTGGAAATCGTCTTATGTTATGTGATAAATGTCAGCATGATGAAAACGATAATTTTTTAGACAACTGTGACTATAATTCAGAAACAGATTCTTGTAAGTACAAAAAAAAAAATTAAAAAAAGGAAATAAAATTATGATTGGAATGTGTAACAATTGGTATTTATG
>CALUTB010000192.1 GCA_944323575.1 uncultured Mailhella sp. | reverse complement strand
TGATTTGCTAATTCGTAATAATCATATTCATCAGAAAGTCGCTTGCATAAATTCTTTGCAATCTTTAAATTCTTTGCAACTGGTTCCCAATGAAGATATATTCCGTTTGTATGTGTTTGTTCAAATAATTCTAATTTCTTTTCAAGTATCTTGAAAAAATAATAGTAATCCCAATTTCTATCTTTCCATATTGTAGGAAGCCATATTGCTAAATTTTTAATACCATATTTAATGCTGCGAATATAAATTGGTATATTATATATAAATTTTTGAACATTTTTAAAAACAAATAAAATACCCATTTTATTTGCCATTTTTAATCCCTTTCGTCTTTAAAAACACTTACAATTTCTGTTTTATCTTTATCATCATAAATTATAAGCGAAGATAATTTATTACCAAAACAACAACCTGTATCTATACCTATATTGTTATTTGGCGTTTTATACACTTCTTTCATTGCATAATGCCCAAATATAACTTGTTTTTCAGTAGGTTCACTTAGATATAAAGCATACTTACCCCACAATAATTCGTCGCGGGTATTTTCTTTTAATTTAGGATAACTAAACCCGGCGTGACAAAAGCATATATCATTTAATTCATAAACGATTGGTAATTTCTTAAACCACCAATAATAATCTTTTATACGCCTATTATTTTTTATAAGCGATTTTCTTGTTTTACTTGAACCGTTTTGTGGAATACGCCATGATTCCTGGTCATTCATTGCCATATCTTCATGGTTACCAAGCAAACATACACATCTATCATTACCAACACGTTTTTGTAATTTAATCAAGTATTCAAGGACTTCAAAAGAATTTTTACCCCTGTCTATATAATCTCCAATACATACAAGAAAATCTTCTTCTTCATTATATTTACTTTTTTCTAATAAGTTCATAAGTGAATAATAACATCCATGTATATCACTTACTACTATTAATTTAGACATCTAATTCTTCTTCCTTTTGCGCTTTCATAATTTCATCGAATGTGATTCCCTTAATTAAAAAGAAGTCGCTCCAAGACCCGAAATCAATCATAACAACATCATCTTTTATCATTTGAAATCTATTATAATAAGAGACATGTTTATATTCGTTTATCTTATTTAATATATATTTCATACATTCTTTAAATGTTTTTTTTATTATCCAATAGTGTTTCTTCACCATTTTTTAATAAATATATTTCCATATTTTCAATCCCCACTTCCATCTTCTATATATATTTCAGTATTGTTTTCTTCCATAAAAATCCACCTATTTTTTTAAATGCGAAAATATCATTAATATTACTTGTATAATTCCTACAAGTGACATGCTCCCGCCGCTAAAGAGGCGGAGGCTTCCTGCTCAATAACCCCAGTGGGTTAAGTATCAACAGGCTATCCCCGTGTGCCCCACGGTTCTATCGAAAGTCACGCTATCTGCGCAACTCCGGTATCTCTGATGTTGATTGCGGCATTTACATCCCGCAGGATGGTTTCACCGCATGATGGGAACACCCAAACACGGTCAGAAAGTGTCAAGGCATCGTTTACATACCCACGATGACGGCACAATTTATCCCCCACTTCAGAAGTGGTGGGACTTCTTGCCTGATTAGGTTAAAATTAGGAAACTAAAATTACCAAGTAACATTTCATCATATATTACATTCCAAAAAGACATTCAATAATCACCATTAATAATATCCTTCGTTTAAATCATCTAAATCCATTCCATATTCTTCTAACTCTTCAATTGCATCTTCTTCATCTATTTCTTCTGATATAATAGCAGCCATAATTTCTTCTGGAAACATAATAAATCCTCCTTTAAAAATAAGGTATAAAGCCCCGAAATTAATTATATAAATAATAGCATATATTCGGGGCTTTGTCAATATATTTAACTAATTTTTTCTGCATATTGATTACAAGATGCTAATGTGACTCCAAGAATTTTATCATATTTTTGTTTTTGATTTGGTATATATCGTCCATATTTAATAAATATGTTTTTATATTGCTTTAACACTTGCATCTTATCAATTATTTCTTCTTTATTATAACCTGTATAAATTATAATGTCATCATCTGTAATTTTTCTAAATTTAGAAATTAAATCACATAAATCTTGAAATGAATCAAGTGGTTCTAATCCACCACATACAATTGCTTTAGATATATTGTTATTTGTATATCTTTTAATCAAAGAATCTACTGATATATCTATCCCTTTAGATTTCAACATCTCTTTATTTTGACATATTTTCATACCACATTCTTTTTCACATTTCAATGTACAATATGGAAATCCTACAAACATGGACGGTTTTTTATAATTAACAAAATCTTCGTCTTTTATTGCCTTAATTATCATTATAAATCACTCATTTCATTTATATCAAACCAATCGCGCATTTTAAATTCTTCTTTCCGCTCTTTACTGTATGATTTTTCTGGCGTTAAAAACCCAACTATTCTTTGGTATGTTGTTTCCTTTGGTTCTCCGCAAATTGGGCATATTTCACCATAAAATCCATGATTATGCTTACACGCACTAATTCTTGTACAAAATGCAAAATATACTACACCATTATCCGCAACATAATTCAACATATCCCACGCTGTTTCGAAATTATTAAACGGGGATTCAATGTTTATGTGTGCTATGCTTCCACCATTACATGCCTTATCTAAAATTGCACTTAATTTTACTTTTTCCTGTAATGTTGTTTTAACCCCAAGTGGAATCCATTGGTTCCCATATAACGGCAATTCATATTCTTCATTTGGAAAGAATTTTTTATCTTTTTTCATTAAAATATAAGCTGCACGTTCCCCCGGAATTTGTTCAATGTTTATAGAATAATCAAAATCAAATTCTTTTTTCACTTCTTCAATTGTATTAAATATCCCTTTTATAAAGTCAATGCCTTCATCTTTATAATATGTATATCCAAGTTCATCATGGTATATTAGTCCATATTTTTTTAATACTTCATATACGCCTATAATTCCGATAGTATTATATTGAGAAGAAATATTCATTATTCCCTTTTTATAGTTTGGAAGCAATCCTTTATCAATATTTCTTTTTATAATATGTCTAATAGAATCTAAGGATTTAATGCAAATTCTAACTACATCCTTTAATTTATAATAATATGAATCAATACTATTTTCATAAGCAATTCTTGCTAAATTAATAGTGTTGACTTTAATAGAACCAACTTCTAATGCTGTTCCTCCAATAGAATTAAAATATCCTAAATTCTTAACATCGCTGACTAATCGGCAACAGTTGGATAATGATGTTACATCTTCACTTATGAAAAAATTGCTATCAGCCCATTTCATATTATGTTTACAACACCATTTTGCAAAATCTTCATGTGCAAATTTTCCATCTTTTCTAAGTAAACAATAAGAAAGAACAGGGAATGTCATCATATTTTGACTTCTAATATTACTGCAAACTTCCATAAACCTTTTTTGATATTCAATTAAATCATCAATATAGTCTATAATATAAGAACCGTCTGGAAATTTTTTCCCTCCAAATAATGCAATTAAATATTCTTTATCAAAAATAGAAAAATTAGTAAATGCTGATTGATTTACACGCAAATACGGTTGGTTTAATTTATACACAATTCTCTGAAATTCTTGATCCCTATATTTTTCAGGTGTTCCTGTATAATATCCGTTTTCAACATCTTTTTTCCAAAAATAAAAAGAATAAATTAAAAATGATGGCAAACCACAAGCTCCAGAACTTCTATTGGAAACCCAACTAACAAATTCTCCAACAAAATCAGTGAATGTAACAAGGTGTTGTGGTGGTTGTGCATTAAAAGTATCTATAAAATACAAACCTTTTGTAACTAAATCTTCTATGTCGTAAGCAAAACAATAAGGTTTTGTAGATGATGAACTTGAATCATGTAGATATAAATGACCATCCCATTCATAAGAAAGCCATTTATTTGCTATTGCGTGACCCCATTTTTTATTAATTTCATAATATATTTTATTAAACGCAATTAACTTTTGATGAGGCTTACTCATTTCCGCTTCTAACGAACAAATATCTTTTTCTTTAACATTTGCATTCCCATCAATAGAAGCATCTGCTACCGTCTTTTTATCAACAAAGTTATCAATAAAATCTGTATAACTTAATTGATTATCAGCGAATCCATTAAGAATAGCCATGTCATTTCCATATTCTTTTCTTAATTTATTGAATTGAGTCGTAAAATTTCTATCTAATTTAATATCAATTATCATAATAGTTACGCCTCTTTATTACAATAATTATTTATATAATCGTTAGCTTGTAAAAAAGTATATAAATTATTTTCCACTTCTAACATAGGGACAGTCATTATACCTTTATTTTGCATAATTTCAACGTCATTTATCTCCTTATATTTAATTTTTTTTTCATTCAATTTTTCTTTCAATATCATACACTTCGGACAATTAGTGCTATATAATATT
The DNA here is from genome assembly GCA_944323575.1 of uncultured Mailhella sp. Lineage (GTDB taxonomy): Bacteria > Desulfobacterota > Desulfovibrionia > Desulfovibrionales > Desulfovibrionaceae > Mailhella. The sequence goes on along the minus strand of CALUTB010000192.1, from coordinate 1,322 downwards.
GCTTCCATATACATTCCCCCTGTATTATTTCTTTAATTTATAATTATCTATTTCATTACATTTCCTTTTTGCATCACATTCATCGCATTCACCATTGCATTTTCTATAATCTTTGCTAAAATTAATTGTAAATCTATTTAACCAATAAATCAATTTATTCATATTATTCTACTTTCTCCAATTCATCTTCATTAAAATGCCACTTGATTTCATTTACATCATCACATTCTTTAAATGTAAATACAATCGGTGATGGATTTTTCAAATCTTCAAGTGTAAATATAGTGTCTTTATTTCTTTCAACAAAGTCAAGATATTTTTCATTTCTACCTATTTTTCTATTCAATATTTTATCTGCTTTTAATTTTACTTTATCACCTGTTTTAAACAAAGGTTCAGCCATTGTTGTATCAGTTACACCTTTATTTAATTTAATACCTTTAGCCGCAAGCATTGTTTCAAATAAATCATAGGTTTCTTTGTCAAATTTCTTTCCTAATTTTTTATTCATTTTTCGCCTTGTATCACGATTCATTTTTATCCACCTATTAACTACATGTTTTTACATGCTATATATGTACCCCTATCATCAATCCACCACGGTCTTTTTCCTGTTTCCCAAGTAATACCTGTTTTATTAGGCATATCTGGTTGTTTGATTGTAGTATAATCTTGTGGAATATATGATGGTCTATATTTTTTACCATCTTCAAAACCTTGTTCATATATATCCGTAATCAACTTTTCAAGTTCTTCTTCTGACAAAACAATTTTATCAGAATCTTTTTCTTTGTAAATAATAACAGGTTTCATAAAATCTTCCTTTCATTCATTTATATATTATGCTGTTCTTTGCCATATATTAACCGTATAATACGGTGGCATAATATCAATCGGTGTACCACTGCCAGTATTTCCAATAGTTCCCTTTGCCGTTACAGTATGGGTATGCGCACCTGTTGAATTTGTTCCTGCTGTTAAATAAGTCTGCGCTCCGCCACAGGAATCCCAAATATTGCCCCACCACTTAGAATGCCATTAGAACTAACATGTCTGATTCTAAACATACAATATACATTCCATTCATCCATCCAAATTTTACAATATCCATTTTCTTCTAAATTTTGCGAAATTGTTAAATCAAATTGTACACATGGTTTATTTGTAACATATTGGTATCCATTAATTCCTCTAATATCCATATCTTGTATCATAAAATCACGTCCTTTTTATAAATTGTCTTTTTTAATTCATAAAAAGACAATTTTTGTGATTAAAATGACATAAAAATGAATCAAACATAATATAATTTTAAGTATAAG
>CALUTB010000191.1 GCA_944323575.1 uncultured Mailhella sp. | reverse complement strand
AGCACTATGTCGGCACAGACGGCTTTCAAACCTTTTAAATAATAGGAAACGTATTCCTCCAGAATACCTTCCTTATGGAAAAACACATAGAGGGCAAGACGGGTCATAATACTTTCCTGCAACACTGAGATCCTATCGAGAAATCTTTTTACAATCCTACCCGCTGAAGATTCTAAGCAGTTCCTTATAATCGCCTTTCTTCCTGTGCATATACGCTCTTCTGCTGCCGCGGATGAAGGGCATGGCAACGTTCAGAAGAAAAAACTTCCAACGAAGATGCTGAAAACATGATTCATCCATAGGATAGCGGGTCCGCAGCGTTTCCAGCCGCTCCTCATCATGCTGCGCCAAGGCATGAGCATAGCAGAGCATGAGTATTCTTTTCTTCTCCTCGGAAAAATCCGCACCGAAGGCCTTTTCGGCTTCTTCATAAAAACGGTAATGCTGTATGCCGCAGCTTTTAAACCATCGGGCCGTTTTCATACACTCGTACCAGAGACCGCCCTTATGCCTTCGATACACGCCCATGTTGTCGGGCAAGAAAAGAATCTTACCCACTTGAGCATGAAGCAGGTGAAGGAACCAGTCGCAGGGCAGAATGTCGTCGGGAAAGCCTTCCAGCGGTGCGTCGTGGTATCTCCAGCGATACATCACGGAGTTCGTCTGAATGAAATTGCGCCTGAGCAGATCGGACAAATCCAGAACGTTCTTGTTGAACCTGTAGTCCGGAGAAGGAAACTCCGAATCAGGAAAGGCGCCGTCCTCCCAATGAACCGTGACGGGATGAAAGCAGACGGACGCTTCCGGATGCGCATCAAGAGCATCCACCTGCTTCTGAAGCTTGTACGGATCGGTCCAGTAATCGTCGCCCTCGCAAACGGCGACATATTCCGTCGAGATGGCTTTTGCCGTATCAATGAAATTATTGATGACACCCTTTCTTCCATGATTACCCAATGGTATTATTCTGTCAGGATAACGTTTTGCATATTGAGAAATAATGCCGGTAGTATTATCCGTCGAGCAATCATCAGAAACATAAACAGCTATTGGAAAGTCCGTTTTCTGCCAAAGCATACTTTCTAATGTTTGTGCTATAAACTTTTCATGATTATATGTTATACAATGTATACCAACTTTATAATGCATTTCATTCTCCTAGATATTAATCGATAATTAAAGATGAAAGCTCTTCAATCTTTTTGGAACGAATTTTTCTTGATTTACAGGGAACCCCCCAGCAAACAGACCATTCCGGCAGATCACTCCGCACCAGTGAACAGGCTCCGGTCACGGCGCCTCTCAATATATGAACGCCGGGAAGAACCGTCGTACCGGTTCCCAACTGAGTATAGTCTTCCATAATGATAGGCCGGCGTGTGACATAGGTCAGTTCGGGAGGAACCATAGGAGAGATCATATGCTCACCGGAAAAATCATCCGAGGCGCTGAGCAATGTGCAGCGCGGAGAAATGCCGCAAAAATTTCCGATTGTTATGCCCCCGCCTCCGTACAGCGCGGCATACGCGGAAATATGAACCCTGTTTCCGATTTCAATATGCCCGGAAAGCAGACAAAAATCGTCAATGCGCACATGGCTTCCAATACTGATATCCGCCGCTCCGTATATGGAGCATTTTCTGCTTATGGATACATCATTTCCGATACTTTTAAATCCAAAAGAAAGAAGCTCTTCAGCAGAATAAAAACTATTCATGTTTTCCTCCAACGGCATATTCCAATATTTTTATTCTTGGCTTTATCTGATGATCAATGGAATAGATCGTTTTTATTTTATTCATTCCAGATATCGACACATCACGAAGCTCATTATAATTTTCATAAAAATACAAAATTTTATTTACAATATCATCTACATCGTACTTAATGATAACAATCTCTTTGTTGTTTATAAAGTAACCCTGATTCATATCAAGTTCATCTGTGGCAAACATAGCAACAGCATGGTTTCCAGCTTCAATGATGGCTCCCGTCGGAAAGCCATCAAATGCTCCTTTTGAAAGGACAAAAGGAATATTGGGCGAAACGATGACATCCTTATCAATATAAAAATCATCAAACCACTCTTTATTATGTGCTCCATAAAACGTGATATGATATTTTATATTCGATATATCCACATCATCGTCACAAAAGTTTCCGACGACATGAAAAAAGACATTATCTTTGATGCTGCATATTTTTTCTGCAACTTTGATAAACATATCATAACCCTTATCGTGACCATTCTTCATATACTTATATGCAACAAAGCATATATCAAAACGATCTTTATTCAATCCGTACCATTTTTTATCATTAATATTTACTTTTTTATCATCAATAACGACACCAAAAATATTTTCTATTTTTTCTTCACTACAAATACCGTTATTGATGAGGTAGTTTTTTACCGGAATCTGCGTTGTAATGACTTTGGAACATAAGGGAGACTGCAAATATTTTTTCATCACTGAATCATTTTCTTTATTAAAAAATTCAAGGCCTCCGCCGGGATACAAATTGACAACAAACGGACTGTTATTCAAATTACGTTTATAAAATATGTCAAGATTATTATAAAAATTCATATACACAACATCGGCGTCGATTATCATTCTTTCTTCTTTATCTATGACTATTCTATTTTCAAATTGAGGATATTCCGTAATGAATTCATGAACAATATCCTCTACAGTTTTTTTTTCAAGAATATTGATATTTTTTCCTGTGCATACAATAACAAGATGTTCAAAATGTTTTAAATATTCGATATATTCTATATATCTGAACAAAGAATATTTTGAAGGAAACACATCATCAACTATGACTATTTCAGAGCTGATGACTCCATACGGATAACATTTATTGAAACATTTTTTCAATATGCTGCTTCGACAGCATACCTTAATGACATTATGCGCGACATTGTTATCTACAAGCAGTTTATAGAACATACTACGCATCGTTATTTTGCACATAACCTTTGCTCCCGTCGCTATCCCAGCTCGCATTGGTTTTCACTATTCCAGCAGGATTCCCCGCCAGAATACAATTCATCGGAGGCGTAGAATAGGCGTGATGGGAATAACATTTTCTATTGACTACACTTCCCCATCCGACAATGGTATTGTCTCCCAGATGCGTATTTTTAAGAATCGTAACATTTGCCCCAAGCCAGCAATGATTTCCGATCTTCAAATCCTTTATTTGTTTATGATGTTTCCGCTTCCGGCATCATAAACAGGATGTGACTCCGTATGAAATATGGTGACAGCGGATGAAACCATACAGTCCTGTCCTATATCAATGCTGGCATTTGAATTATATGTTACAATTGAACAGCCCTCAAAACTGGTATGCGCTCCTATACGAACGACGACATTCTCCACACTTCCGAAATGAGGATGTCTCTGCCCTATAACAATATTCAGATTCTGTGCGACTGAAACGCCATCTTCAATAATGACCGTACAACAATTACCAGCCAGACAAATATTGATATGTCCTCGACTGCTTCCGTTTATTTCATCAATAATGATGTTATTATTGCATCCGTCAATATCCATTGAAACCTTATCAATGTCAGACTCCGATATTTTTATATTATTTCTGCTGATAATATTTTTCCATTCCTAACTATGCTTTTTACGAAATATACGTCTTCTTTTACTGTCAAAAATACAGGCGGAAATTATTTTTACCAATATATTCTTCACTTGAATACACCGCATATCTTATATATGGAATCATCATCCAGTCCCACGAACAAAGGAAGGCAGGCAATACGAACGGCAATGTCTTCAGAAGCAGGACAGGAAGCTGCATTCTTCAAGTAAGGCAGCGTGTTCAGACTGGGGTAGAAATAACGCCTCGGAAAGACATCCATCTCTTTCAGTCGATCAAAAACGGCAAGAAGTTCCTTTTCGCTTTCAAACACCACAGGATAGTAGGCATGGTTGTATTCCAGCCCTTCCTGAGGAGCCGGACGACGAACCTTTCTGGCAAGAAGACTGTCGTACAGCTCCGAAAGTCTTTTCCTTTCCGCAAAGATTTCCGGCAGATGTCCCATGTTGGCATTGCCCATTGCCGCATTGAACTCATCCTGCTTGGCGTTGATGCCCAGCATATAATGCGTGTCGCCGTGATGTCCGAAACGCTTGATCAACTCCAGTCTGTCCGACACGTCCTGATCCCGCACCACGCACGCGCCGCCCTCGATGGTGTGAAACAGCTTGGTGGCGTGGAAGGAAAGCGTGGAAATGTCGCCGTAGGAGGAGAGAGCCCTTCCCTTGTACCGGGATGCGAATGCGTGGGCCGCGTCATAGATGACTTTCAAGTCATGCTTTTTTGCGACGGCCTCTATGGCATCCACGTTGCAGGCATAGCCGAAGACGTGCACGGGCATGATGGCCTTTGTCCGGGGAGTGATGGCCTCTTCGATCTTTGCCGGATCAATGGTAAAGTTCTCCGGTTCAATATCGACGAACACCGGCGTGCAGCGTTCCCACAGGATGGAAGAAGTCGTCGCCACATAGCTGAACGGCGTGGTGATGATCTCGCCTTCCGTAATGTCGAGAGCGCGCAGGGCAATCTGGAGTGCCACCGTGCCGTTGGTGACATAGTGAAAATGCTCGACGCCCAGAAAAGACCGCATACGTTCTTCCAGATCACGAACCTCCGGTCCTTGATTGGTCAGAACGTCACGGTCGAAAATAGCCGACACCCGCTTCAGATATTCTTCTTTAGGTGGAAGATACGGTTTCGTGACATAAGTACTCATGCTTGCTACCCCATTAAAGATGATTTAATAATATTACAAAAAACGCTTCAGTTTTTTGAAAAATCTAGTCAATCTTTTCAAAGGTCTTTTTCTATTATAATATGATGATATTGCATCATCAATATATTTATCAATATTGTTATATGATGATATTGCATCATCAATATATTTATCAATATTGTTAAATGATAGATCTATAAATTCATCCATATATTTATTATTAAAAATATGATTATACTCAAAGCACATTTTTATTATATTGACAGCCTTACTTTTTTCAGATAAAGAACTCCATTGTGATGATTTATGTATTCTATAGTTTGAAAGTTTTTCATTAATATATCTTCCATATCCATTATCAAGTATAAACATATTAAATAAAAAATCTGCACCTTTACTTTCATAAAAAACTTCAGACATATTTTTTACAGCATCGCTTCTATACATACAGCATGAAAAATTAGCTATTAAATTTACTGGAAACAGTACATTTCTAACATAAATTTTATCTTTTAACTTTTCTTTTTCATTAGTAAAATGTTCATTTATGACACCTTCATAATCAATATTAATATCATTAAAACACATTAAACAATTTTTATCATTTATCATTATATCATACATGATTTTTAATTTTCTATCACTTGTCCAATAGTCATCCCCTTCACATATTGCTATAAACTCACCTTTACATGTATTAAAACACTCTTTCATATTCTGTTGCATTCCAACATTATGATCTCTATTTATTATATGTATAATATCTGGATACTTATTTTTATAATCATGTATTATACGCATCGTACCATCAGTAGAACAATCATCACCTATAACAATTTCAAAATTAATATCTTTTTGACAAACAACAGATTTTATACAATCTTCTATATATTTTTCATGATTGTAACAAGTAATTACGACAGAAACATCACACATAACAGCACCTATACTCAATCTAATTTATCAGTATATTCCTGTTATTTTCTATGTTACTTCCCCAGATACCATTCCACGGTCTTCACGATGCCGGAATCGAAATTTTCATCCGGCTTCCAGCCCAGTTCCGTGACGATTTTCGTGGGGTCGATGGCGTAGCGCAGGTCGTGTCCCGGGCGGTCGGAAACGAAGGTCATGAGTTCTTCGTATTTCGCGCCGTT
>CALUTB010000190.1 GCA_944323575.1 uncultured Mailhella sp. | reverse complement strand
ATCGTTAAAGTCATTGGAGGAAGTCAGCACATAGGACATATTCAAGGACTTTGCCCTGTGCTCGGCGGTGTAGGGCAAGCGCAGAATGCGCCCTAAAATCTGCTCCACATCCACCTGACTGGTTTTGTTGGCAAGGGAAGCCAGAATATAGGCGAACGGGCAGTCCCAGCCTTCTTTCAGGGCGTTTACCGTGATGATGTACCGCACCGGGCAATCTGGGGACAGCAAGTCTACATTTTTCAGCTCGTTCACATCGGCGGTACGTATGGCAATGTGTTCGGCGGGAATCCCGGTGTTCACCAGCTCCGTCCGCAGCTTTTCAAAAGTGGTCGCATCCTCCTTGCCCTTTGGTTGGGCTTGGAACAGGGCGATGGGACGGATGTATTTTCCGCCATTTTGATATTCTGCCGCTGCGATTTCTTCCAGCCTGTCCCGAAGGTCGATTGTATCCATCAGCACTTCGGCCTGACTGTCCCGGTTATAGACAATCATCGGCAGCTTGACCATGTGCTCCGCCTTGAGCTGCACCGCATCCACATAGGAGATGATGTTGCTGCGCTTCTTGGGGGTGGCGGTCAAATCCAGCACAAAGCAGGGGTTGAAATTGGCGAGCATTTCAATGCTCAGCTCCGACCGGGCATGATGGCTCTCGTCCACAACCACCAGCGGGTTGAGCTGGTTGATGACCTGAAACAGCGCCGTCTCGTCCGCCTTCTCGATTGGATTTTCCGGCGTGCCCAACACCTTGGCAAAGGCGGCAAGGTTGCTGTTCTCCTGATAGGCTTTCAATCCCTCCTTGCCCCGCCCACGGAAGGAATCGTAGGACAGCACCATAATGGAGAGCTGTTCGGTGACGGAGGTAGGGTTGAAGTTCTGTCCGTTCAAAAGCTCCTGCTTGGTATAGACTTCCACCCGCCCGCCAAAATCCACATCGATTTTCTGCCGGTACGGATGGCGCGGGTCTTTCAACGCTTTGACTGTCTGCGTCAGAATCGCATCGGACGGCACCAGCCACACCACCGCTTTTGTCTTGGTGAACGGCAGTGCGTCAAACACGGGCTGGACGGCGTTGCAGGCGAGAAAGGTTTTCCCGCCGCCGGTGGGCACCTTGAAGCAGAGGTTAGGAACGCCGGGCAGTACATCCTGATAGATGCCCAGCGTGGGCGCGCCCTTCTCCTGCCAAAAGAGCTGGAAGGAAGCACTATAGTCTCTGGTTTCGCCCAGCAGTTCCAGATAGCGGTTCAGATCGGCGATAACCTGCCGCTGATAGGTTTTCAGTTCCATGTATGTCGCCTCCTTACAACCGGCTGATGTCGCGGGGAATCTTCTTGAAGACAATCCCCATCTGCGACAGTTTGCCATCATCGATGGAGCATCGGTCGGCGTAAATCACGGTGCCGCCTGCTTTTTCGGTGACGGCAGCCAAGAAATCATAGTCCAGCACCGTGATCCGTTGCGGCTCATAGTAGAAGTAATAGCCGGTATCGTTGTGCCTGCCGAGATAATAGGGATTGTCACCGGCAACAGGCGCGTAAGGCGTTTTCGTCTCCATGAACCAGATGTACTCCCGGATTTTTTCGGGTGCAACGGCTTCGTTCAAGTTTTCGCCGATGAGCAGCGGCTCGCCCAGCTCGTAGTAGCTGAAACTGCCGCCGGTGCCTGCTGTGGCGTTCTTGCCCTCGCCGTAGCCCTGGATGACCCGCTTCACCCGCTCGGCGGTGATGTCGTCGGCGTAGTCCATCATCTCCACCAAGATGAATTTGCGGTGCCCGCCGTCTGCCTTGTTCATGTTAAGGACGGCGTGGGCGGTGGTGCCAGAGCCTGCAAAGGAATCAAGAATAATCGAATCTTTTGCCGTAGCAATTTGGATAATTCGCTGAACTAAACGAACAGGTTTAGGATAATCAAATGTAGCCGTTTTCCCAAAAATAGTTGTAATTTCCTTAGTTGCCTCTTGCGTATGGCCAACCTCGGTGTTAGGCCACCAAGTCCATATGTTACGACCTTCGCGTTCAGACAAATATGTTTTTTTCCTTGGAACTCCTTTTCCATCTGCACCAAACCAAATTCGACCAGCGGCTATTTCTTCGTCCATTCGCGCTTTTGTAAATCGCCAACATAGATTGTCCGGCAAGTCAATAATACGCCCACTTGGTGTAATCATTGTGTAAAACTGATCTTTTGTCCCGTGGCCAGCTTGCGCTGTACAGTCAGTTGAAACCCATGGGCCACGAGGATCATTATCGGGATTTTTATATTTTCTTTTATCCGCATCAGAAAAACTAAGCTGATTAATGGAATTATCGGCCATATTAATGTTTTTTAGATATGCACAAATATACTCGTGTCCAGTACTTACTTTCCTGCGAGCATCTGGAGAAGTACGCTTTTGCCAAACCATTTGTGCCAGAAAATTTCTTGCACCAAATATTTCATCACAAATCATACGCAATAGCATTTGAGCATTGTCATCAATGCTGATAAAAATAACCCCATCCTCCGCCAGCAGCTTTTGCAGCAGTTTCAGCCGGGGGTACATCATGCACAGCCACTTGTCGTGGCGGGTCAGGTCCTCGCCCTCTTTGCCCACCACTTCGCCCAACCACTTCTTGATTTTCGGGTCGTTCACATTGTCGTTGTATACCCAGCCCTCGTTGCCGGTGTTATAGGGAGGATCAATGTAGATGCACTTCACCCGGCCCTCATACCGGGGCAGCAGGGCCTTCAGCGCGTCCAGATTATCCCCATGGATGATCATGTTCTCACTGCCGTTGTCCTCGGCGTGCTGGCCGCTCTCGTCAAAGCTGTACTGCCGGTCAAGCACCCGGAACGGCACTTCCTGATGGTGGTTGATGACCTTCTCTTTTCCAATCCATTCCAATGTTGGCATGGGTCGTTCCTCCCTATCGCTGCTATCGTAAAAGACCTTTCCCGTATCGGGAGGGCCGTATTTTGTCCAATCGAACCCGCGATGAGGTGCGGGAGCCTTAATTTCGAGTCTGGGCCGCTTTCAGACGGCCAGTGTTTTCAGCACATCCATGATCTGGCTGTACTCAATGTGGGCGGCATAGGCAAACTGCTTGCAGTACTTTTCCCACATGGCTTTGAGTTCCCGGCTGCTTTCAATGTTGCGCAAAATGGCAGGCACATCCGCAATCTGACGAGCTGTGCCGCGATGGGTTGCAGTGGCGTTTAACGCTTCGGCGAATACCGCCTTATCAAATTTCTGTGTGGTTGTCAGAATGTAAGCATCGTAAAAATCTCTGGGGCGGGTATTGAACACGCCGCGCCGCAGGATGGTTTCCACCTTCTCCGCCATGACGGTTTCGATGTTGTATGCCCACAGCTCGTAGGATTTTTCGTTATCGAAAATTTCTGAAAACTGATACTGTACCGCATGGGGCGTGATGGCGTCCCCGGTGGACACATCAATGCTCAGCGGGGTAATCAGCGTGTCAAAATGGGCGTTCAGCATCACACGGTAGCCGCCATAAATATCATCCTCCCGGATGGGCGAGATTTTCCCAACCTCGAAGGCCACGCCATCGTCAAAGGAAACGGCGGCCACCTGCTCCAATGCGCTGCGGATGGCCTCCGGGGTCAGGGGCAGGTTTTTCAGCGTGGTGTCCAAATCCATCGTCGCCCGGTTGTCCAGCCCGACGATGGCCGCCACCAGCATCCCGCCTTTCAGCACAAACTTGTCTTTGTATGCGGAGGCCGCAAGGCGGACAAGCAGGCGCTCGAACATATAGTTCTGCAAAATGACCTGTGCCGGGATATTTTTCTGTTTGGCGATGTTGCGGATTTTCGCTTTCAGGCTCATAGCATTGCTCACAGTAGCACCTCCAAATATTGACGCAGAACGCCCGACACCCGCATCTGCCGGGCATATTCATCCAGCCGGTTCAAGTCCTTTTTGGGGCTGACAGCGTATTGTTTCAGCGCCGATAAAAAAGTTTCCGTCCCAATCTTATTGCGACTGCGGATCACATCGCAGATGGTGCGTTCCAGATCATAGCAGGGAACGGGATTTCCAGCGGGAGTTTGCAGTATCGTTTTGCCCAGCTCGAACAGCTCCGGCTTGATGTAGTACACCTTGCACTCCGCTTTGATGGCCGCAGACGGGATGCAGCCGGAGGGCGCGGTGACGGTGTGCTCAAAGGGTGTTCGGTCGGAAATCCCGTGAAGAAACAGCGCCGTCTCGTGGGAAAAAATAATGTTCTTCGACCGGCGGCTGATAGACAGTAGTTCGTCCTGCATATCTTCCGGGAGCACATACTGCCCCTTGACGATTCGGTGAATCTTTTCCGCCTTGCAAAGTTTGTAGAGCATCGCCTTGGAAATGCCGCGCTGCGCCGCTGTTTTCGTTTCGATGATGCCGCCATTTTCTTTTGCAATCGCGGCGAGTTCCGCCATATAGTCCATCCGCTCACCTCGCAATAACAACCTGATAATAGTATACTCAAAATCACGATGATAGTCAACAACGATAGCGAAACTATACGCATAAAACTGGATTTAATATTATGATAATAGTCAACGATCTTGCATGAAATCAACAGGGGTTTGGGTACTCCCAACAAGAACAAATGGGCAAACTGGCCGACAGGCCGGAGCACACATTTCGCCGCTGTGTACGGACAGCGGCTGTGCTTGCTGTTCTCTGAAATCTCATATCCGCAGATCATGATGCTTCCGCTTTTTCAAAAGCCGGGAGCATTTTATTTTCACTTTTTTCAGGCAGACCCCTGTTTTTCTCGGAGAAAATGTCCGTTGTAAAGTG
>CALUTB010000189.1 GCA_944323575.1 uncultured Mailhella sp. | reverse complement strand
AAAATGCTTTTCTCCATCTCAAACGGTGGCGCGGCATTGCTACTAGATACGCGAAGATGCTCTCATCGTTTGAGGCTACCGTACAAATCCGCTGTATAGCGATATGGCTCAAGCTGTTAACTTAACTCGTGTAGACACTACCTAAAATTAATGTACGAAATGTTATAAGGATAGGCCAAGCATAACGTGTTACTATTAACCCCTCCTTTTGTAACAATAAACAAAAGGAGGAATGTCGTGAAACCTGTTACCGAAGAGCTAACCAGATGTGCCTCATCCGTGATGAGACATCTTCCATGGGAGCAAGTCATCAGAGGAGGTTATGAATTTTCAAAAGCATTCCATGAGAATCAAACACAAAAAAACACCTGTAAATTTTCAACCATAGGCGAGCTTGGCGACGTTGCCTTAAATAATGCTTTTGTAAGGGATGCATTTGACAATGCCGATCTGGATGTGAAACGGAGGGCAGCCAATGGACTGGTTTGTGTAACCTATGCAGGCGCGGGCGTGGTAGTTCTCGCCATAGCGTATAAAGCAGCCACTGTGATTTTAAAGATGCGGATATGACGGCAAGCAGCTGCCTTTGATAGGCAGCTGCATTTAAAGCATTCAGGTACATTCCTGATGAAAAAAGCAGACAATTTCCATTGTCTGCTTTTTTAGTCATTTACGATTTTTAACTGCAAGCAACTGTGCCACACAGCAACTGCCAATCCGGACTCTAGCAAGAAATAGCTCAATGAAAAAACAGAATAATAAAGACAAAGAGCCGTCGGACGAATCCGGCGGCCCTTGTTGCTTATCTTAGGATGAGACTATTACTTTACGGGATTGAAGCTGGCAGGCACATTGTTCCCTTCGAGCAGCTTGCGCCAGTCCGGGGTTCCGGCAGGCATCAGAGGATGCTTCACGCTCATATCCTTGCCCTTGAAGCGGGGATCATCCTTGGCATAACGCAGAGACTTATGCACACTAAGCTGACGTACGTCACCATATGCGTTGGAAGCTGCATAGACCTTGTTGTCTTTACCCATGGGGTTGATGAATTCCCACACGATACGCTTATCAGGCAGAACTTCAATGGTATGTCCAGCAGTCAACGTGGCAGTGATCAGCCAGTTGCCGTTAGGCAGCTTCTGCGCGCCGCTCTGCGTGGCGGAATAATAGTTCCAGTCGCGGGTACCGACGTTGGAAGCCTTCCACTGCCATACGACGGCGTTCTTCTTCGGGTCAAGTTCCACAGCGCGGGTGTAATTGCCGGAAGGACGGGTATGTCCGTTATCCATGATGGAAATGGTGCCTTCCGCAGTCCAGTCTGGAGCGTGAGGACCGAAGAGCTTCTGATCCCCGTCGTCGGCGTAACCGGCAGGGGCCTTGCCCTTGCCGTAGTTGGCCGGGTTACCCCAACGGTACTTGATTCCCTTGTCACTCTTGTAGTCTATGACATAGACCTCAGCGAGGTTACGGGACGTAATGGCTATTTCATTGGTCTCGGGGTTATAGGCCACTCCGTTGAAATGCGTCCAGTCCGGTCCGGCCCAGGCCCTGCGGAGGTTGGGAACAAACTTGTTGATGTCAATCTGATCTGCACCCGTACCGACGTGATCCCAGACATCCCATTCCCACACGACTTTCCCGGTTCCGTGTTCGATTTCCCGGACGACGTCGGGCCAGATACCTTCAATGACAGGTGCTTTGCCCTGCTTCAGGCCTTCCTTGAACAGGTAGCGGCCGGGGGCGTCGGGTGTGAGCCCCTTGGCAAGAGCTTCTTCATAAGAGCGTTTCTTCCAAACCAGAATCAGAAGATTGCTGTTGGGCATCACTTCAAAGGTATGGTGAGAGACCTCTTCATTGGGAATATAGCACTTATACTCCCACACCTTATTCCCGTTCCAGTCGAATTCTTCGAACAGACCTGCCTGTCCGCCGAAGCTGGGCTGCACTCCGGGCAGGGAGGAATGCCGGATCAGATTGCCGTTGGGCATCAATTCCGCATAGAAGCAGCCATAGTCGCTTTTCCATTCGTTGACCACATTACCATCCATGTCTATCAGATAGGTAATGTTGGCCTGCTGCGGAGCAATCAGGGTGTAACCATCAAAGGTACCAGGAGCTTTGTGCAACAGCCCCAGCGGCCCCTTGAAGGCCTCGTAGGCCTGCGCACTTCCCGCCAGCGCCACTGCGGCGACAGCCGCAGCAAAAAACTTGACTAAACGATTCATATGGACCCTCCTGTAAAATGTGGTTAGGCAGTCCCCCCTAGCAGCTGAACCTATGGAGCAGAACAATATCAGACTGTCGCACCCGTTCGGTGCAGAGTCGTCCTCTTCCGTAAACGCCATGAGCTTTCACAACCAGGGAACCAGATACTTATTTTTAAGCTATTATATCTATAATAAAATGGCAATAACTTTATGTGGTGTCATAGCTCGTTTTTCTTAGCTAGGACAGCCCATTCGCTATTCTAACTTTGATGAGTGGATTGAGAATTTCGTTTATATTCTAGCATTTTAGCATGTTATAGCTTATATCTAGATATAACTTTGTATAACTTGCTACATCTTATGTCAATGACTCCTCAGAAAAAAAGGTCTCTGAATCAAATCCAGAGACCTTTTTTCTATCTATAGAGCACAAGGAATAGGCTCTAAACAGATCAGAGTCAGAACATCCGACCGAGCTGAGATCCAATAATACCGCCTCCAAGGGCCGTTACCATTGGATTATCCATGACAACTCTGCCAACTGTTTCCCTCAGTCTTCCGAAAGGTGTAGGGCCAGATTCCATGCCAGAATTGTTGCGGTATCTCCATTTATTGAAAGCGTAGTCGAGGGCGAGAGCCCCTGGAACGGCCACTCCTAGAGCCGTGCCGAGACGCACCTGGGGAAACTGAGGGAGAATCGATGCCTCTTTTTTATATACGGGCTCTTTCCAAGCCCGGTCGACAATGTAGGAAGAAACTTGTGTACCATCTGCGCGGGTCATGGCCGGGGCACGAGTCTTAAGGCGCTTCAGGTCATGCTCCTCTTTGCTGCTGTTCAACATGATTGCCGAGGGGATGGCAAGCAGTCCGGCTCCGAGCATTTTCTGCTCGACGTTTCCGGGAAGAAACGCAGCAGAAGCTGCAAGCAGACTGGCAAATCCGAGACCAGCAAGACTTAAAAGTGTGTCACTGTCTTGCGTAGCGTCCGCCTGCGCAAGGTGATACCTGGTCGTACGGTTGCCGTAGCCATCCTCTACAGGAGCAAATTTTTCACCCGTAGTGTTCAGGTTTGTAAGAAGCATATTGCCGAGAGGATTCTCATAGAGATCCTTGGCATGCTTCTTCATGGGGTCAGGCACGAGTCTGTCGATAAGTTCCGTGCGCGCTGCCGCAACAGGTCGGATAATCCGAAGAGTAATAACCGTTCTTTTCGGGGTGTCGAATTCGTTGCCGTAATCGGAAAGAATGTCTCTGACAATCTCGGAAATCAGCGACGGCTTTCTCCGCAGAACTCGAATGGCTCCAGGAAGACAACCGAGCATCCTTCCGGCAATACCGGGGCAGAAAGAATCACCGAAAAAATGTCTGCCGGCCATATATATGGCGTCGCCTATGGTAAGATGTGTACCACATTCCGCCAGCCCTCGCATGAGTCCCGCAGGACTCACCCCCCATCTGGTGAGTTCAGCAATGTCGAAGTCTGGATAGTCGAAATCCTCGAAACCACTATTCTCCAGGGCTCGGACAATACGGATTTCAGGTTTCATGTTTTTGCCCTCGGCCACTGTTCCGTCAACTTCCTTGATAATGTCGGAAATCTTCTTGAGCGCTGCAGTCTTGGACGTAATGTCTTTTGAAATCTCACCGAGAGCGGCTGATGTTTCTTCTTCTGCAATGCCCGAAGTGCAGCGTCCACGAAGGGACGCCACCTTGTCGAGGGCAAACGCCGTAGGGTCGGCGGGTTTATTCACAAGAGAAATATCGAAGAATTTCGGATTCGGGTTCAGAGCGAACACCTGTCGCCCGTCGGGAAGAATCTTCTTCATGTTGTAACGCAAATGGTCACAATATTGAGCGCGGGACGGAGCCTTGTTGCCGCATATGCTGCACACGTCGTAGGCCACAGAACACCCCATGCTCACGAAAAGCTGTTCGCCCTTGGTAAGCTTGGCCAGAATAACATCGGCGCCTGGAGCGTCCTTACGTATTTCAAGCACGAGCTCCACCCGGTGCATATCGGGATTATACCATGAATACACGGGCTTGCCTATGCTTCTGGCGGGATCCTTGTTCACGTGATGCATGAACACATGTGCGTTTTCTACGAAGTCCTTATGGTGGTCCATAAGGTCTTTTTCTGTGAAAGCGTCACCGTTATTGTTGCACCCGTAATACTCCATAGCGGATACGCCGATAACCCAGAGGTAAGCGCAGCCATTGCGGCGTTCCATGCCGTCCCAGAATTTTTGTATGGCTGTAGACGCGGTTTTTACAAGACCGTCTTCAAGAATAGAAACGCGCACCTCACCCGTAGAAGGCTCAAGGGCGCCGATGTCTATTACTTTGTACATCCCTTAAGAACTCCCTTTATCTTGAGGTACTCTACAGCCCGGGCGGCCTTTTCAGCGCACTCGGCGAGTTTCTTGTGAATGTACAGAGCCTTACCGAGTTTTATGAGAAGTTCGCGATCGTACATCTTCTACATCCAACTTATCCAGTTAGCCACATCCTTGCCTGCGCCGGCCTGATTTTTTTCCACTTCGGAAAGGGTTTTAAGAGTCTGAAGGTCAACAGTGCCATATGTAGCAAACTGGCGGAGAATGGCCTTCGTAGCCGTGTAGTCCAGCGTTGTCCTAGGTGCGAAATGGTAAATCGTGGCGTACCACTCAAGCAGCTTGGCACGATCAATACCCTTAAACTCAGGATCGTTTACAAGCCGTTCGTACACTTTGCGCCGTTCCGGATGCTGGCGCACGGCGTCAATCAGCTTCTTGATGGCATAACCGCCGAGGATAGCGGCAGGAATGGCAGCCTTTCCGGAAACATTCTTAATAACATCCAGAGCTTTATCAGTCATGGATGGCTTGGGCTTTGGCAGAAAGTTGGAAATGAGGGATTTTACGCTATTGATGGTATCAATGCCTTCACGTACGAATTTTGCCGTATCGCGGATTTTGCGGATCTTGCTTACCGCCTCAGCTGCGGGAGGTACGGAAGCCGTATTTGCCGCCTCTTTAATAAACAGACAGTCACCGTACATCGCATATTTCAAAGTGTCGGACGCCATTGTCAGTAAGTCCTCTCATAAGTGTTGAAAAGTGTGCCCGGTTTCAGCCTGTACATCTGATTTTTCGGGTCGACGTAGTTAATTCCGGCGTCGAATGTGCTATCATTGTTCATGCGAAGCCCAGTTGCCACCATGGGCAGCCCAAGAAGCATTGCACGTCGCCTGCTTCCAAAACCGATGTCTCCGGCAATCTGCGCAGTTCTGGCTAAGCCTTTGGTCAACCCGGTCGCTGCACGGGTTACTCCACGGAGTGCTCCGCCAGTAAACCCTCCACGATTAAGGCTCAACTTGAAAGGATTCCACAGCGCGCCGGAAAACCAGCCCATGCCTATTTTCGTAATCATAGGGACTTCCTGTGCCATACGGCGTCAAATCTGTTCAATACGGAAGACACCTTCACTATGTCTCTGGAAGTGTCACGAATGTTGCGCACGGCTTCAGCAGCCTTCTTGAGAAGACGCATATTTCGTGTAGTGTCGTCAATGTAGGAGGCTGTCTTATCCGTGGGAATGGACGTTCCCAAATAATCGGCAACGGATTCCAGAAGAGGTTTTATCTCTGTGCCGTAAGCTGCTATTGCGTCGGACGCCAACTTTCCGAATTCATTACGTTTTCTACCGAAGTATTCTGCAGATAGAGAGTCAATGGTTTTTTGCAAGAACATCTGGGAAGCTACCTTTTCCTGCTTCCGCTTTGCAAGAAACGCACGAGCCTTCTTCAGGTCGCTGGCCGTATTGTGTCTTGGGGTGGATACGCAGGCTGCCGTCTTTTCGTTTTTCACGGAAAAAACAGGTACGTCTGTTGTCATTCCCGATCGACTCTTTGGAAGGATGTTACGGGTTTTCGTCACTGGGACAGCATCTTCCACAGCATCGTTCATTTCAGGATGCGTGCGTCTCAACACGTCTTCCACACTGGCCAGTTTGAATGAAGCCTTCTTGTCCTGTGCGTTTTTGAGAAAAAGAATGGAGGCAGCCGTGTTACTCTTTTCTACAAGACGGCGGACCTCTTCAGGCGTCATATCCTGAGCGACGGCCAGCTTAACAACACCGTCCTCAATGCTCACCCCTTTGGAAAGGAAGTTGCGGGCTACATTGTCAGCCAGAGCCTGGAAAGATTTAGCACTGGACGGCATAATAAGCATATTCAGATGATCTCCTCAGGAGCGGGGCGTGGCGCTTCGCCTGAATCATTTTTTGAAAGAAGGATGCGGGAAAGGTCGTAACTCGCATCCAGGTCGTCGTTACCGAGTTTCTGCAGAGCCTCGTAAGCCTTCAACATGAGCTTTCCGTGTTCCAGCGCCTGTTTGGCCGTAGCTGAAGTGATGCCGCAGAAATTGATGTTCATGGCTTTATAGGCGGAAGTCATGAACATCCGTTCCACCAGTTCTTTCTGGGCCTTTGTTTTAGGCATGATGTTTGCGTATGTGTACAGCACATACTCATACCCTATGTTCATGGCCCGCATTTTTAAAGAACGCCCGAACTCGTTCGGGTAGTGCTCAAGGTAGGAAATTACCGACAGTCTTGTAGGAAAACGTGCCGGGTCAAAAAACAGTTCTCGATACGTCCGTATGGAGGAAAGCGGCACCCGGAACGCTTCCTGGATGTCATCGTCCGGGCATCCGCTGAGAATAAGAGCTTCGAGAATTTCCCGCTGAGTCTCATCCTTGCGTATGTCGAACGCTATTTTGCAGTCCTGTGTAGCACTTCCGCTTGTACAATATTGCCAATAGGCCAGCATGGCTTCAGTGTAGTCGTCGGCAGGCTTAACGCCGCTGCGAATATCGGATTCTACCCGCTTAGCTATGCTGTCCATGTCACTTCATGCTGGTGTACCGCTGCAGATGTTCCACGGTATCGCCGAGCAGCTTCAGCAGCTTTCTGCAGCTTCCGAGTAACTGGGCGTATTTATCTCTGCCGTAAAAATCTTCAAGCTCATCTTTGCGAAGGCAGAGCAGAATGACGCAGCGCCCGATTTTGTCCAGAGTATCAATGAAATTCGGCAGGTAATCGAGCAGAAGCTCTTTGATATCCGGATCCTTGGCAAAGGCCGAAAGAATACCGGTATCCACAATATCTGGATCTGCTATGTCAGCTGCATACTGAATACCGGAAGGGTCAAACACGGGCATACCAGGCTGTGCAGCCATAGGCATGCCATTGGCCTGCGCACCCTGCGGCATTGCAGGCTGCACAGGCACGGCTGGCATATCCATACCCACATTTGGGTCAACTTGTGGCTCTACAAATGCCTTTTTGGAAAAAATAGCTGTAGCTCTGTTGTTCAGCACCACTCCTACCTGGTCATGTGACAGGCCGTAGGTGTCCGCAAGGTATTTGGCTGCCGCCACTTTACTGTGAAAATTCGCAGTCTTCTTCGTCGCAGTATCGGTGATGCCGGTAGAGATATTATCTGTAACCGTAAGAAGCGTACGGCTCTTGGAAGCAAGCCAGCGGCGGAATTCATCAAACGTGCTGAAAAGCTTTTCCTGCTTCATGGGATCGCCAAGGCGATTGGCCTCGGTGTCCATGAGAATCATGGCTGTTCTGGGAAAAACAACCGCAGCTCCGAGGTCAATGGCCCCAGTGTTTATCTTAGGTAGTGTTTACACGAGATTTGAGTTATAAGAAGCGCATCAATTCTACAAGGATGTGCTTATGACGAATCCTCA
>CALUTB010000188.1 GCA_944323575.1 uncultured Mailhella sp. | reverse complement strand
CTATGACAAGGAGGTTTACAAGCAGCGGCACAAGATAGAAATCATGTTCGGCCGACTCAAGGATTGGCGCAGAATAGACATGCTTTATGACCGTTGTGCATACACGTTCTTTTCGGCCATTTGTCTCGCTGCATTATCATTTTTTATATTTAATGAGTCCTGAACCCAAGTCCCAAGGTTGTTATTACTGACAGGGCATACAGTGTCAGTGCTTTGCGCAATCAACTTGAAGAGAATAATATACAGGCAGTTATTCCAGACATCCAACGAGGTAGGAAACCACAAAAACAGTATGATAAACAATTATATAAAGTGCACCATCTCATTGAAAATACATTTTTACATTTGAAGCAATGGCGAGTCGTAGCGATAAGATATGCCAAGCGGGCGTCTTCTTTTTGGGCAATCGTCCAGGCTCGCTGCATTGCTTTATATTGCAAAAGTTATGACAACACAACCTAGACTTGCCGCGTCCGCTCGAAGGCCGCAAGCACGAAGCGCAGATGCGCGTTCAGTACCGACGCCTCGTTGCAGCAGCTCTCCATGACGCGCCTGCCGCGCCTGCGGATGCGCATACTCTCCTCCCTCCTGTCCAGCGCGCCTGCGATGCACCGGGCGCGTTCCTCCATGTATGCGTCCGCAGGAAAGGTCTCCACGGTCTCGCCCGGAACAAGCAACGGATTCCGTCCGCCCTCCGGCGTCATGAGCAGGGTTTCGCAGCTCATGGTTTCCAGCATTTCCTGGAGCGGCGGCTCTTCATTTTCGGGGAAAACATGCACGTCGGCGGCGCACAGCAGCGCGCGATAGTCGATCTTGTCCAGGCCGCCGACAAAAAGGAGTCGCCGCCGCAGACGCTCCGGCAGCGAAGCGCCGCGCTCCCACCAGAGATCGCGCGCTCTCTCGCTGCCGAACGCCAACGCCGCGCAGCACGAAGGACGGCCTGCCAAGAGCGCAAGCGCGGTCTGCGCGCCTTCGGCCGCGGCGTGCGCCGAACCCTTCATGTGAAACACCGCAAGCTCGCGCGCATCCACACCGGGGAAAAAATCGCGCAGCGCGCCGTGCCCGGGCGAAAAGAACGCCGTATCCACAAAGGGCGGCAGCACGTGCAGCCGCGACTGCAGCGGCGCGGCAAAACGCGCCTTCTGCGCCTCGCTGCGCACAAAGCACAGATCGCTCTGAAGCGCCTGATGATTCTGCACGTCGGCGAGCGCGTCGAAGCGGGCCGAAACATCGGCGTCCCGCACGCGCAGCGCGCCGAAATACGACGTCACGAACGCCTCGGGAAACGCGCGGCGCACAAACAGCGCCGGCCCGTCGAAAAACGTGATGAAAATCATGTCCGGCACGAAGCCGGAATCGCGGATGTGGCAGAACGTGCGGAACGCCTGCCTGCCGAGTCTGAATGCCTTGCCCCAAGCCGCGAAAAAGGGATCGGATTCCTGCGCGTTTTCCGTTCTGTCGAGCCGGAAGCGGGCATGGGCCACGTTGTCGTCCGCGCCCCCGCCCCTCGCGTGATACGAAAGAAACATGACCCTATTTTCAGGATCGGCCGCCAGACGCGCAGGCAGATGCCCGAATCTGCCGGGATACATGTTGTCGCAGAACAGAAATCGCATATTTTCCCGCCTTTGCGTCTCGGAACCCGTACTCCGTGCATCATGCGCCGTTTCAGCTTCTTTTTCCAGCGCTTTTGTGCTCCATCCGAACCGCGTTTTCCGGCCGTTACGGCCGCGTGCAGGAAGCGGCGCGCCCCGAAGGTGCCCGAACAGGCGCAGGGCAAAGGTTCGCAGGCATGGCCGTACGCCGGGGCCGCCGCCCTTCTCTCCGCGCAAAAGCCGACCGCCCCTGAACCGGAGTGCAGAAACGGTCGGCGAGCAACAGGACTAACCCTGCGTATTCTGGAGAATGAACACCTGCTGCTGCACGGCGTCGGCAGCGTCGTCGTGCGTCACAGGCGTGAGGCTGGTTTCCAGGTTGAGATCCGCGTCCTGCGGTCCGACGTAGTCGAATCCGCCGTTGTCGTTGGCCTTCCACTGATTGCTGTCGAGCGTGAGCGTTTCGTTGCCCTGCGCGTCGCGGTCAATGGTGATGCCGTAATCCCTGGAGAGCTGATCCATGCTGGTGAGGCTGAGCGCATCCTCGCCCTTGATGAGCACTTCCACGCCGTTCACGAGCGGACCGCCGTTACCGTTGCGGCCGCTTTCGGTGAGCAGCTTATTCAGCGACAGGGAGTCGTCGTTCGACACGATGAAGTCGATGCCCGACCCGCCGTCGATGAGGTAGTCGTTGCCGTCGTACACCACGATGTCGTTGCCGTCGCCGCCGTCGAGGTAGTCATTGCCGGAGCCGCCGAACAGGTAGTCGTCCCCGTTGTCGCCGTACAGCGTATCGTCGCCGTAACCGCCGAAGATCGTGTCGGCCCCTTCGGTACCCGTCAGGGTCTGGTCGTCGAAGCGGACCGTCACCTCATGTTCGGTCAGCCCGCCGTGTTCGTCCGACACCTGCACGGTGAAGCTGTCGGTCGGTGCTCCATCGGCGTTGGCACCGGGCGTGTACGTGTTGGAGAAGCTGCCGTCGTCTTCGTTCACGGTCACGCTGCCGAACTGCGGCCCGTCTCCCAGGGAGAAGATGAGGTTGTCGTTGCTGTCGTCGCTTACGTCGAAAAGCTCGCCCGCCAGCACGTTGTCGTCAAAGGACGTCCACTGATGGCCATCGATGACGGGGTTCTCGTTGGTGCTGGTCACAGGCAGCGTCAGGGTCGTACCGACCGTGCCGTGGCCGTCGTCCAGCGTGACGTCGAACGCCAGGGATTCCTCTGCGCCCGGAGCCATGGCGTCCGTGCGGTCGGGGGAGACAGCGTAGCTCAGCGTGCCGTTTTCATACGTGAAGGTCACACCGTCGAGCGTGCCGGTTCCTCCGTCTTGCAGAGTGATGGCCGCCCCTGCCAGCGTCAGGGTCAGAGTCACGTTGTTGCTTTCCGCATCGCTGACGGCAACGCTGCCGGTGTTCACGCCGGAGGACGGCGTGCCGAGCGTCGGCTCCTCGTTGGTGCCGGTCACGGTGAAGGTTTCCTCTTCCGTGCTGTCGTTCTTGCCTCCGGCGTCCGACACCTGCACGGTGAAGTCCAGCTCCACGCTCTGGCCGCGGTTCAGACTGTCGGTATAGGCCCCGTCCGGAGTGAAGGTGTAGGACAGTTCATTGCCCTGATTGCCCGCGCCCTGCGCGTACGACACGGTGAGCTCGCCCACCTTGACGGTTCCGACATACACGTCGAGCGTGGTTTCACCCGTCAGCGTGCCGGTATTCACGGTCAGGTTGTTGCCGTCCACGTCCTTCAGACCGTTGAAGGTGACGGTATGGGTATCCTTCGCGTCCGCATCCGAGAAGGTGAGCGTGCCCTCATAGACGCCGTCCCCGTTGTTATCCGTCACGCCGGAAAGCGCGTCATCAATGACGGGCGCGTCGTTCTCGTTGGTGATGGTGAAAGACTTGTCGCTGTCCAGAGAAACCGAACCGTTCGCGCTGTCCGTCACCGTGACATCCAGCGACACGCTGGCGCTTTCGCCCACGGCCAGAGAGTTTTCATACGCCTCGTTCGGGGTGAAGACATAGGACAGTTTGTTGCCCTGATTGCCCGTGCCCTGCGCGTAGGTGAAGGACATGGAGCCTATCAGGTTGCCCGCGGCGTCATACACCGCAACGGAGCTTTCCGGCAGGGCGTCGGTATCCACGCTGAGCGCTTCGCCGCCCTGTCCCGCGCCCTCCTTGGAAGTGTACAGGTTGTCGAAGGTGACGGTATGGGTATCGTTCGCGTCTATGTCCGAGAAGGTGAGCGTGCCCGTATTCCCGGAAACCGTGTTCGACGCGATGGTCGGGTTCTGGTTGGTGCCCGTAATGGTGACGGTGAAGTCTTCCGTTATGCTGTTGCCCGCGCTGTCGGTAATGGTGACGGTGAAGTCATCCGGCCAGCTTTCGCCCGCGGCCAGCGTTTCCGCATTGCCGGAAGGCTCATACCGGTATTCGCCCGTGGCGGGGTTGAGGTACAGGGTGCCGTAGTCTCCTTCGAGCACGCGCCAGACCACACCGCCGACGGTTTCGGGGTGAGAACCGGCAAGGGCATAGCTCAGGGTGTCGGTATGAGAGCCGTCGGGCCCGGCATCCCAGCCGGTGGCCTCAATCTTGCCGGTGAAGACCTCGCCGCTCCAACCGGAAGCCTCCGTTCCCGCGGTATCCTCCCAGTTGGGCTTGATGCTTTCCCCCACCGTCACTTCCGGCGCGGTTTCGCTGCCGGTGATTTGCACGGTCAGCTCCTGTTCCGTGGTGCCGCCGCGCCCGTCGGAAACCTGCACCGTCGTGGAAACCTCCACCATGTCCGTGGGTCGCAGGTTCTTCACGGCATCAAGACCGTTGTCGAGCGTGAAGGTGTACTTGCCCGTTTCGGTATTGATTTCAAACGTGCCGTAGGCGGTTTCCACCACACGGATGGCGTTGCCGTCTTCGTCCGTGCCGGGGGTTCCCGTCTCCACAAAGTTCCCGCTATCGTTCCTGGCAACGAACGTGTAGCTCAGATTGTCCTCATCGCCCTTGTCCACGTCCGTGGCCAAAGCGTTGCCGGTCACGACGGACGTACCGGCTGCGCCTTCCTGCACGGTGAGCACGGGGTCGAACAGGGTGAAAACAGGCTCGTCGTTGGTACCCTTGATGGTGACGGTGACCTCCTTCAATACCTCGGCGCCGTCCTTGTCCTTCACATGGATGGTGAAGGTGTCCGTAAGGGTGTCGCCCTTCTTGCCGGTGAGTTCCTGCACGGCCTGAAGCTGGTTGTTGAGCCGGTAGGTGTAGGTTCCGTCGGACTTCACATACAGCGAGCCGTAGTTACCGGCGGCAAAGGTTCCGGTACTTGCGCCGTCGCCGTCACCGGCGGCAACGGAGTAGGTCAGTCCCTCGGCCTTCCCGGAAGCATCCTGCCTGTCGTCCGTAACGTTCAGATTGTTGGACGCGGTGAGAGCCGCATCTTCCCGCACGGTGAGGGTGGTGTCCGTAAGACCGATTTCCGGCGCTTCGTTGGTGCCTTGTATGGTCACGGTGATGTCCGTGGAGGCCGTGGCGTTGGGCACATATCCTTCGTCATCAGGAGTCAGCTCGGTTCCATCCTCTTTCCTATTCGAACCGTCGTTCACCGTGATGGTGAGCTCGAAGTTCGGGTTTTCTCCCTTCAGCAGAATGGAGGCATCATCGGAAGCCGTGAAGCTGTAGGAGCCGTCCTGATTCAGCGTGAACGTGCCCCAGGTGATTTCCTGCCCTTTCCATGTTCCCGTGACGGTGTACTGATTCGTCCCTTCCACCTGAGTGAGCGTATAGCCGTCCGTGGCCATCGCCACGCTGTAGGAGAGGTTCGACGTGCCTTCCGTGCTGCCCACGTCCTCCGCGTCCGCATCGGAAGTGGAGAGGCGCCCGCCGTCGAAGTTTTCCTTGTCGTCAGTACCGGCATTGTCGACATCGTTGACCACGAGGTTCTCGGAAGATTCGATGACGGGTCTGTCGTTGAGGCCGGTCACGGTCACCTTGATGGGAACGGTCGTACCGTTCATGGCGCTGGTCTGCACGTCGAAGGTAAGCTCTATCTTATCCCCTTCATCCAGTGCCTGCACGGCGTCGCTGCTGTTGTCCAGCACGAAGCGGTAGCCCCACTCGCCGTCCTCGTTCTGCTCCAGAATCAGGGAGCCGTACTCCGTGTTGACGACATGGGTACGAGCCTCGCCGCCCGTGCCCTTGTCCGTCACCAGCCAGATATTGGAGGGGTCGACCTCAACAGGGTCGCCGTTTTTATCCACAAGGCCCGTCCATTCGCTCTCCACGGAAGGTGGAGGCGTCAGGTCTATGGGGTTGCCCTCGGCATCAAGAACAGGATCGCCGTTATCATCGGTTTCGAAGTACTCGCCGCCGTCTTCATCCACCTCGACAGGTTGCACATCATCGAGACCCGGGGCCTGACCGCCGCCGGTCCCGTCGTGATAGAACACGTCGAAGTGAATGGTTTCCTCGTGCGTCTTTCCGTAGGGGTCGGCCACAATAATCGTGAACGACTCCCGTCCCGGCTGAGTGCTATTTTCCAGCGCTTGATACGCATCGCTCAACGTGTCCACGGTGTAGGAGAATTCGCCGGTCTCCGAGTTGATGGTCAGATAGCCGTATTCGCCCTTCACCGTCTGCAGCGTGGAGGCATTCTGCTCCTCATCAGGATCCGCCACTTCGTTATCAACAAAATAGCGCAGCTCGTCACCGGTATTGTCGATGTCGTGTCCCACAACCGTACCGCCGACGGAATCCCAGTTCTCCACCTTTATGGAGTGTCCGTCCAAATCCACCTGATGGTTCGGGTCTTCGACCGTCGGCTGCTTCAGCGTCAAATCATACGGCGCGTCGTTTTCGCCCTTGATGTTGACCGTGATGGTGCCGGATACCGTCTCCTGTTCCTCACCTGTGCCCGAGGTGCCGGTAACGGTGAACTGTTCCTTGACGGTATCGTCCTTATTGAGGCGCTGCAGTGCCTCGCGGCCCTCTTCCTTCAGCTCATAGCTGTAACTGAGGGTGCCGTCGCCGTTTTCCGTCAGCTTCAGGGTGCCGTAGTCTCCGGTGATGGTCCAATATTTATGCCCTTCACTGTCGGTACCGGCGGCATTCTCCGGAGACAGAGACACCGTGGTTCCGCCTGCCGTTGACACGGAGGTGAATTCCTTAACTCCCGCGTCCACGTCGGAAATCACGATGTGGTTCGTGCCGGAAACGACATCCGTGTTATCTTCGTCGGTTCTCAGCGGTACATCGTTGACGGTGGCGGTGTCCGCCGTGCCTTCGATGTTGAAGACCAGCTCCTTCTCTTCGGAAACCGCGCCGTACTCGTCCTTCACCACAATGGTGAAGGAAACGCTTTCCTTATCGCCCGCATCCAGCTTCTGCGCCGCCTCGTTGTCGAGCTCGAAGGTGTACTCGCCCGTCTCTTCGTCAATGGTCAGGTACCCGTATTCGCCGTCCGCGGCGCTTCTGTAGGAAACGTTGCCCTGTGCATCCGTCACCTTGATGAGGTAACGGAGCACGCTCGCTTCCCCATCTGCACTGCCGTCCGGGCTGTCCACGTCGGTGGCCGTCACCGTGCCGCTCACGGTCTGCACCGCGCCGTCTTCCTGTATGCCGGAAACGGTGAAGGACTTACCGTCGTCAGAGTCATTCACCACAAAGCCCGCCGCCTCAGAAGCGTCACCCAGCTCCACGCCCGTCACCACGGGGGCGTCGTTGGTGCCCTGCACGGCGATTTTCAGCGGCTGGTCCGCGCCGTTTTTATCGCCACTGTCCACGGCGTGAATGGTGAAGTCGTCGTATGCCGTCTGCCCCTGCCGGAGCGCGTCGGTAGCGTCCTTGTCGTTGTTCAGCTGATAGAAGTACTGGCCGGTTTCGTTATTGAGGTAGAGCGTGCCGTAGGCGCCCTGCACCACCGTGACGTCAGCGTCGGTGCTCCATGCGGCATCGGTAAACTTCCCGTTGATGGCGGCGGACACGGCGTCATCCAGCTCTCCGAAGCCCTTGACCTCACCGCCCGCCTTGACGGAATACTTCACGGGCAGGGGCTCGCCGTCCGTTCCATGGTCGAACTCCTGCGCTTCCACCCTGCCGAAGGCGGAAGGCGTACCGGAAACAGTATTGTTGCCGTTTCCCGTACCGTCCGGAACAACGCCTTCTTCCTTCACAAAGCCCACGGCCGCATTGCCCACGAACACCGTGGCCGTGTCCTCGCCGTTGATGGTGACGGGGATTGGCTGTGTGTGGTACGCGACCTTGTCGTTCCGCA
>CALUTB010000187.1 GCA_944323575.1 uncultured Mailhella sp. | reverse complement strand
TGAAGCTACGCTGTCCCGTAACGGCGATAATCTTGTCATCACCTTTGAGGATGGCAGTACTCTCTTCAGCTCGAAAACTTTTATACGGCCTATTCCAGCGAGAATATGCCTTCCTTCTCTGTAGATGGAGCTGAAATTTCCGGTGAAGACTTCTTCACGGCGATGAACGAGCCTGACCTCATGCCTGCTGCCGGTCCTGCCGGTAACGCGGGTAATCAGAGCAATGGTAACCGATTCCATGATTATGTAAACGCAGACCTGCTTGATGGTCTCGATCGTCTCGGCGGTCTGGACATCGGCTGGGGCGACGGCGACGTGTTTCCCGATATAGATGGCGCGGGTGCGGGCGGCGACATCAACTATCCCGTAACGGTGACACCGGGTGATCCCGGCGCGGAGTCCGAGCGGCTCACGGTGTACGAATCCGGCCTTGCAGACGGTTCCGCGGCAGGCCAAACTCCCACGACGGCCGAAGGGAGTCTCCGCATCAGCACTCCCGACGGCGTGGTGAGCATAGTCATCGACGGCGTGACGGTGTTTGCCAACGGCATGCTGACGGGCAACCTCGTCTCCACGGACGAAGGCGTGCTCACGGTGACGGGTTTTAACGCCGCCACCGGGGAGCTGCGGTTTGTTTATGAGCTCAATGGCAACACGCTGGAGCACACGGGCTCAGGGAGAGACGCCGTTTATCATGATCTGACCGTCACCGTGACCGACACCGACGGCGACATCGGCACTGGACTCATCTCCGTGGTGATTGAAGACGACGTGCCCCTTGTGTCTGAGCCGACTCTTGAGGGAGGCGGGGTCGTGGCCGGAAACAACGAGGTTTCCGTTTCCTTCGGCGCGGACAACGATACCGAGGCAGACTCGCCTCTTGCCGTGAACGCATATGACTCCGAAGGAAAGACAATAACGTGGATCACCGGCAATGCGACCGGCAACGACAATCTGAACGACCTTGCCGAAGGCGAAAGCTGGACGAGCCCCGACGGCAACATCATCGTTTCCCGTGGAGAGGACGGCAGTTTCGTTTTCAAAATCAAGGAAAACGGTGAGAGCGCCGACATTACGGTGACGGCCACGGACGCCGACGGCGATACCGACTCGAAAACTCTGCACCTTACCATTCCCGGCGTGGGGTCCAACGATATTATTGTGGATGAAGCATTGCTGTCCGACGGCAGCGGTGATGCTGCACCGGACGGGCAGGGCGGTCATGGCGACGGTCATGCGGCTTCGGGCAGCGGTTCCTTTACCGTGGATCTGCACGGGGAAGACGGCGTCGTTACGCTGACGTACGGAGAAGGGGAGGACGCGTCAACCGTTACCCTGAACCTTAAGCAGGGGCAGACAACGGTTACGCTTTCCCAAAACAACGTGTTCACGGTGAACGGCGTCACCGTGACGGTGACGGGAGCCGAGCAGCAGTCCGACGGTTCGTGGAAGATTAATTACACCTATGCGCTGAACGGGGAGCAGACGCATGGCAAGCCCAGTACCGTCGGCGCAAACGACGTTCTTTCCGGTACTATCAGCATAGAGGTGAAGGATGCTACCGGCGACATTACCACCGGCTCGTTGCAGGTGACGGTGCATGACGACGGCCCGGTGCTCACCGGGCTCTCGAACAGCACCGATGCCGACGCCATGCTCAATGAAAGCACGGGGCCCTTTGTGGTTGCTCTGGATGACTTCCATATCGGCGCGGATATGGTGGGCACGACTCCCGCCGAGGTGGCCGAGGTGACGGTAGAAGTGGGCGGGCAGACCTATACCTTTACGGTGAGCGGCAGCCCCGATGCCTATGAGTTCACGCCCGGAGAGGGACAAGGAAATGCCGTGAGCATTGAACCCGGCGAGAACGGCTACGAACTGCACTACACGCGGCCGGGAGGGGATAAAGACGACCCAAGCGTGAAGGAATACACTTTTACCGTTACCGTTACCGATGCCGACGGCGACAGCGTAATCAAGAACATCACCCTCACCACCAAAGACAAACCGGATATTTCCTTCGGCACGGGTGAAGGCAGTGTGAAGGAAGCAGGCGTTGCGGGCTGCGATGTTCCTGCAGAAAGCACAGATCCCAATGCCCCCAATGCTGAGGTTTCCGGTGTTTCCTCTGTTGAAGGCTCCATTACGCTTACGGATACGGACAGTGATGCGCTTACCCTGACCGTCAACGGCTCCGTGCAGCATGCGGACGGGCATGCTTCCGGCCTGCCTATGCCGTCTCTGACCACCTGGAATGGAGCGTTGACTGTTGGCGGGAGCGGGGAAACTGCAGGCGGCGACACGCTCACCCTGTATTTGAATGAGGACGGGGTGCTTGTGACCGCGACCGAGCTCGAGGAGGGCGAAGACTACTACGGCACGCTCACGCTGGACTTTTCCGCTGGAAAGGAGGAGGGAAGCTGGGACTTCACGCTGAACGAAGGCTCCGCCCTTGTGGATTCCCTGAAGGAAGGGGAGTCGTTCGACATTACCCTCAACCTCACGGCCACGGACGCCGACAAGTATTCCTCGAGCGGGAACTTGACCATCCATATCCAGGGTACCAACGACAAGCCGGTGTTTACCACGGCGGCCAACAGTGTGGGCGACATCGTGGTGACGGACTGGAAGAACGATGGTGAGACAGGCTCCGGCGTGGAAGGCGTGTCGTCCACGGTTTCCGGCACGCTCACAGCCACGGATGCCGACGCCGACAACGGCGCAGGAAGCGACGAGGCCGACAAGAATGGCCTGACCTTCACCGTAACCGGGCTTACCTCATCCGATGCGGGTACGGTCGATGCGAACGGCTATGATTCTTACGGCCCCGGTTTCAACTACAACAACCTTGTCAGCAGTCAGATTAAGGTTACCTCCGGCAGCGACAACGACGGTAACTTCACGCAGGTGACCACCTCCTACGGCACGCTGAAGGTGTACGCCGACGGCTCCTATACCTACACGCCGACGGACACTTCCAAGATAGGCCGCGATGAATACGTCACCGAAACCTTTACGGTAAAGGTGCAGGACAAGCACGGCTCATGGAGCGAGCAGAACATCACCATCACCCTGCGCGATGAGGACAACGGCATTACCGGCGGCGCGGACATTTCCCAGAATCTCCGCGAAGAAGGCGTGGTGGGCGATGATAAGAGCCTTGGCTATCCCGGCACCGATCCCAATAAGCATGTGCCCACGCAAAACGGCACTCCCACGGATGCGGAAGGGGAGAACAACGTTCTCTTCACCGACGCCGACGTCAACGACACTGTAACGCTGACCATAGATGGAACCAGCTCGGTGGGCTCGATTGCGTCCGCGTCAAACGTCACGGTAGGCATTGTGGGAAGCTCCTCAACGGTGCTCTACCTTGTGGCCGCGGAGAACAGCGACGGAACGTGGAGTTTTTCGTGGAGTACGGAACTCACCGTCCATGACGATGTGGTGGGCAAGCTGGAGCTTTACAGAGAAAGCGGCGATGTCGCCTACAACTTCACCCTCGATCCGAATAATAAGAACAACAGCACTGCCACCGACAACAGCAGATTCCTCGACCAGCTGGATCAGGGGGATGAAGTCGAAATCAAGCTGGATTTCACGGCAGGTGTAGCAACCAGTCAGGTGGAGCTCACCATCACGGGCACCAACGACAGGCCGACGGTTTCCGTCAAGCCTGACGCAACGGTCATCTACGGCTCCGGCGTGGGCCGTGAGCAGGATAACGATGCGGACGATGAGGACGATGCGGTGTCCACGAACGGTGAGAACATTCTCAATTCCGATGAGAACGATGCCTACGGGCCCGACAGTCCCCTTACCGGCACGGTATCCGGCGACGATGCCGACGCCGGGGACAGCACGACGTTCTTCATTGCTTCCGCCGGGGAGAAGACAAATACGGGCAAGCTCACCTGTACCGTGGATGGAGCGAAAGACACCCTTACCGTCATGTTGGACGGCAAGGTCGCGGGCACGCTTGAGCTGAACTCCGCTACGGGTGAATACACCTTTGAGCTGAACAAAGCGGGAAACAACCCCCTGACGAAATATGCGGAAGGGAGCAGCTTCTCCTTTACCGTCAACTTCGGCTCCATGGACTCCCACGGCTCGACAAGTGCGACGAATGCTTCCGTCACCATCACCATTGTTGCCACCAACGATGCGCCGGTCATCTCCGCCGCTCAGAATTTGAGCATAAACGAAAGCGGGTCCATCGTTGACGAAAACGGGGACATCGTTGCAGGAAGCGGGGCCAGCGTTTCCGGCAAGGTGACGGCCACCGACGCCGATACCGCCGCCGCAGGCGGAGCCCATGCCGATACGCTCACCTACGGCCTGCTGGTTCAGGACGCCTACGGCAACCCGGTTCAGAACGCCGACGGCACCCTGACCATGACGGACAGCGTCACCATAGAAGGCTGGGGGACGCTCAAGATAAATTCCGCAACCGGCGACTACACCTTCTACCTTGATACGGAAAGCGACCTTGCCACCGCGCTGCGCGACGGCGAGAAACACTACCTCACCTTCCATGTGGTGGTGCGGGACGACAAGGGCGCGTACGACACACAGCAAATCACCGTCACCATCAACGGCGAGGACACGGCCACGGTGTTCGTGGGCAATGCGGCCGTGGGCTTTGTGAAGGAAGAAGG
>CALUTB010000186.1 GCA_944323575.1 uncultured Mailhella sp. | reverse complement strand
TCTGTTCATGAGAAAGATAAAAAAGTTCCTTCATGGCATCCTCCCTATGCCGACAATAAGAACTTCTTATCCTTTTGACAATTAAGGAGTCCTGAGCCTAGACCGCCAGACGCTGCTTGCCGCCGCGCTTCTGCACGACATAGACGAGAGTGATGAAATGAACGGCGTTCTGATAACGGAATACATCGATAAAGGGTGTCTGCTCGGGCACATCGTGCAGGGGCTCGTTATGCTTGAGCCATATCTCTGCAAGTCGGGGTTCGAGCCGGAATTTGTCATGCACTTCAAGCATCTCATCGCCAGCCATCACGGCGAGTCGGAGTTCAGGGCGGCCCGCGAGCCCGCCAAGCCGGAAACCTTCGTGCTGCACAACGCGGACAACATCGACGCAAAACTTGCGCAGTGCCGGGGCCTTCTGCCGCCTTCCGAAAGAGAGTAAGACATGG
Organism: uncultured Mailhella sp.; assembly: GCA_944323575.1. Taxonomy (GTDB): domain Bacteria; phylum Desulfobacterota; class Desulfovibrionia; order Desulfovibrionales; family Desulfovibrionaceae; genus Mailhella. The sequence goes on along the minus strand of CALUTB010000186.1, from coordinate 2,112 downwards.
TCTGGAGTCCCTATCAGACGTTGCTCGGACGCAGTGTCTGCCACCCCCATGCGTACGTCAGCTCAGCCGGAAACCGTCAGAACGTCCAGGCAGGAGAAGAAGGAAGCACGTCAGGAGGAAAGACCGTGTTCGTTACTGTAGAAAGCGTGGAGGGTGGGGGAAAAGTTCGCTCATGAATCTGCTCGTGCGGGAATTCGAAAGTCGCCGCATGCCCTTCCTGCGCACTTGCGAATCCGGCGGCTGCGGTCTCGGCACAAAGCTGCGGTCGCTGTTTCTCGATGTGTCGAGTTCCTTGGACAGCCGGCCGAACTGTTCCTTTTTCTGCCGACCGCGCGCAGCACGTGGCCGAAATCATACGTTCCGCGCTGGAGCGCGACGAATGGGTGCTGTGCGACCGCTATGCCGATTCCACCATCGCCTATCAGGACTACAGCAAGGACATCGATACGGACAGACTTCAGGAACTCAACGACTACGCCACGGGAGGACTCTGGTCGGAGCGCACGCTGCTGCTCGATCCGCCTGTGGAGCAGGGCCTGCAGAGAGTCCGAACCCACAACGGCCGCGAGGGGCTGAGGCGGAGCTAGGGCCGCTTTGAGGCGGAGGAACCGGCCTTTCATGAGCGCATCCGGCTTTCGGACTTCCGCAACTTCCACCTCATGGCAAGGCGTGCTCAGCCCCGGTGTCAGCTTTTGGCGGCCAGCTTGGCGTCGTAGGCGGCCAGCGAAACTTCGCCGAGCATGTTCCACAGTCGGTCGTAGCGAGCTTCCGCCAGATTGCGGCCTTCCTTGACGGCCCGGTCGATTTCCGCGGCATAGAGTTCCAGCGTCCGGTCGGAAAGGGGTTCCAGTTCGCAGCGGCAGTAGTTGCGGAACATCATGCCGCCTCTGGTTTTGATGGCATGCGGATAGCGGGCGGAAGCCTCGCGCAGGAAGGCACATTCGGCGTCGGTGATTTTATCCAGCAGCGGGTTCTGAGACAGTGGAGGCAGGCGGTTGTCCATGCGGGCGTATTTTTCGATCATAAAGTTTCTGCCTTCGGCCGCAGCACACTTCAGGTCGTCGAGATAGGATTCCAGCGTGGAAATGTCATGCGTGCTATGGGTCATGCGGCGCATCATGCGGAAGGACTGCGGCCTTGTCTGGCAGACGCTGGGGCCGCCTTCGTTGGGAGTGGCGAGAAACATGGCCAGTTCCCGTTCCACGATTTCATTGATGAGAGCTTCTTTTTTTTCTTCAAGATCCATGACTCTGTCTCCTTATGAATTTTCCCGGGCGAGTGCGCTTCTGCATACGTTCAGATTGCGGCGGTAGCCCTCGATATCGTTGCCTGTGGTATGTCCGCAGCGGGCATAGCAGGCTATGGCTTCTTCCAGCATCTCGGCGGCATCCCGCCAGTTCCCGGCAGCGGCGAGCGCCGTTCCGAGATTGCCCATGGAGAAGGCGGTTTCCGGGTGATCGCCGAGCACACTGCGCCGAATGGCGAGGGCCGCACGATGATGGGCTATGCCTTCTTCAGGGCAGCCCATTTCCTCGTAAATACGGCCGAGATTGTTCAGACTGGTGGAAACCTCGAGACTTTCCGGCCCCTTCTGCTTTTCCCAGAGAGCTTTTGCCTCCAGACAGAGCGCTTCGGCTTCGGGCAGATTTTTGGCTTCGTATTCGCCGAACGAAAGGGAGAACAGCGAGGGCGCAAGACGCGGATCATCCCCGGAAAGCCGGCTATGCAGAAGCACCAGAGCATTCCTTCCGACCTCGACGCTTTTCTGCGTGTCACCGCAGGAGAGCTCCATGCGGGCGAGCGCCGTCAGCGCCAGAGCGGAAGCCGCTCCGGGCAGAGGTTCCAGCAGGCGGCATGCCTGTTCCGTTTCCTTTCGGGCCTCGTCGTTTTTTCCCTGATGGAACAGAACGACACCCAGCGAGTAGCGGAGATTGCCTTCGTCTTCGGGCAAAAGGGCGGGATATTGTTTCAGAAGATCGCGCAGCGCAGCTTCCGCCTGCGCGTCCGGGAGCGTTCTCGCCGCGCGGAAGGCGGCACGGAAGTTTTTCATCAGTCCTCCATGACGTTGCGAGCACGCAGTTCGGGGTCTTTGACTTCCCGCTGCACGAGAGG
>CALUTB010000185.1 GCA_944323575.1 uncultured Mailhella sp. | reverse complement strand
GGAGATGGTGGCGGTGGAGCCGTTGGCCTCGATGTGGGAGCCGTCGGGAGCGAAGCCGTTGAAGGTGCCGGCCACGATGGAGGCGAAGGCGGCGATGACGAGCAGCAGGGCGAGGTAGGCGAACACGATGAACAGACGTTTGGCGCGCACGCCGATGTTCTGGGAAATGACCTCGCCTATGGATGCGCCCTTGTGGCGGATGGATGCGAACAGTGCGCCGTAGTCATGGACGGCGCCGAAGAAAATGCCGCCGACGATGATCCACAGCAGGCAGGGCAGCCATCCGAAGAAGGCGGCCTGGATGGGACCGTTGATGGGACCGGCGCCGGCGATGGAAGAAAAGTGATGGCCGAAGAGCACGGGCGTCTTGGCGGGCACATAGTCCACGCCGTCCTGCATGGTGATGGCCGGAGTGGGTCTGGAGTCGTCCACGCCCCACTGCCTGGAGAGCCAGGATCCGTAAAAGATGTAGCCTGCGATGAGGCAGACGAATCCGCCAATGAGAATGACAACGGAACTCATTCAAATCCTCCTCAGATGAGTTGGCACTTTGCCAGATTTCCGCGTATGAAGTCCGCAAGTTCCCGCCCCGCCGCATTGACCGTGACGGTTCCGGTGGAGAGATCCAGGGCGGCGGTGCGAAAGTCCATCCAGCCGTGGAGTGAGAACAGAAAGTCCTTGTGATGCCGTGTCCTGCGCACGAGCCTTGCCGCCTCGTCTGCGACGCTGTCGCAGATGAAGAGAACGGTGATGAAGGACGATCGGTGTTCGATGTGAGGACGGATGCGGTCCATGCCCAGCTCAAGAGCCTTCCCCCGGCACAGGTCGAAGATGTCCGCACTCAGTTCGGGAACGGAAAACACATACACGAATTCGTTGATTTCAGCGCGCCAGAGCTTGACCTTCTTCGACAGAACGAAGCACTCGTCCACGGAGTGGAAGGCGTAGCCGGCGGCAAGATGCGGCGTCTCCTCGTCAACGGGCATGACGTCGAAATAGACGGCGTAGGCATCGTTGAGCTTGGCGAGCATGGTTGATCTGCTGACGGGCATGACTGACTCCACAGTGACGTTCCGGACGGAGGGTCCGTCCGTGATGGCTGCGACGGAAGCGCCGCTTCCGCGCATGTCGTTCGAGCCGTGGGAGAACACGGGGCGTTCCCTTGGAAAAAGGCAGTTCCGGATCCCGGTTGTCTCATGTCTGGGCGGCTGAGAGCGTCTACATTATCATGGGAAAATATGGGTGCACAAGAAAAAATATGTATTGTGAAAAAAGAAATTAATAATAACGTTGCTCGATATATCTTCGTTCATGCATTGAAAAGAAAATGTTAAAGACGGTTATCAACAAAGGAATGGCGATAAAATTGGAAAGTTGTAGTCAGTATTTTGTATGTATCAGTATTGTACTGAAATGGAAAATGATCTTGTACTGTGTTGATGCTACGTGATATGACAAGTTTATGAAACATATGACAGGTGACATTAGATATGAAAAAGGTTTGCTCATGCCTCTCATCCGCTGCTCCGGCGCTTCGTTGCATGACCATGCCGTCAGGTGTTTGGGACGGAACAGGATTCACGGGGGAGCAGAGGCTGCGCTGCTTCGATGACGGGCGATGATCCTTTGCTCGGCCGATTTGCGGTTCCGTCGGCTTGAGGACGACATGGGCACAGCGCGGGCGTGGAGCGGACGGGAGGAGGGAGGGCGTTGTCTGCGGGGAACGAAAAAAGGCGCGGCCGCAGCCGCGCCCTGTGCAGAAAGGGGGAAGGGGAGATCAGGCTCTGGCCAGACCGGCCAGGAAGGACTGGGCTTCCTCCTGCATTTTCAGGAAGTGTTCTTCACCCTTGAAGTCTTCCATGTACAGCTTGTAGATGGGTTCGGTGCCGGAGGGCCGCACGGCGAACCAGCCGTCGTCGGTGACGATCTTCAGGCCGCCGAAGGGCGCGTTGTTGCCGGGCACTCTGGTGAGCACGGCCCTGACCGGGGAACCGGCAAGATCCTTCATGGTTACGTCGTCGGGGGAGATGATCTTGAAGGCGGCCTTCATTTCCGGCGTCATGGGAGAGTCGATGCGGCGGTACACGGGCGCGCCGAACTTCTCTTCGAGCTCATGGTAGAGCACGGCGGGAGTCTTGCCGGTCTTGGCGGTGATCTCCGCGGCGAGCAGGCAGAGAATGAGGCCGTCCTTGTCGGTGCTCCAGGGCAGGCGGTCGGCGCGCAGGAAGGAGGCTCCGGCGCTCTCCTCGCAGCCGAGGCAGTAGGTTCCCGAGTGCAGACCGGGCACGAACCACTTGAAGCCCACGGGCACTTCCATGACCTTTCGTCCGTGGGACTCGGCCACGCGGTTGAGCATGGAGCTTGTGACTACGGTCTTGCCGATCATGGCGTCGGGACGCCAGTTCTTGCGGAAGCCGTCCTTGCTGTCGCGGATGAGGAAGTCCACGACCACGGACAGGTAATGGTTCGGATTCATGAGGCCTTCGGGCGTGACGATGCCGTGACGGTCGGAGTCGGGATCGCAGGCGAATGCGATGTCGAAGCGGTCCTTCAGCTTCAGAAGTTCGGCCATGGCGTAGGGGGACGAGCAG
>CALUTB010000184.1 GCA_944323575.1 uncultured Mailhella sp. | reverse complement strand
CAACTTCTAACTCAGCTAACTTATTGGGTAAAACAAGCTAAACACTAGTCTTAGCTAGGACAGCCCCTTGTTTTTTTGTGACCGGGCCATCTCAAGAAGTTTCCACGCTTCGTTCAGAGCTTCTTCCGGTGTGACCTGAAGAAGACATTGCGGGTCTTCGCATTCGTTTCTGGAGCAGAGCTGACAGGGGAGATCGGGACGGAGCTCACTGTGCATGGGCGAAGGATATTTCCATGCGGTTCCTGATGCACCCGGGATGACGAGACTGGGGATTCCCAGAGCTGTCGCCATGTGTCTGGGGGAGGAGCAGTTTCCTATGTGCAGTTCCGCCTCAGCCATGCATGCCGCGGACAAACGTATGTCGGGCAGAGGTTCCGGCACAAGAAGAGCATCAGGTGGAATGCTGGCGTTCAAACACAGGGTATACAGCTTTTCGATGTCTTTTTCTTCCCCTGGGCCGCGCATCAGAAGAAAGCGGAAGGAAGAATCCCTGTTCAGCATCAGCTTCATGAGTGCGGCAAAACGTTCCGCTGGCCAGCGTTTTGCAGGACGGCGATGAGTGGAGTCGATGACGATGAGCCTCTGACCGGGACGAAGGCCGCAGGACGAAAGAAGCTCCCGCGCCTGCTTTTGTTCTTCATCCGTCAAAAAGATACGGGGAGCTTCTCCGTGCCATGAAATGTTGAAGGGACGCAGAAGGGATGCCTTGGTTTGGGAGGCGTAACCTTCTTCCGGCAGGACAAGAACATTATAGAGGTATTTTGAGAGTACTGTGGCCGGAAAGGAAAGACGGACAGGAGCGTGACTCATGAGCGTCATCATCCGGCAACGGGGCAGCTGCTGCAGATCAATGACAAGATCAAATCCGTGGAGAGCAACTTTTCGATAGAAGGCGAGCTGCCGGAAGAATCCGTCTTTTCTGTCGATGAGATGAAAGGCATCGATAAAAGGATTATGTCTCAGCAGAGGTTCACATTTTTTTTCCGTGAATATGTGGAGTTGGGCTTCGGGAAAGCGTTTTCTCAGAAGTTCAAACACGGGAGTGGCAAGCAGTACATCGCCGATCTGACGTTGCTGACAGACGAGAATCCGTTTCGGGTGCAGGTTGACAAGATCAGTCATGAGATTCCTTTCCGGGTATTCCGTATCAGATTTCCAGAGATGCGTCCTTACGCCAGTAGGCGAGAAATTCCTGATTTCCCTTAGGCCCCTTGATGGCCGCGGGGATCACTCCAAGACAGTGCAGTCCTTCATTTTTCATGAAGGCAAGCACTCTGTCCACGGTTTTCTGTCGAACGGCTTCGTCACGGACGACACCTTTCACGGTCTGGCCGGGACCTACTTCGAACTGCGGCTTGATGAGTCCTACGGCAATGCCGCCATCCTTCAGCCAGCGAAGACAATGGGGAAGGACCATGGTCAGAGAGATAAAGGAAACGTCAGCTACGATCATGTCTATGGGTTCCGGAACGGTATCCTGCGGAGCGGTACGCAGATTGACTCCTTCTTTGGAGATGACCCGGGAGTCGGCGCGCAGTTTCTCATGCAGCTGAGCATGACCTACGTCCACGGCATAGACGCGTTTGGCCCCGTGCTGGAGAAGGCAGTCGGTGAAGCCGCCGGTGGAAGCTCCTGCATCGAGGCAGATGAAATCGGTCACATCAATATGATAGTGCTCGAGCGCGGTAAGTAACTTGTAGGCTCCGCGGCTGACGAAGCGTTCCATGCCTACCAGCTGAAACCGTGTAGTGATCTTGTAGGGATGCCCAGGCTTCTGTACGAGTTCGGGCATGCGTTCGGGATGTTCCTCGTCCGCGGCCAGAGATACTTTGCCCGCCATAATGAGACGACGGGCCTGTTCCTTGCTTTCGGCAAGTCCCTGATCAAAGACAAGCTGGTCGGCACGGGCTTTGGCTATCATGATATACTCCTCCGACCTCTGTTTGTATCGGTAAGGCAGCGACATGGCAAGAAGGAAGTGGCAGATGAAACGAAAAGGGGATGCGGCAGGGGTAGCTTCTCAAAGACTTTCCATCTGACCGGCGGAGAGAACGGCGATGGCTGGAGATGTTCCCGCAAGGAGTGAGGGTAACGGTACTCTGATCTGCCGGAATGGCCTCTGTATGGAGAGGGAGTGGGCAAGTAAGGAAGGCGTCCGAATGGTTGTTCTTCCGTTACCTGTGGGAAGTTTTCCCTGTTAAGGCGAGGAAAAACGCTACGAACCATAGTCCTCCCGTGAACAGACCACACCAGGTCAATATGCGGATCCATCGCATGGCATCGTCTGGCAGATTTTTGGAGGTACCGATGTTGATGGGAAGGGGGAAAATATGGAAGGCGACAAAAAGGAGGATGCAGAAGAGGGCGACGGTGAAGGCCGATGCAAGAAGATCCATGTTGCATATTCTAGGTTTAGGACTCATTAAATATAAAAGATGACAATGGCAGCGAGACAAATGGCCGAAAAGAATGTGTGGGCACAACGGTCATAACGCATGGCTATTCTGCGCCAATCCTTGAGTCGGCCGAACATGATTTCTATCTTGTGCCGCTGCTTATAAACCTCCTTGTCATAGACCACCGGAGTTTTTCGGCTGTGTCTGCCGGGAATGCACGGCGTGATTCCTTTACGGGACAAGGCATGACGAAACCAGTCGGCATCATGGCCTCTATCCGCCAGAAGCTCCCC
>CALUTB010000183.1 GCA_944323575.1 uncultured Mailhella sp. | reverse complement strand
TTCCTTCATGGCATCCTCCCTATGCCGACAATAAGAACTTTTTACCCTTTTGGCAATTAATGAGTCCTGAGCCTAGGCACCGCGCAGCCAGAAAGCGCTCACGTCCAGCCAGTCGGTCACAGGAGCGACAATAGAGATACCGTCACGGCCCTGCCAGCCGGACTGCATGACAGCGCTCTTGCCGAAGGCATCTTCAGGCAGACCGATGAGCTGGCGGCCCATGCGAACCTGGACGGCAGTCTGGGGGATAACCCAGTCGATGTAGGCCTGGCGCATACCGATCGCGGTGCTGTTGCCGGAAGGATCAGAGCCCCAATCGTAAGTACCAGTGCTGTCAGGAGAGGTACCGACCTGAACCTGGAAGTAGCCGGACAGATTTTCATTGGCAGTCAGAGTCATGCCGAGACGCAGACGCTGACCAGCGCTATCGAAGTTCTGGCCGGTGCCGGCGCGTTCACCAGTGATGAAGTTGAACAGGTACTGGCCGTCCATCTTCACGTCAACAGCGGAAGCAGGGGCGGACGCGGCAAAGATCATGCCAGCAGCCAACAGAAGAGTGGTAAGCTTTTTCATGGTAAACATTCCTCTGAAAATAGGTAGAGAACCTTCGTGGAAAATCCCTCTTTTTCCACAAAGACACCGTACAGCAGCAAGTGATGAAAAATGTTAATAAAATGTTTGGTTATGATAATATTATAGTGATAACATATTATTATTATTGATATAACATTTTTTATACTGTATTTTTTCATATTCTTCATATTTATTTCTTATATGGCAAAATAAATAATAATATCAATATGTTAATGTAACAATAAGTATTTTTTCGAATGGCAAGAAATTTGTACGCTTGGCATATTGTTGCAACACGCTGTATTTACAGAATATTTTTATTAATAAATAGTACATATTTATTTACACACGTTAAAATAAAAAAATACACTGTAACTATTTTATAAAACACTGTAAATTTTACATGTTAAAATATTTTAATAATAAAAATTACATATATTTTTGCCAAATTATTTATATTTTTTATAATAAAATTATTTTTTTAATTGAAATATAAATTATTATAATCCCATAATGCAGGCATAAGCAGTGTTTATACGAAAGAAGATCTTCATGCCGAGATAAACCTTTGGAAGAAGGCTCTCACCGCCTGCGCGACGGGCAAGTCCTACACCATCGACGGACGTACCCTTACGCGGCAGGACCTTCCGGCTATCCGGGAACATCTCTCCTAGTTGGCCGATCTGCTTGCTGCTGCTGAAAAACGCTCTTCCCGGATTCTGGTCCGGCCGATCATCCGCAGATAGGGAGGGAGTGATAGCGATACTCGATCAGTACGGAAAACCCGTCACCACTTCCCGCAGAATGTCTCACGCCAGTTCCGACGCCGGGGCAAGGCGCGGCGCCATGGGCAGCTGGCTCGGCCCGCAGGTATACGGTGAACATGATGATACCCGTGAACGGATCACCATGCAGCGCCGTGCGGCGGATCTTGCGGAAAACGACTGGGCGGCGGAGTCCATCCTTTCGTCCATTACCCAGAACGCCGTGGGCGTAGGATTGAAACCCCACGCACAGATTCCTTTCGAGGAGCTCGGCATCAGTCGGGAACAGGCTCTTGCAATCGGTCGCCGTATGAAATGGCTGTGATGGAAATGGAGCACCCATGCCGACGTGCGCGGCCAGCAGACTTTCGAGCAGCTTCAGTTCCTGGGACTGCGTACCATGATGATTTACGGCGAGATACTGCATCTCCCCGTTATGCTGCCGGAGTCGGAAAGAAAGCAGCGCGGTCTTTCGTTTTCTCTGTCCATTCAGGACGTAACGCCCACGCGCCTGCGCACGCCTTCTTCCATGGAAGCGGATGACGCCGTGAAAGACGGCATACGCATGAACACCTGAGGCCGACCGGTGGCGTACTACATCGCGTCTCCGAAAAGCATGGGAAAGTCTTATCTTTAGGATGGAGACGGCACGGCGTCCTTCTCGACCATTCCGGCCATGCGTGCGGGCAGACCCGGCATTTTCCACCTTTTCATCTACAAGGACAGCGAACAGATACGAGGCAGAAGCATCCTGGCCAACTCCATCGGTCTGTTCCGCCCCCTGAATGACGCCATAAACTACGAGCTTCTTGCTCAGAACATGGCGGCGGAATTTCCGGTGTTCATCGAGAAACTTCCACAGGAAGTCGAACAGGGAGAAGACGGGAACTACTACACCGACCTGCGCGGGCCTCAGATCATGTACGGCAACACCGGAGAAAAACCGCAGGTGTTTACCAATGAACGGCCTTCCGCAAACTTCCAGTCTTTCGTGAAGCTGGTCCAGAAGGCCATGAGCGCCAGCGTGGGCGGCTCCTACATCGCCATGATGAAGGATTTTGAGAGTGCTAGGTAGTGTTTACACGAGATTTGAGTTATAAGAAGCGCATCAATTCTACAAGGATGTGCTTATGGCGAATCCTCAACGCCGCCATGACATCTCAGATGCTGCATGGGCCTTATTGGAACCTCATTTACCTGGGCAAAGTGGCAATGGGGAGGTGTAGCAAAGGATAATCGCCTCTTCATCAATGCCGTCTTCTGGATATTGCGTACTAGGTTCAGGACTCATTAAATATAAAAAATGACAATGGCAGCGAGACAAACGGCCGAAAAGAACGTGTGGGCACAACGGTCATAACGCATGGCTATTCTGCGCCAATCCTTGAGTCGGCCGAACATGA
>CALUTB010000182.1 GCA_944323575.1 uncultured Mailhella sp. | reverse complement strand
GGCACCTCTTCAGGGAACTCGACCACGCCCCTGCCTCTCTCGTTCCTGAAAAATCAGGATCTGGACCTGCATCTGACCGCGGAAAGGCTTCGCGCCTTTTCGACCACTCTCAGCCGGGTCTCCCTCCCCGTAACCCAGAAGAACGGCACGCTTTCCGTCCCCGTCAGCGCCGTCTTCCCCGGCGGCGGTCATGCGGACGGCCGCTTTCAGGCATCCCTCACCAAAGACGCAGGCTCCGCCGACGTGTCGCTCGACATCCGTGCGCGGAACATGGACATGATGAAATTCAGTCAGGACCGGAAACAGCAGACGCTGATCGGCGGCACCGGCACCTTCGACGCCTCTCTGCGCTCCGTGCAGAAAAACTGGGAGGACTGGAAACGCACGCTGAACGGTACGCTTTCCCTCAACGTTGCCGACGGCGTCATCGTCACGCGCTCCGCCTCACGCCTCGACGCCGCCGTACAAAAGGAATCGCACACGGATTTCCGGACCATGTCCATGAACATACATCTGAACAAAGGAATAGCCTCCTGCCGGGACTTTCTCATCAAGGGGTCGCCCCTCACCATCACAGGAGAAGGCACTGCGGATCTTGCCGCCGAAACCATCAATGCCGAAGCCACCGTCACGCTGGCGGGCATTCCTGAAATGCCCGTCACCATCACAGGCTCTCTCTTCTCGCCGAAAGTGACCTACAGACTTCTCGGCGCCGTCACGGGCACGGTGGGCAACATCGGCGCAGGCGTCGTCGATCTCGTCGGCGGGGTGCTCACGGCGCCGTTCAGACTTTTCATGAAATAAAAAGACACCGGAGCAAAAAAGGACGACGCGCTTCTGCCCCCTTTCCGTCACTCGTCGGCGCAGGAATCATGAAAAGGCATGCCGCCGTTCCTTCGAACGACGGCATCATGAAAAACGGAGGCGGACGGCTCCGGAACGACGCCGGCCGCGCAGGAGAATGCGTCGCTTCAAAGCGCCGCGCGACAGCTTCGACATATGCTAAACGCTTTCAAGATCACGATCGTCGGTCGCGCCTAGCTTCGCAATCTGCCGAAAGATTCGGAGAGATTCCTCGGCCTCCGCCGCGTCGAGGGAACGCAGCGCAAAGCCGGCATGCACGATGACGTACTCCCCCGGTCGGGGGGCCTCGGGCAGAAGAAGCGTGGAGATCTCCATGTAGTTTTCCCCGCTGCCCACCTGAACGCGGGCCTTTCCTTCCTCAGGAACCTCCACCACCCGTACGGGAACGGCAAGACACATAATCACATACTCCTGAATGAACGATATGCTACCGCATCCTCATACGCTCCGCAGAAAAATCATGCAAGCGCTCCGGCGGGACGAACGGCTCATACATTGCCAAAGGACATGAAATCGGCTAACGTCCGACTACTTATCCTTTGAAGTTACAGGTTGCCCTATGAATGAAATTCTTGCGCCCATCCTGAATCTTCTGAACCGCCTCGGCGAGATGGCGCTGTTTCTGTTTGAAGGTTTCAGGCAGGCATTCCGCTCACGCCGCCTGTTCGGCAAGGTCGTCCAGCAGATCTACGTCATCGGAGCGAAGTCCATGTTCGTCATTCTGCTCATCGGACTGTTCACCGGACTGGTGCTGGGACTTCAGGCTTTCTATGCCATGTCCATGTTCGGCGCTCAGGGCATGCTCGGTTCTCTTCTGGCCCTCACGCTCATCCGCGAAATGGCTCCCGTGCTCACCGCCGTCATGATCACGGCCCGCGCAGGATCCGCCATGACCGCGGAAATCGGCGTCATGCGCATCTCCGATCAGATAGACGCCCTTGAGGTCATGGACATCAATCCTACCGGCTATCTCGTCACGCCCCGGCTTCTCGCCTCCCTGGTCACCTTTCCCCTGCTGACCGCGATCTTCACGGTCGTGGGCATCTTCGGCGGTTATCTTTCCGCCTGCGCGCTGCTCGGTCTCAATGAGGGCCGCTATTTCTCGGGCATCGAGTCCAGCGTCACCATGGACGACGTGCAGGGCTGCTTTCTCAAGGCTCTCGTCTTTGCCGTGATCGTCATCCTCATCTGCTGCTTCCAGGGCTACAACGCCCACAGAAGAAGCGACGGCAAGGGCGCCGAGGCGGTCGGCAACGCCACGACCTCCGCCGTGGTCATGAGCTGTGTGCTCATTCTCATGGCGGACTATGTCCTCACCTCCTTCCTCCTGTGAGGCATGCATGAATCAGCAAGTCTGGGACATTTCCATAGAGCACCTCGACGGCGGATATGAAGGGCGTCTCGTTCTTCAGGACTTCTCTGCCGTGCTTCCCGCGGGAACCATCACCACCATTCTCGGAGAATCAGGTTGCGGCAAGACCACGCTCCTGCGCCTTCTTCTGGGGCTGAACAGGCCCTCTGCCGGAAGCATCCGCTTCGGCGGCCGCGACATCTGCCGTATGTCCGAAGCGCAGTTCCGCAAGATGCGCCGTCGCTTCGGCGTGCTTTTTCAGGACGGCGCCCTCATCAGTTCCCTCACTCTGGCGGAAAACGTGGCGCTGCCCCTCGTGGAGCACACCAGTCTTCCCCGCAGAACGCTGCGCGATGCCGCCATGCGCACTCTTGCGCTCGTCGGTCTCGACAAGTTCTCCGACTACTATCCCGGAGAGTTGTCCGGAGGTATGCGCAAGCGGGCCGGACTCGCCAGAGCCATCGTCACCGAACCTCCCGTTCTCTTCTGCGACGAACCCACATCAGGTCTTGATCCCATCACGGCCGCCCAGATGGATCAAC
>CALUTB010000181.1 GCA_944323575.1 uncultured Mailhella sp. | reverse complement strand
ATCGCATTCCAGCCTCTTTCCAAACAGGGGATTTCGCCCATCATGTACGCTCTGGATCGTGCCTTGGGATTCAGGGCTTCCACCACAAGTCGGGCAGCTCTTCACGAAATGGCCCAGAGAATTTTTCCTTCAATAAGCAACTAACCGATGGAGAAGATTATGGAAACTCCTATTCTGAACACACCTTTGCAAGTTTTGGACAATATTCTGGCACTGAATTTGAACATTACGCTTTGGTCGGCCAGAAAGAAGCTCACCGCTGAAGACTTTGGTGGCGTAGAACTTCCACCGGATGATTTGGCCTCTCTCGGCTCTAAAAAAATTTGCGACCCGGCCAGACTCAACGTCTTTACCAAGCTCAAGGCTCGTGCGTTCAGTCTTCTGGATAAACATGGCGTCCGTTTTCTTTCGGGCTGGGCCATACCGGAAGACAAGGCTGGGGACATCATCCAGGGCCTATGCGAAATCCGAGATGAGTTTTTCACGGAAAAGCAGAACTTCCTGAACGTGTACGATGCTGCCATAGCCGACTGGATAGCCCGACATCCTTCCTGGGCCAACATCATCGAAAATTCAACGGTCAGCAGGGAGTATGTGGAGTCTCGGATGGGGTTCAGTTGGCAGCTCTATCGGGTGTCTCCTGCTGCTGGGCTTGAGAGCGATCTGGCCATGACTGAATCTGGTCTGCATGAAGAGGTAGAAGGTCTCGGAAGTACACTTTTTTCCGAAATTGCCAAGGATGCTGCGGAAATATGGAAGAAGGTATTTGAAGGGAAAACGGAAGTCACGCACAAGGCACTGTCTCCCCTGAAAACGATGCGCAATAAGCTCGCCGGTCTTTCCTTCATCGACCCCAATGTGGAACCGGCTGTCTCCATGATCGACACTGCCCTCGGAAGTATGCCAAAACGCGGCAATCTCTCTGGTAACGCGCTGCTTACGCTTCAGGGACTTGTATGCCTGCTCAAGGATAAGGAGGCACTGATTCAGCAGACCCAGGCGTTACTGGCCACCCCGAAAGAAGAAAACGTACTGGATGATCTGTTGCAGGGATTCCAGCAAGAAGCCCCCGTACTGAATCTACCGCCTGAGCATAGCTACATTCCATCCAGCCCACGCCTCGATAGTTTGGGCCTGTGGTAAAAAAAGGACGCTTCTATGTCAGTCACGATGAAAGCCATGCCGCTTGTTGCCTCGATGCTGGGCAACAAGCTGGGGGTCAAAGTCGTTATCGGTTCTTCGGATACCGCATGTACCAACGGCGACACCATATTCCTTCCGCCTCTTCCTATTGACAATGAAGGAGTTCTGTACCCTCTGGTGAGCGGCTTTATTGACCATGAGGCGGCTCACATCCGGCATACGGACCTTGGCGTGTTGACGGGAATGAGGCTTACCCCTGTCGAAAAATACCTCTGGAATGCCATAGAGGACTGGAGAGTGGAGCATGAAATCATCAAACGTTATCCGGGATGTCGAGAGCATTTTATCTGGCTCATACGGCATTTTTTCTTGAAGGATACGGCAGAAGAAAAGGCTGGGGAAAATGACTCCCCGGCCTTTTCTGTTCTGAACTATGTGCTCCTGACGCTGCGTTCCTGGGATGTGCCTGAGCTGGTTCGTAATTGCGAACTCGAAGCAAACATTATGCAAAAATACTGGCCCGGATTACGCTCCAGTATTGACGCGATCATGCGGGATATTCCGGCCCGATGCCGATCTACGCAGGATTCGCTGGATTTTGCCCAGAACATTCTCCGGCTGATCGAACAGGAAGCCACCGAAAGCCCCGTACTATCCCCCTCGATAACTGTACAGGATAACTCAGAACGACCCCAACAAGAACCCCAAAAAGGAGGTGTACAACAACCGCTTCAAGAACTTCTACAAGCAACAGAAGAAGAGATGCCACCCTCTATGGGTAAGCAGCTCTCCGACATGATTTCCGGCCAATGCTCCCCTAAGCAACGAAAGGGAATGAGCGTTGCAGTAACAGGCAAGCTCTCAACAACCGAACTTCCCGATACGCTTATCATGGAGGCTCAGGCCATATCCAGAGCCTTACGGACAAAACTTCAAGGCCTTCTGCAATCTCAAATATTGCGGCGTTCCAGTCCTTCAAGGCATGGAAAATTATGTGGGCATGGTCTCTACCGAATTGCCGTCCATGATCCTCGGCTGTTCATGAAAAATGAAGCCGTCACAGGAATCGATACAGCCGTCCATATCTTATTGGACATCTCCGGTTCCATGACAAGCCGCATCGAACTTGCTGGTGCGGCCTGTTACTCTGTGGCGCTGGCTTTGGCTGCTATTCCGGGCATCTCCGTGGGAGTTTCTGCTTTCCCTGCCGATTATAAGGAAGATGTTGCAGCCACAGTTTACCCGTTATTGCGCCATGGTAAATGTATAGCAAACTCATTCGCCGCAGAAGCTCATGGAAGTACACCTTTGACTGAGGCACTGTGGTGGGTATTGGGGATGCTTTCGACACGACCTGAACATCGAAAAGTCATATTTGTGGTGACGGATGGCTACCCGGACGACCCTGAAACTGCCAAAGACACGATAACAGTAGCGCAACGAATGGGAATGAACGTGCTGGGTATCGGCATCGACGCCCCAGCTATCAGCAGCATAATCCCTTGCGCTGAAACCATTACCGACATCCGCGAACTGACTCCGGCTATATTCCGGCTTCTTCAACAACCCCTACTCGAAAAAGGAGATAATTCGTGTCAACAATAAAAACAACAACTTGGCTGACTATTGGAATATTAGTTCTACAGATTGCCATCAAAATTATAAAAGACACTGACGAGGACAGCTGACG
>CALUTB010000180.1 GCA_944323575.1 uncultured Mailhella sp. | reverse complement strand
ATCCTCCTTCCGAAAACTTTTATTGAAAAATACCTCGCAAACATTCCTCATACGCCCGACACCGCGTATGCGCACCGGCACATATGTTTGGCCTCGGCATGCAGGAACTGCCCATCGCGAGTATTGTTCGTCTGTCTCGTTATCTGCGCCGCAACGGCTTCCCGCAAGAACAGAAGCGTCTTTCTGCGGTTCGTACACGGTCTGTTTCCGGGCATCATCGCCGTCATCATCATTCTCTGTCTGAATGATGCGGAATCGCCGTCCCGCCATTTGAAACGCTGTCCCTACTGCGCCGAGCTGATCCGCAGGGAAGCCATCGTCTGCAAACACTGCGGAAGAGACATCGAAGGCATCATAGAGCTGACGGATAGAAAATAACTCGGCGGGAAGAGCCGGAAAGTCATAGATTTCAAGGGGAAGACAGGTTTGCCCGCAAAAGCGCATCTCCGCCCCCTCATTTTCTGCAGCATCCCTTAACTGGCAGGCTCTCATGAACGATATTCGTATCCGCACCGCAACCACGGCCGATGTTCCGGCCCTTCTTGACATCTACGCGCCCTATGTGCGGGAAACCGCCATCAGCTTTGAATACGAGGTTCCCACGCTTCAGGACTTCGAATCCCGCGTAACCCGCACCCTGACCCGCTATCCGTGGCTGGTCGCGGAGAAAGGCGGAGCAATACTCGGCTATGCCTACGCCTCGGCCTTTCATCCCCGAAAGGCCTATGACTGGTGCGCCGAAGCATCCATCTATGTGGCGCAGAACGCGCGCGGCCGCGGATTCGGCGCCGGGCTTTATGCGGCGCTGGAAGAGCGGCTCAAAAGACAGGGCATTCTTATTCTCTATGCCTGCATCGCCCGCCCCCCGCAGGAAGACGAACATCTCACACTGGCCAGCATTCTCTTCCATACCCGCATGGGCTTTCACACTGTGGGAGAATTTCCCCGCTGCGGTTTCAAGTTCAACCGCTGGTACGACATGGTCTGGATGGAAAAACGCCTGGCAGAACCCGCCGATCCTCCCCTGCCTGTGATCTCTTTTCCCGATATCGGTGCATGAGGCATCGACGGACAGGAGCAGGCGCTCATTGCCGGAAACGCCTGCCCTTTTTCTCCGAAATCTTTCCCGCGTCGGGGAACGGAACGCCGCGACCGACGCAAAGCCGTGAGGCAGAAGGCGGACCTGCCCGCCCTCAGCGCAAACGCCTGCGGATGCGGAAAAGGCGGATCCACCGCAGCCGATCCGCCTTTTTGTATCCGTCAAAGAAAACGCAATCCCTATCGCCGCACGCTCACATAATAGAGACGTCCCGCAGCCGCGAGGAACAGAAGCACGTCCGGTCCCCACGCAGCCATGAACGGAGGCAGGGCGCCGCGCTGTCCCAGAGACTCGCCGAACATGGTCAGCGCATACAGGATGAAGGTTCCCGCCATGCTGACACCCACGGCAATGTAGACGTTGGAGAATTTTGAAACGATGGCGGCACCGAGCAGCGCCATGACAATCAGCGACGCGGCATAGGAAATCTTGCCGTGCCACACGGTGCGCAGGCCGTCCACGTTGGACCCTGCCGCGCCGAGCTGTTCGATGGCGTCGCCGAGCTGCCAGAGCGGCAGCTGCTGAAGATTGTTGCTCTCGGTGGAGAAGAACAGTTCCGGATCCTGATGCAGGGGAAGTTCCAGTCTGGTCATCTGCTCGCGGCGGTAGTCGTCGGGATAGGTACGTTCGGCGTCGGCCAAGACCCAGCTGTTCACGCTGCCCTTCACCCGGGGAGCGCGGACGATGACGTCCACGTCCACGCCGTCGTCCCTGACGTGGAAGGCGGAAAACCCTGTTCCCTCGCCGTCGGCCTTCAGCGTGTCCACGGATACGGTCCAGCCGTTTTCCATGAACCAGACGTCGGAGATGGTGCGTTCGCTGAGATCCTTCTTGCGAACCTCCTCCTGCCATATCTGCTGGGAATAGCGTTCGCCCTGCACGCCGAGAAACTGGGAACAGGCGAACTGCACGCAGCCCCAGAACACGCCGCACATGACGAGGATGACGGCCACGGCGGCAAAGGAGATGCCGCCGGCATGAAGGGCGGTGAGTTCTCTGCTGTGCTCCATGAGATGGAGCGTCACGACGGTGGCGAGAAGGAACACGGCGGGGAGGATCTGTGCGATGATGGAAGGCAGACGCACGCCGAAATACTGAAGCACGAGTCCCAGTCCTGAGCCGGCCTCGATGAAGATGTCGACGCGCTCCACGATGTCGGTCAGCAGATAGATGCCCACGCCGAGTCCCATGATGAGCAGCAGCAGTCTGGCGTGCCGCAGAAAGATGTAGCGGAAAAGCAGACTCATGCCGCGTCCTCCTTCTTCTTTCCCTTGCGGCCGGAGCGCCGGTTCCAGTATTCCGTGATGCGGGGAATGCGTTCCTGCGCGGCCAGACGCATGCCGTAGATGCCGAGGATCAGAAAGAGCGCATTGGGCACCCAGAGACCGATGGCGGGATCAAGATCGCCGCTTTCCCCGAGACTCATGCCCAGCATGAGCAGACTGTAATAGAAGAGAAAGAGCATGAGAGCCATGACCACGCCGGTCTGCTGCTTCAGTCCCTGGAAGGACGTGGCGATGGGAATGACGAAGATGCACAGAATCACGCAGGAGATGGGAAAGACGAAACGCTTATGCCGTTCCACCACGATTTTTCTGGCCATGCGCGGATCGGTTTTCTGCAGTTCCCGCTCGTTCTGGGAGTCGTAGAGACGCTGCCAGGTGTATTCCTTGGGTTTGACGGGGCCCATGTCGACGCCCTGAAACAGGGAATCGAAGCTCAGCCGCACGGCGTATTCCTGAAAGCCCATGATGGAGAGAGCGTCGTCCTTTT
>CALUTB010000179.1 GCA_944323575.1 uncultured Mailhella sp. | reverse complement strand
TTCCAGCCTCTTTCCAAACAGGGAATTTCGCCCATCATGTACGCCTTGGACAGAGCTTTAGGATTCAGGGCGTCCACTACGAGTCGAGCAGCTCTTCACGAAATGGCTCAGAGGATTTTTCCTTCAATAAGCAACTAACCAATGGAGAAGATTATGGAAACTCCCGTTTTGAACACACCTTTGCAGGTTTTGGACAACATATTGGCACTGAATTTGAACATCACCCTCTGGTCGGCCAGAAAGAAGCTCACCGCTGAAGACTTTGGTGGCGTAGAACTTCCACCGGATGATTTGGCCTCTCTCGGCTCTAAAAAAATCTGTGACCCTGCCAGACTCAACGTCTTCACCAAGCTCAAGGCTCGTGCGTTCAGTCTGCTGGATAAACATGGCGTCCGTTTTCTTTCGGGCTGGGCGATACCGGAAGACAAGGCCGGAGATATCATCCAGGGCCTATGCGAAATCCGAGATGAGTTTTTCACGGAAAAGCAGACCTTCCTGAACGTGTACGATGCTACCATAGCCGACTGGATAGCCCGACATCCTTCCTGGGCCAACATCATCGAAAATTCAACGGTCAGCAGGGAGTACGTAGATTCGAGGATGGGGTTCAGTTGGCAGCTCTATCGCGTCTCTCCGGCTGCTGGGCTTGAGAGCGATCTGGCCATGACGGAATCTGGTCTGCATGAAGAGGTAGAAGGTCTCGGAAGTACGCTTTTTGCCGAAATCGCCAAGGATGCTGCGGAGATTTGGAAGAAGGTGTTTGAAGGAAAAACGGAGGTCACGCACAAGGCTCTGTCTCCCCTGAAAACGATGCGCAATAAGCTCGCCGGTCTTTCCTTCATCGACCCCAATGTGGAACCGGCTGTCTCCATGATCGACACCGCCCTCGGAAATATGCCCAAGCGTGGAAATCTGTCTGGAAACGCGCTTCTTACGCTTCAGGGCCTCGTATGCCTGCTCAAGGACAAGGAGGCACTGATTCAGCAGACACAGGCGTTACTGGCTACCCCGGCAGAAGAAAATGTACTGGATGATCTGTTGCAGGGGTTCCAGCAAGAAGCCCCCGTACTGAATCTCCCGCCTGAGCATAGCTACATTCCATCCAGCCCACGCCTCGATAGTTTGGGCCTGTGGTAAAAAAAGGACGCTTCTATGTCAGTCACGATGAAAGCCATGCCGCTTGTTGCCTCGATGCTGGGCAACAAGCTGGGGGTCAAAGTCGTTATCGGTTCTTCGGATACCGCATGTACCAACGGCGACACCATATTCCTTCCGCCTCTTCCTATTGACAATGAAGGAGTTCTGTACCCTCTGGTGAGCGGCTTTATTGACCATGAGGCGGCTCACATCCGGCATACGGACCTTGGCGTGTTGACGGGAATGAGGCTTACCCCTGTCGAAAAATACCTCTGGAATGCCATAGAGGACTGGAGAGTGGAGCATGAAATCATCAAACGTTATCCGGGATGTCGAGAGCATTTTATCTGGCTCATACGGCATTTTTTCTTGAAGGATACGGCAGAAGAAAAGGCTGGGGAAAATGACTCCCCGGCCTTTTCTGTTCTGAACTATGTGCTCCTGACGCTGCGTTCCTGGGATGTGCCTGAGCTGGTTCGTAATTGCGAACTCGAAGCAAACATTATGCAAAAATACTGGCCCGGATTACGCTCCAGTATTGACGCGATCATGCGGGATATTCCGGCCCGATGCCGATCTACGCAGGATTCGCTGGATTTTGCCCAAGATATTCTCCGGCTGATCGAACAGGAAGTCCAGAAGGAACAGAAATTCCCCGAGAGCTCAGTACTATCCCCCTCGATAAATGTACAGGAAAACTCAGAACGAACCCAACAAGAGCCACAAACAGGAGGCGAACAACAACCGCTTCAAGAACTTCTACAAGCAACAGAAGAAGAGCTGCCAACCTCTATGGGTAAGCAGCTCTCCGACATGATTTCCGGCCAATGCTCTCCCCAACACCACAAGGGAATGAGCGTGGCAGTAACAGGCAAGCTCTTAACAGCCGAACTTCCCGATGCGCTTATCATGGAGGCTCAGGCCATATCCAGAGCGTTACGGACAAAACTCCAAGGGCTTCTGCAATCCCAAATATTGCGGCGTTCCAGTCCCTCGCGGCATGGAAAATTATGTGGGCATGGTCTCTACCGAATTGCCGTCCATGATCCCAGACTGTTCATGCAAAACGAATCCGTCACAGGAATTGATACTGCCGTCCATATCTTATTGGACATCTCCGGTTCCATGACAAGCCGCATCGAACTTGCTGGTGCGGCCTGTTACTCTGTGACGCTGGCTTTGGCTGCTATTCCGGGCATCTCCGTAGGCGTTTCTGCTTTCCCTGCCGATTATAAGGAAGATGTTGCGGCCACAGTTTACCCGTTATTGCGCCATGGTAAACGTATAGCAAACTCATTCGCCGCAGAAGCTCATGGAAGTACACCTTTGACTGAGGCCTTATGGTGGGTATTGGGGATGCTTTCGACACGACCAGAACATCGAAAAGTCGTATTGGTGGTGACGGATGGCTACCCGGACGATCCTGAGACTGCCAAAGAAACGATAACAGCAGCGCAACGAATGGGAATGGAGGTGTTAGGTATCGGCATCGACGCCCCAGCTATCAGCAGCATAATCCCTTGCGCTGAAACCATTACCGACATCCGCGAACTGGCTCCGGCTATGTTCCGGATTCTTCAACACGCAATGACTGAAAAACGGAGGTGACCATGGCCTCATCCATCAAACCGACGACTTGGCTTGCGATAGGTATTCTGGTTCTTCAGATAGCCATAAAAATCGTGAAAGATACGGAGGAAGATGAATAGACAAAATGCACCTCGACAGGTATCTATCGAGGTGCATTTTCCTCTCATTAAAGATAACCTGTCGACTAACCTGATCTGAACATGGAAGAGGCT
>CALUTB010000178.1 GCA_944323575.1 uncultured Mailhella sp. | reverse complement strand
TTCCAGCCTCTTTCCAAACAGGGAATTTCGCCCATCATGTACGCCTTGGACAGAGCTTTAGGATTCAGGGCGTCCACCACAAGTCGGGCAGCTCTTCACGAAATGGCCCAGAGAATTTTTCCTTCAATAAGTAACTAATGGAGAAGATTATGGAAACTCCTGTTTTGAACACGCCTTTGCAGGTGTTGGACAACATTCTGGCATTGAATTTGAACATCACCCTCTGGTCGGCCAGAAAGAAGCTCACCGCTGAAGACTTCGGTGGCGTAGAGCTTCCGCCTGACGATTTGGCATCTCTCGGTTCCAAAAAAATCTGTGACCCGGCCAGACTCAACGTCTTTACCAAGCTCAAGGCTCGTGCGTTCAGTCTGCTGGATAAGCATGGCGTTCGTTTTCTTTCGGGCTGGGCGATACCGGAAGACAAGGCTGGGGACATCATCCAGGGCCTATGCGAAATCCGAGATGAATTTTTTATGGAAAAGCAAGCCTTCCTGAACGTGTATGATGCTGCCATAGCCGACTGGATTGCCCGACATCCTTCCTGGGCCAACATCATCGAAAATTCAACGGTCAGCAGGGAGTACGTAGATTCGAGGATGGGGTTCAGTTGGCAGCTCTATCGGGTGTCTCCTGCTGCTGGTCTCGAAAGCGATCTGGCCATGACGGAATCTGGACTGCATGAAGAGGTAGAAGGTCTCGGAAGTACGCTTTTTTCAGAAATCGCCAAGGATGCTGCAGAGATTTGGAAGAAAGTTTTCGAAGGTAAAACAGAGGTCACGCACAAAGCTCTTTCTCCCCTGAAAACGATGCGCAATAAACTTGCAGGACTTTCTTTTATCGACCCTCATGTTGAACCGGCTGTATCAATGATCGACACCGCCCTCGGAAGTATGCCCAAGCGTGGAAATCTGTCTGGTAACGCGCTGCTAACACTTCAGGGACTTGTTTGTTTGCTCAAAGATAAGGAAGCTCTCATTCAGCAAACTCAGGCTCTGCTGGCTACCCCGAAAGAAGAGGTACTGGATGGACTTTTACAGGGATTCCAGCAAGAAGCCCCCGTACTGATTCTCCCCCCTGAAAATAATCTTACTCCGCCCACGCCATGCCTCGATAGTTTGGGACTATGGTAATGAAAAACCGACCTGTGACAGGGAGAACACAGGTCGGCATTGCAGAGGAAGTAATATAAGGAGGAGAGCTTTGTTGTTGATTGCAATGTACTACGGAAATTGGAATTGTCACGTTTCAAAACGTATCTATTCATTATGCTAATCTTACAAAAGTTTTCACGAGAGAACTCATGATGCCCTTCACAAATTTCAAAGCACTACCCCTTGTTGCCTCGATGCTTGGCGATAAACTGGGGGTAAAAGTTGTCATCGGATCATCGGATACCGCATGTACTAATGGCGATACGATTTTTCTTCCGCCTCTTCCGGTTGATGATGAAGGTGTTCTGTACCCTCTGGTGAACGGCTTTATTGACCATGAAGCAGCTCACATCAGGCATACGAATCTTGACGTATTGAAAGGAAAAAGGCTTACACCGGTCGAAAAACACCTATGGAATGCTATTGAGGACTGGCGGGTAGAACATGAAATCATAAAACGCTACCCGGGATGTCATGAGCATTTTACATGGCTCATAAGGCATTTCTTCTTGGAAAATACGGAAACAGAAAAGGCTGGAGAAAATGAATCTCCGGCCTTTTCTGTTCTGAACTTTGTGCTACTGACTCTGCGCTCCTGGGATGTGCCGGAACTTGTTTGTAATTGCGAACTCGAAGCATACATCATGGAAAAACATTGGCCCGGATTACGCTCCAGTATCGACGCGATCATGCAGGATATTCCGGCCCGATGTCGATCCACTCAAGATTCGTTGGATTTTGCTCAGAAAATTCTCCAGCTTATCGAACAGGAAGCACAAAAGGAACAAAAATCTACCGAAAGCTCAGCACTCTCCCCCTCGACAAATGTACAGGATAACTCAGAACAAATCCAACAAGTACCACAAACAGGAGACTCACAACAACCACTACATGAACTCTTACAGGCAAAGGAAGACGACCTGCCAACGTCTATGGCCAAGCAAATCTCCAACGCCATTTCCAACCAATACTCCCCTCAAAAACAAAAGGGAGTGAGCGTAGCCGTAGAAGGAAAGCTCACCACCAACGAACTTCCCGATGCACTTATCATGGAGGCCCAAACCATATCCAGAGCTTTACGGACAAAACTTCAGGGGCTTCTTCAATCTCAGGTATTGCGGCGTTCCAGTCCTTCACGGCATGGAAAATTATGTGGGCATGGTCTCTACCGAATTGCCGTTCATAATCCCAGACTGTTCCTGAAAAACGAATCTGTGACAGGGCTTGATACCGCCGTCCATATACTTCTGGACATCTCCGGTTCTATGACAAGCAGAATAGACCTTGCTTGCGCTGCTTGTTACTCCGTGGCACTGGCTTTGACTGCTATTCCGGGCATTTCCGTGGGCGTTTCTGCTTTCCCTGCTGACTATGAGGAAGATGTTGCGGCCACAGTTTATCCGTTACTTCGACATGGTAAACGTATAACAAACTCATTCGCCGTAGAAGCTCATGGAAGTACACCTATGACCGAAGCCTTGTGGTATGTACTTGAGAGGCTTTCTACACGACATGAAAAAAGTAAAGTCATATTGCTAGTAACAGACGGATACCCTGATGATCCCGATACTGCCAAAGAAACGATAACGGTAGCTCAATATTTGGGAATGGAGGTATTAGGTATTGGCATTGACGCGCCTATCATCGGCAGCATAATCCCAATATCTGAAACTATTACAGACATTCACGAACTTGCTCCGACCATGTTCAGGCTTCTTCAACAAACTTTACTCAAAAAAAAGGAGATAATTCGTGTCAGCAATAAAAGCAACTACTTGGCTGACTATTGGAATATTAGTTCTACAGATTGCCATCAAAATTATAAAAGACACTGACGAGGACAGCTGACG
>CALUTB010000177.1 GCA_944323575.1 uncultured Mailhella sp. | reverse complement strand
TGTTTGCAGGACCTTGAATGGCGAAGCGGATGGGACTTGAACCCACGACCTCCGGCGTGACAGGCCGGCGTTCTAACCAACTGAACTACCGCTCCAAATATGGAGTGGGCAAAAACCCTGTTAAACAGAAGTGGCGAAGCGGATGGGACTTGAACCCACGACCTCCGGCGTGACAGGCCGGCGTTCTAACCAACTGAACTACCGCTCCACTTTCGCATGGTGGGCAGTACAGGACTTGAACCTGTGACCCCCGCCGTGTGAAGGCGATGCTCTACCAACTGAGCTAACTGCCCATGCGCAGGTATGTGTTTATGGAAAATGGTCTCTCCTGTCAACAAAAAAATGAGGTTTTCTCCATTTTTTTCGAAAAAACTGAAGATTGTATAGAGTAATATATTGATATTGCTATACGTTATTGTTTGTTGGAAACTGCGGCGAAAAGTCCGCGTTTTTTCATCTCTATTTCCAGACATGCGAGAGCCGCCGGAGTCACGCCGGAAATGCGTCCGGCCTGTCCGAGCGTGAGGGGACGGATGGCGTTCAGCTTCTCCTGTATTTCCCGGGAAAGTCCGGCAATGCCGGTATAGTCCATGTCTTCGGGAAGGCGTACGGACTCCAGTCTTGCGGCGCGGCGCACGAGTTCGTCCTGCAGTTCCAGATAGCCGGAGTAGCGCAGGATGATTTCCGCTTCCTGCAGAATGTCTTCCGGAGCCTCTTCCAGTTCGGGCAGGAAGCGGGAGAGTCTGCGCAGGGGACGCTGCGGGCGTCGTCCCAGATCGGCCAGCGTGACGGCCTGCGTGGGGCACGGCTCGTCCATGTCGGCAAAGGCGGCCTGTGTGGCGGTGTCGGGCGTGAGGCGCACGGAGGAGAGACTGTCCATGAGGGAGTGCAGGCGCTGCTGTCTTTCACGGAACGTGTTCCACTGGCTGTCACCGACCAGACCGATGTCGCGGCCGCGCGGAGTGAGGCGGGAATCGGCGTTGTCTTCGCGCAACAGCAGACGGTATTCTGCGCGGGAGGTGAACATACGAAAAGGTTCGTTGGTACCCTTGGTCACCAGCTCGTCTGCCAGCACGGCCATGTAGGCCTCGCTGCGGGAGGGCAGGAAGGGGGCGCGGCCTCTGATCTTCGCATCCATGTTGAGAGCGGCCCACAGACCCTGCGCCGCGGCTTCCTCGTAGCCGGAGGTGCCGTTGATCTGACCGGCCAGCCACAGGCCCTCGACCTTGCGGGTTTCAAAGGTGGGGCGCAACTGCACGGGGTTCACATAATCGTATTCGATGGCGTAGCCCGGGCGCACGATTTTTGCTTCCTCAAGACCGCGGATGGAGTGAACCATCTTTTCCTGAATGTCCAGCGGCAGGCTGGTGGAAATGCCGTTGGCATAGTATTCCTGCCGGTTCAGCCCTTCCGGCTCAATGAACACATGATGGCGTTCCCGCTCGGGGAAGCGGGCGACCTTGTCTTCCACGGAAGGGCAGTAGCGCGCTCCCACACCGGTGATGACGCCTGTGAAGAGCGGTGAGCGGTCCATGCCGGAACGGATGATGTCGTGCGTGTTCTCGTTGGTCCAGGTGATGTAGCAGGGCACCTGCGGAAGCACCGGGCCGGGGCCGCTGAAGCTGAATCCCTGCGGCGGATTGTCTCCGTACTGCGCTTCCAAGGCATCGAAATTGATGCTGCCGGCCAGGAGGCGCGGCGTGGTGCCGGTTTTCAGACGGCCGAGTGTGAGACCCAGCGAGCGCAGGGATTCGGAAAGCTGCATGGCCGCGGAATCGCCGAAGCGGCCCGCGCTGTAGTGAACAAGGCCCACATGCACGAGTCCGCAGAGGAAGGTGCCCGTGGTGAGCAGCACGTGATCGGCGGAAAATTCCTTGCCGAGCTGGGTACGTACGCCCATCACCCTGCCTTTTTCCGCAAGAATGTCCGTAACCATGTCCTGCCAGATGGTAAGTCCTTTCTGTGCGAACATGTCGCGTTTGGCGGCGGCAAGGTAGGTTTCGCGATCGATCTGGGCGCGACGTGCCCTTACGGCCGGTCCCTTGCTGGCATTGAGTATGCGGAACTGAATACCGGATTCATCGGCCCATCTGCCCATGCATCCGCCGAGGGCGTCGATTTCGCGCACCAGGTGCCCTTTGGCCAGACCGCCTATGGCCGGATTGCAGGAAAGGTGCCCTATGCGGTCCACATTGCTGGTGATGACCAGAACTTCGTGACCCAGACGGGAGAGAGCCATGGCTGCTTCACAGCCGGCGTGACCGGCTCCGACGACGATGCAGGAATAATGTGTCATGGTATTGAGATGCGTTGAAGTGAGGGACTGTTCCGGAAAAAAGGAAAGAAGAAAAATACCGCTGTGCGGCAGGCGGAGTGCAGCAGGACGCGTTTCAGGACGATGAGGATGCTGCCGTGGCGGGCAGGTCCCGGTATGTCATGAGGCCGCTCTGCCGGAACGGACCGGGAGGCGGCCTCATGGTGCACGGGAATGCAGGGAGGGCGGGGAAGCGCTCTTTCAGAAGACAGACGGTGGGACAGGGCTGTCGCGGTTCCGGAAGAGCGGCGTTCCGGACGCCGCATCAGTTTTCGTAGAAGGAACGCAGTGTCTGACTTCTCACCGGATGGCGGAGTTTGCGCAGGGCCTTGGCTTCGATCTGACGGATACGTTCACGGGTGACGTTGAAGAGCTTGCCCACTTCCTCAAGAGTGTGATCTGACTTTTCACCGATGCCGAAACGTTTGCGCAGGACCTGTTCCTCGCGGGGGGTGAGGTCGGCGAGTACGGAGGCGATCTGTTCGGAGAGTTTGGTGTTGACCACCTCCTCGGCGGGAGCGACGGCCTTCTTGTCTTCGATGAAGTCGCCCAGGCTGGAGTCTTCCTCGTCGCCGATGGGGGTTTCGAGGGAAATGGGTTCCTTGGCGATCTTGAGCACCTTCTTCACCTTGTCCACGGGATAGTCCATGCGTTCCGCGATTTCCTCGGGAGTGGGATCGCGGCCGAGCTCCTGCACCAGGTAGCGCGAGGTGCGGATGAGCTTGTTGATGGTCTCTATCATG
>CALUTB010000176.1 GCA_944323575.1 uncultured Mailhella sp. | reverse complement strand
ATACCACCACGGATCTGCATCTGGCTCTCCGTCAGGCAAAGATCCCGCACAAGCGCATGGTGGAAATGCTGAATCCGGTCAAGCTTCTCAGTGAACCCAGGAAATAGGCGGCAGACGCCCCGTTCCGCAAACACAAAAAACAGGTCCTCCCATGAACACAATCAAGACGCTTCCTGAATTCGCCACTCTTTCCGAACTGGAAATCAACGCCGCTCTCGACGCCTACGACGACTCCGTGGAAGAAGAGCACTCAAGCTGCGGCGGCGGAGAAGAAAACGAACCCACCCCGGAAAGTCCCGTGGTGGCCGAGGTGTTCCGCCTCATCCGCGCCTATACCGACCGCATGAACACGCTCATCACGGAAGCCAAGGAGCAGAACAGGGAAATTTCGGAAAACTTCCTTGCCGACCTCTTTGCCTTTGAGCCGGAGGCTCCCATCGAACGCGTTGCCTTCGACTTCGTGACCGACGCCGTGCTCGACGAAGAGGAAGACGAAAACTGAACCGGACGCAGCCTGTCTGACTGCGCACGGAACACGAACGGGGCGCGCACATTTCGTGCGCGCCCCGTTCTGCATGCCCTTCTCCGGGCCTGCGGGCCGGATACGGCAGGCTTTCTTCCATCATGCGGAACGCGCCTTCTGCGGCGGCCCGTCGATACAGACGCTCCGCGACGGAAGGCTCTCACGAAGCACGGACTTCCGCGACAAGACGACACGCCCACGCCGAAAATACGGAACAGACACTTCCGGCGCGGTACGTCAACAGCATCACTGCCTTTCCGTCTTCAGCCATGCAAGGTTCACCACGTTCTGCGGACGCCCTTCCCGGAAGCGGCGGATATTGTCGAGCGTGATGGATACGATGTTGCGTCTTGCACCGTCGGTCATCCATGCAATGTGAGGCGTGATGATGGAACGCGGCGCGGAAAGCAGCGGATCGTCCGCAGCGGGCGGCTCATGTTCCAGAACATCCGCAGCAAAGCCGCCGAGCCTTCCTTCACGCAGGGCCTCGGCCACATCGGCGCCGTGCACCACGGCTCCGCGCGAGGTGTTGATGAGCATGGCGTCCGGCTTCATCAGGTCCAGCGTTTTCCGGCACACGAGTCCCCGGGTCTCCTCCGTAAGCGGGCAGTGCAGGGAGATCACGTCCGAACGACGGAACAGCTCCTCGCGCGACACAAAGGAAAACGGGGCGTAGTCCGGAGCGGACACGGGTCTGTGCGCGCAGGCCAGAACATTCATGCCGAAGGCATGGGCAAGCCCGGCCACGCGCCTTCCCAGATTGCCATAGCCGAAGACGCCCAGCGTCTTTCCGGTCAGCTCGATCTGCGGCGTAAGCGCATAACAAAAATCTCCGCATCGCCCCCAGTCTCCCCGGCGCACGCTTTCGTCATGCAGCGCGGCATGACGGCACAGTTCCAGAAGCAGCGCGAACACGTGCTGCGCCACGGCGTCGGTGCCGTAGGCGGGAGTGTTGCACACCACGATGCCTCTTTCCCCGGCCGCCCGACCGTCGATGACGTTGGTTCCCGCCGCCGTGACCGCAATGCAGCGCAGAGAAGGCAGCTCGTCCATGAGCGCGGCATCCATGCCCACCTTGTTCACCACAAGGATCTCCGCTCCCGCGGCACGCTCAACCACCTCGTCCGCAGACGTGCGGTCATGGCAGATCCACTCGTCTCCGGCATCGGAAACGGGCCAGGGACTTTCCAGCCCCGCACGCAGGGTATAGCCGTCAAGCACTACAATCTTCATCGTTTTTCTCCTCGGCAAAACATTGTTCCATTCCGCTTGTGCCACAGCAGGCGATTCCGCGCAAGAGCGCCGTCGGCTCCGGGAACGGATGTCGCATCGAACAGGCCCGCCGTGAAAAAAGCACGGCGCGGAAAAGGTACGGACTTGCATGCAGCTTTCGCCTGCCCTATACTTGCCGAAAATTTTTCGAAGGTGATCATTTCATGCATTCCCTGCCTCTTCTCAGCGTTCAGCTCCGCAGTCTCGTCGTGTTCCGCAACATTCTTTCCGATCCCGTCATCTCCCGACTTCAGGTCCTGATCGACGCCGACACCTCCGATACTGCATCCTGCGTCGACGCCTACTGCGACTTTGCCGCCGCCCTCTTTGCCCGCGGCGACGATCTGAGCGCGTATCTGCTGAATCTGATCATGGAGGACGAAAACATCTATATGCTGCAAAGCTGCGGCAGCACGCCGGTCTCGCCCTTTCTTGCCGAATGTCTGACGCATGAGCTGGCCTTGCTCCAGCAGCTCGGAGCCTTCGACGGCAGCGTCATCCGCGAGAGCCTGGACTTTTCGGGCTACCTGCCCCGCTGGAAGAACGGCCACAACGACTATGCCCGTGCCTATCATGAACGCATCGCCTCCATCCATTCCAGAGGCTACGGCATCTTCGCCAAGTACCGCATGTTCACCGTAAAGGACGGTCAGCTCGTCCCCGTGCGTCACCCCGATCCCCAGACACTCGAACAGCTCCCCGGCTACGAACGGGAACGGGCGAAGGTCATCGCCAATACCGAAGCCCTGCTGGCCGGACAGCCCGCCAACAACGTGCTGCTCTACGGCGACGCGGGCACCGGCAAGAGCAGCACGGTCAAGGCCATAGCCAACACCTACTTCGACAGGGGGCTGCGCCTTGT
Source organism: uncultured Mailhella sp. (assembly GCA_944323575.1). Classification (GTDB taxonomy): domain Bacteria; phylum Desulfobacterota; class Desulfovibrionia; order Desulfovibrionales; family Desulfovibrionaceae; genus Mailhella. The sequence continues at coordinate 424 of CALUTB010000176.1, read as the reverse complement.
GGAAGTGAAGAAAAATCAGCTCTATCAGATTCCCGACATCACCGAGGCACTTTCCCGCAATCCACTCAAATTCATCCTGTTCATCGACGACCTGAGCTTCAGCAGCAACGACAACGACTTCGCAGCCCTTAAAGCAATCCTTGAAGGAAGCGTGAACGGACACAGCGGCAATTTCGTGGTCTACGCCACGAGCAACCGCCGCCACCTCATCAAGGAAAGCTGGGACGACCGCACCGGCAGCGACCTGCACGAGGGCGACACCAGACAGGAACTCATGTCCCTTTCCGCCCGTTTCGGACTTACCGTCACCTTCTTCCGTCCGGATAAGGACCGCTATCTCGACATCGTGCACAAACTTGCCGCCCAGTACGGCATCGACATACCCCACCCCCACCTCCACATACCCGCCGAAGCCCACCCCACC
>CALUTB010000175.1 GCA_944323575.1 uncultured Mailhella sp. | reverse complement strand
ACGGGAGCGGCGCCCGTACCGGTGCCGCCGCCCATACCGGCGGTGACGAACACCATGTCGGCGCCGTCGATGGCCTTGCGGATCTCCTCCACGCTTTCCTCGGCGGCGGCCTGACCGACTTCCGGCTTGGCGCCGGCGCCGAGTCCGCGGGTCAGCTCCTTGCCGAGCTGGATATGTTCTTCGGCCAGGGACCGCGAAAGAGCCTGCATGTCGGTGTTGGCGCAGATGAAGGACACGCCTTCGAGGCGGGAATTGATCATGTTCTGCACTGCGTTTCCGCCGCCGCCGCCGACACCTATGACCTTGATCTTTGCGGCCTGTTCCGTATCGGGAACCATGTCATCCATAGTGTATGTCTCCGGGATTTCGACTGAATTAACGAATGTCTCCGAACCAGCGCTTCATGCGTTCCCACACTCCGTGGAACAGGCTGGATTCGGCGGCGGAAGAGGGAGTGCTCGAGAAACGTACGGGAGCCTCTTCGTTTTCCTTTTCCGCCCCATAGAAAAGCAGACCCACGGCCGTGGCGAACTTGGGGTTGTTGATGACGTCTTTCAGACCGCCCACATTGCGGGGATATCCCAGTCTGGTGGGCAGCTGGAAGATTTCCTCCGCCAGCTCCGCACAGCCGGGAATGAGTGCCGCGCCGCCCGTGAGGACGACGCCTGCGCCGAGCTGGCGCTTGAGCCCGGAATGTTCCAGCTCCTGATACACAAGCGCAAGGATTTCTTCCATGCGGGGTTCGCAGATTTCGGCAAGGACGCGGCGTTCCACGGTACGGGAAGGGCGTCCGCCCACGCCGGGCACTTCGATGGTCTCGTCGGGGCGGACCATTTCGGTGAGGGCGCAGCCGTATTTGATCTTTATCTTGTCGGCCGCGGAGATGGAGGTGCGCAGGCCGAAGGCGATGTCGCTCGTGAGATTGTTGCCGCCGAGAGCCACGGCGCCTGTATGACGGATGGCATTGTTCGTGAAGATGGCTATGTCGCTGGTGCCGCCGCCGATATCCACGATGGCCACGCCGATTTCCCGTTCCTCCTCGGTGAGGATGGACTTGGATGAGGCAAGGGACTCGAGCACGATGTCGGACACGTCGAGATCGCTCCTGTTGCAGGAACGTACGATGTTCTGTGCGGAGGTGACGGCGCCCGTGACGATGTGCACGTTGGCCTCAAGACGTACGCCGGACATGCCGATGGGATTGGCGATGCCGCGCTGTTCGTCCACGATGTAGCCCTGGGGCAGAATATGGATGACTTCCCTGTCCATGGGAATGGCCACGGCCTTGGCCGCGTCGAGCACCCGGTCCACGTCGTGCTGGGTCACTTCGCCGCCGCCCTTGATCGCGATGACGCCGTGACTGTTCACGCCCTTGATGTGGCTGCCGGCAATGCCCGCATACACTGACTTGATCTCGCAGCCGGCCATGAGCTCGGCCTCTTCCACGGCCTTGCGGATGGACTGCACCGTCTGATCGATGTTGACTACCACGCCCTTGCGCAGGCCGTTGGAGGGGCTCGTGCCTATCCCGATGATATCTATTCCGTTTTCGGAGGGTTCGCCGACAACGGCGCAGATTTTTGTCGTCCCTATGTCAAGGCCGACGATGAGTTCGGATTTTGGCATTGATAAGCTCCCCGTAACCTGAGCATACCTGTGACAGGAGATGCCTTGTTTAAATATAGACTTGAAAAAAGCAGCACAAAAATGACGAATTGTCCAGCATTTTTTTGCCGGATAACCAGTCTGCTGCGCGGCATTGCGGACGCCCCAAAAGCGTTGCGCCGCTTTATGGCGGAACCATTGTTACTGTTCGGTTGCCTTGGTCATCCAGACCTGTCCGTCGGCAGCGCGGATGCTGGTGACCATGACGGTTTCCTTTCTTTTCTCGATGTCGGTGACGACGGAGGCTATGCGTTTGAGGTTGTCCTTCCAGTTCTCCACGCCGATGCTCAGACGGAGTCTGCGGGTTTCCCAGTAAAGTTCGAATCCGCTTCCGGCGCTCAATCGTATCCACGAAATCTGGGAGATGTCAAAGGGAAAACCCGCGTGACGGAATTCTTCGATGAATTCGGCCACCATGGGCAGGGCCTCGTCGCCGCCGGGACCGATTTCCAGCACCGGGAGGGAGCGGAAGTTTTCGGTGGTCACGGGAGCGATGATCTCGCCTCCGGCGTTGACGTAGTAGAGCGCGTTGTCCTTGCGCGCGCAGAACAGCGGCACACGCTCCGTGATGCTGATGGTGAACGTGCCCGGAAGCTCGCGTCGTATGGACACCTTCTCGATCCACGGATTGTCCACGAGCTTCTGTTCGGCGGCGTGCACGTTGACGAGCAGACTGTTTTCTCCCTTGCGCAGACCGCACACCTTGAGAATGTCGTCGGTCTTCACCTGGGAGTTGCCCGTGACGGTGATTTCCGTGATCGCAAAATAGTCGCTCGTGGTGCAGAAGTTGTAGGCTTTGATGAGACCCGTGCCCGCGCCGTAGAAGAAAACCGCCACAATGGCAAGTGCCGTCGTCCAGCGCAGCACGCGGACGATGCCGCGTCCGTTCACATGCACGACCGGAAGCTTCAGCCGGGGTCGGGAGGACTTTCTGGCCGGTTCCGCGCTCTTTCTGCGGTTGCCGCCGGACCTTCTCGACCGCGGCGGCGGATCGGCCGCGCTTTTTCTCTTCTGCGTGTAGGTGTTGCGCCGGGAGCGGTTACCGTTCGTCAGGGCCATGACCCCACTCCTTCACTTCCATGACAAGCTCGACGCCGAAACGTTCGCGCACGGCTCTCTTCGCCTCTTCGATGAGGGACAGAGCGTCCGCGGCGGAGCCGGGAATGCCGCAGCGCACGTCATGGACGAGAAAGTTTGCGTGCATGGGAGAGAAGAACATGGCCCCGCGGCGTCTGCCCTTCATGCCCGCCTGATCCAGAAGGCGTCCCGCGGACCGGCCTTCAGGGTTCCGAAACACGCAGCCTGCCGTGTGCTCGTGCACGGGCTGACCGCTCTTCTTGTTCAGGAGATTTTCCTTCATGACGGTCCTCACGCTGCCCGGAGCGGCCCTGCGCAGCGAAAGCACCGCGGATACGCTCATGTACCATGCGCACGGCGAGGCGAGGGAAAAATGCCGGTAACCGGCCTGCCAGCTTTCAGGGGAAAGCGTATGCAGTCCCTTTTCGGGAGTGAACACGTCAAGGGAACGCAGAAGC
>CALUTB010000174.1 GCA_944323575.1 uncultured Mailhella sp. | reverse complement strand
CGCCAGCTTAGCTCAGTTGGTAGAGCAACTGATTCGTAATCAGTAGGTCTGGAGTTCAAGTCTCCAAGCTGGCTCCAGTGAAATCAAAGGCACCTGCACATAACCTGCAGGTGCCTTTTTCATCATCTGTCTTTTGACAAACGCCATAAATTAAGGCGATCTCTCCGCCGGTTCTCCATCATTTCCGTTGCCGGCATTTCAGACCTGAACGCAACTACTCCGGTTAAAAAATTCAGGAAGAGCTGAAAGTCTACGGCCCTCCCTCCGGAAACGATTCGGCCAAAAATCTGATCCGCTGTCATAAGAATATCGTGCGATCTCTTTGTCGGCACCATGTCCGGGAATACTTTCCGTTGTCAGACAGCTTCCGTGACGTCCGGAAGGCATGCCGTTGCCGAGGCACGTATACAGAAATGCCATATGTTGCCGCACGCTCTCAGGCTGAACGTTTTCCCTACCTTTTTGGAACTCTTTGACTTTTTATTAAACTTCATCAAACCGTCATCACGGCGTCATGCTCGCTTCAAGTGAAACGTCTATGTTTTCTCCGTTCTTCAGAAGAACGGCATGCGGATTCTGCCGGAAATTTCCGGTCCGCTCTCCGTTCCGAATACGTTTTTTCAACGTTCTATGGAGGAAACTATGATTCCCGCTTCCCGCTGGCTGAGATTCGCCGTAGCGGCCGTGCTGTGCACCTTTGCCCCTATTTCGGCGACAGCCGCCGACTCCCGCCCGGATCTCGTGGTTGCCGTGGCAGAAATTCCTGAAGGACTCGAACCTTCCAAGGAACTGTCCAACATGGGGACCCGCATCACCTACAACATTTTTGATACGCTCATCCGCCGCGACTTTCTGGCGGACGGCTCCGGTACGGCAGCAAAGCTGGTGCCGGGACTGGCCGAGAGCTGGAAGCGCATCGACAACAACGGCATCGAACTGCATCTTCGCAAGGGCGTGAAGTTCCACAACGGAGACGAACTCACTTCGGCCGACGTGGTCTTCACCTTCGAACGTATGCTGAAACCCGACTATCCGGCTCCGGAAGGCAAGGCCTATTTCTCCATTTTCGACCGCATCGAAGCGGTTGATCCCTACACCGTACGCATCTATACGAAGTACAATGACACACTGCTCGAGCACCGGCTGTCCTCCTGGGCCAGCTGGATCGTCAACAAGCGCGCCTATGAAGAACTGGGATTCGACGAATTCGGACGTCACCCCGTCGGTACCGGGCCCTACAAACTGAGAAGCCTGCGCTCCGGTGAAAGCATCATTCTCGACGCCAACGACGACTACTACGGCGGTAAACCGACGGCTCGCAGCGTCACCTTCCGCATGGTGCCGGAAGTGGCCGCCCGCATCAGCGGTCTGGTCAGCGGCGAATTCGACATCATCGCCAACCTTCCTCCGGATCAGCTTTCCACGCTGGAATCCTACCCGGATATCGACGTGCGCAGCGTCGTGCTTTCCAACACGCACATGCTTGTGTTCAACGTCAACGCCGGCCCCCTCAAGGACAAGAGAATCCGTCAGGCCCTGTCCCTTGCCGTAGACCGCAAGGCTCTGAACGACGCGCTCTGGGGCGGCAAGGCAGTAGTGCCCAACGGTCATCAGTTCCCCGAATTCGGCGACATGTACGATCCTTCCCGTCCCGGCCAGGTCTTTGATCCTGAAAAGGCTAAAGAGCTCGTAAAGGAAGCCGGTTACAAAGGCGAACCCATCACCCTGCACACCCAGGCCAACTACTATGTGAATGCGCTCGCCGCCGCCCAGATCATGCAGGAAATGTGGAAGGCCGTAGGCCTGAACGTTCAGCTGCAGGTCATTGAAAACTGGAAGGCCGTCAAGAACGAAGACCTCATGATCCGCAACTGGTCGAACTCCAACCGCTACCCTGATCCGCTCGGCTCTCTGGCCGTGCTCTGGGGCGAAAACGGTGCGCCTCAGGCCTCGTGGAAGACCTGGACCGGCCCTGCCGCCGAAAAGTTCAACGCGCTCATCGCAAGCCTTGAGCAGACCTCCGATCCTTCCACCCGCAAGAAAATCTTCGGCCAGATGCTCGACCTGTGGGAAGATGAAACCCCCGGCATGACCCTGTACCAGCCTCTTGAAAGCTACGGCGTGAAGAAGTCCGTGCACTGGCAGCCCTACAGCTTCTACTACATGGATCTGCGCCCCTACAACCTCACCTTCGACAAGTAAGTTCTTCCCTCGGCGCGCTCCGAAAGGGGCGCGCCGTTTCGAGTACATTCCATGCTGCTTTCCATACGAAATCTCGGAGTCCGCTTCTGGAGTCCCCGCGGTATCGTCCGTGCGGTAAGCGACGTCAATCTCGACGTGCAGCCGGGCGAAATCGTCGGCATCGCCGGAGAAAGCGGATCCGGAAAAAGCGTCACCTGCATGGCCGTCATGGGGCTTCTGCCGACACGCTTCACCCACGTCACCGGCTCCGTCACTCTTGAAGGTCGCCCGCTTCTCGATCTTCCCGAACAGGAACGACGTCGTCTGCGGGGAAGAACCCTTGCCATGATCTTTCAGGATCCTTCAAGCTGTCTGGATCCCATACGCCGCATCGGCAGTCAGATCATGGAGGCTCTGAAGCTGGCCGAACCCGACCTGCCCCGCGCCGAACTCCGGGACAGGGCCAGAGATCTGCTGCGCCGCGTGGGCATTGCGGACTCCGCCAGACGAATGGATGAATACCCGCATCAGCTTTCCGGCGGCATGAACCAGCGCGTCATGATCGCCATGACGCTGGCCTGCAGTCCCCGCCTTCTCTTTGCCGACGAGCCGACCACCGCTCTCGACGTGACCACGCAGGCCCAGATACTCGACCTGATCAGAAGCGTCGCCGCGGAGCACAACATGGCCGTGGTGCTCGTTACTCACGATCTCGGCGTGATGGCCCAGACCGCCGACAGGGTGGCCGTGATGTACGCCGGTCGCGTAGTGGAAAACGCCCCCGTCGGAGAACTTTTCAATCATCCCTCGCATCCGTACACCAGAGCACTGCTCAAGGCCTGCCCCCGTACCGACATCACCGTGCGCAGACTGACCTCCATTCCCGGCACGGTGCCGCCCCTCACCGAAAAAATCACGGGATGCGCCTTTGCCCCGCGCTGTGCGGAAGCCATGCCCGTATGCCCGCAGATCCGTCCCCGGATGCTGAACCTGAACCGGGACGACGCGTCTTTTGCCACCGCCTCCGGTACGGAACACTTCTGCGCCTGCCACAGAAACGAGATCGGGAGTAGGATGCCGTC
>CALUTB010000173.1 GCA_944323575.1 uncultured Mailhella sp. | reverse complement strand
ACTCACGCCGAGCCTCGAGGTTCAGGCCAAGGCTTCCTCCAACCGAACGGAAGTCGGTCTGGAATGGAAGAAAAACTACTGAAAAAATCATGACCTTCATCCCCGCACGAGCGCAACGCTTCCGCGGGACGACAAGAGATGCTCATGTCTGAACATACGGATACGGCGGATTGTGCAACGGATCTCGAATTTCCGGTCCGCTACGGAGAAATCGGTGAAAACGGCGTCGCCACGCTCTCGGCTCTGGGAAACTGGCTTCAGGAAGCCGCAGGAAGAAACGCCGAAGCCCTCGGTTTCGGAGAAAACGCCCTTCTGCAGCACGGCGTCACATGGGTGCTGACGCGCCTTGTTCTGCGCATGGACAGACTTCCACGGGAAGGAGAACATCTGCGCATTCATACCTGGCCTTCCACTCTCGACCGCTTCGGCCACCGGGGCTATGAGGTCTATGACGAAGAAAACAGACTCATCGTCAGCGGTGGAAGCGCATGGTCGGTCATGCGTCTGTCCGATCGTTCCCTGAGCTCTCTCCCCGCCGCTCTGGTTCCGAAGTATCCTTCCGAACCGCGTCCCTGTCCTCCCTTCGCATGCCGGGTCATTCCCCGTCTCAGGGCGGAGCATCCTTCCCATGCGCTTCTGCGCGTGCGCAGGGATGACCTGGACATCAACGGACACGTGAACAACACACGGTATATGGCCTGGCTCATGGAAACCTTTCCGCCCTTCTCCTCCGGGGACAGAGAACATGCCGTTCCTCTGACGCCACGCCTTGTGGACGTCACCTTCAGGGCCGAATGTTTTCCCCAAGAAGAACTGGAATGTCTGTGCGCATCGGCTGAGCCTCCCGCAGGTACGGAAAAAAAAATTCTTGGAAAGGACGCACCATGGACAGAGCTTCATTCCATACGCAGACTCGGAGACAACGAAGAAGTCTGCCGGGCGCTTACGCTGTGGGAAGAAAATCCTGAACGCCCTGTCTGATTTTTCTGAAAAAGATGTCCGACAGCCCCCGGCGGAACACGCCGATCCGGCCGCCGCCGTCCATCCCTCAAGTCTCCGATTCTTCAGCACACGGATGAAAATCCCAAGAAGGAGCATGATTCTCACGCGATTCATGAGTATCATGCTCCTTCCCTCTTCCCGTACGCCTTCTTTTTTCTATGCTGCTGAAAAAAGGAGTCACTATGGAAAACATCGACGCTCTTACCGCCATCTTCACACGGCGCAGCATCCGCAGATTCTCTCCGCGCACTATAGACGAGAAGACGCAGAACATCCTGCTTCGGGCGGCATTCGCAGCTCCTGCCGCGGAAAATGCCCGAACAAGACATTTCATCGTCATCAGCGACAAAGATGTGCTCAATACTCTGCCTTCTCTCCATCCTTCGGCCGACCCGGCACGGGAAGCAGCACTGGCCGTACTGATCTGCTGCGACACATCCGCCGAACCGCAGACCGTCTTCTGGCCGCAGGACTGTGCCGCCGCCGCTGAGAACATCATGCTTGCCGCCAGAGCCGTGGGAATCGGTTCCCTCTGGTGCGGCATCCATCCCGTGGAAGCCAGAGAACAGGCCTTTCTTGACGCTTTTTCCCTGCCCGGAATGATCCGTCCGTCCGATCTCATCATTCTCGGCTATCCACTTCAGGAATTTTTTGAGGAAAACAGCTACGACGCGCATCATCTCCATGCCGATACCTGGGGACGAAGTTATCCGCCCGTCTCCGCCCCGTTCGTGGAATGATGCTCCGGCACGCAGACGGACAGGCTCGTGCCTCTCCCTCCCGTAAAAGAAAGGCCCGTTTCCGACACTCCGGAACGAGCCTTTCTTTTACGACATTTTCAAACGCTGTCGCATCGTTCGGGAAACATCAGTCATGAAAGGGCGGCACGTTTCCATCAGGCAGAATGCCTTCATAGACCTTCATGGTGGCGGCGAGAAAATCGTCCAGTGTCAGTCCTCCCTTGAGAATACGGTCCAGACAGACCTGTGCAAGTTTGTTCCGCCACGCAACGTCCAGTGCCTGAATCATGCGTTCGGCCATGATCTGCGTGTCTCCCGGCTCAAAACAGTATTCGGCGGGAAGAAGATCGGGCATGACACCTGTGGTCGAGGAGATGAGGGGAACTCCGCAGGCCATGATCTCCAGAGCGGCTCTGGCAATGGCCTCGGATCCCAGAGATGCGAGAATCCCGAAATCGAGCGCGCAGATGACGTCCTCGGGACAGGATACCCGCCCCGTCACCGTCACGACCTCTCCGAGACCGCCCAGTCCCTGTTCCCGCGTCCAGCGTGCCACATCTTCGGTTGTGAACTCTGAATCGAAACCGATGACGAGAAAACGGATTCTGCGCGCCTCGGCAGAACGCTCCCTTGCCCGGGCAAGCGCTACAATGCTCTCCTTTATGCCCTTGACCTCGTCCATGCGCCCGAGAAGCCCCATGACCACATCGTCATCGCTGAACCCGTACCGCCGCCGTACGGCGGCGCCGGCCTGCGGATCGGCATGAAAACGGCCCGTATCCACTCCTCCGAGTATGGTATGAAGCCGCCCGGACGGAACGTGCAGTACGTCGGCGAAATGACGCGTCATGAGCGAATTGGTGGAGATCACGGCGTCGGCCGCACTGCAGTGCAGCCAGCGGTTGACCGCTCCGCTGCGGGGAAGACGGCGATCACCGCGGGTACGCACGAGAGCAAAGCCGTGCTTCTTCTTCATGAGCGCCCACAGGATGAAGGCCTCTCCCCTGTGACAGTTGACGATGTCGGGCCGGAAGTCCCGCACAAGATCGTCCATGCCGCGCCACAGACCGAAAAGTCCGCCCGGAGTCTGCGTATTGAAGGGAAGAGCCGCCACGGGCAGCCCAAGCTCCTTCGCCTTTTCCAGAGGAGGCGTTCCGGCAAGTCCGGCCACGAGGGATTCGTGGCCCGCTTTCCGAAGACAGTGCGCAAGCGTCACCCCATACCACGCCGTGGCATTATACCAACGGACATTGACGACCTGTATCGTGCGCATGGTGTCCCCGGATCAGTCGTTGAAGAGCATGGAGGCGAATACCTGTGCTTCCCTGACGGCAAAGGACAGTCGTGCCGCCTCATTGGGCGTATGGCAGTTCTCAAAGATCAGTGCCCACACGGCGGCGGGAATGCCGCGTTCGCGGAAGTTGACGGCCACGGTGGATCCCCCGATGCCTCCGCAACGGCACTCCGTGCCGAGCACTTCCTTCACCGCCTTTTTGAGGCCCGTCACCACGGCACTCTGCTCCGGGGTGGGGACGGCGGCAGGTTCCTGCATATGCTTTTCCACCTTGACTGAAACGCCGAATCTGCAGGCCACGTCGTCCCCAAGAGCGCGGAAGGCGGCAAAAAC
>CALUTB010000172.1 GCA_944323575.1 uncultured Mailhella sp. | reverse complement strand
TTCGCATTCCTGTTCTGCCTGACGCACCGTGTCGTCGTGATCCGTCGGATAGCTCTGTGTGGTTTGCAGTTCAAGCAGATCGCCTCCGACAAGGGAATGAATCTGCCGTGCCACGGCACGGGTATTGCCCGTATGGGAAAAATAGGCGATCAGGATCCTGTGTTTTTCCGATGACGCACAGCTCGTTCGGGCAAACAAAGAAAACGGACCGGCCGCGAGCAGAAGGGCCAGCCCCTTCAGCATGTTGCGCCTGCTGTGCAGGACGTCATTCTTCAGAAGCAAAGAAGTGTGGTTGTGCGGAAAAAACATGAAAACAAACTCCAAGTCTGGCGGAACGGCAGTATCCATTCCACTTTTAGCGGGCAAAGGCCATGCCGTGTCACTTCATGCCCCTCTTGAAATCAATATCCGGATCGATGACATGGCATTCTTCACCTACGCTTACGGAAACGCACCGTTGCACACCTGCGACACTTGTCCTTTGGCGGACATCCCATCCTGCTGGCGAGACAGAGACAAGCATACGCATGATCGACGGGCTTGCCTTTCGGACCGCGGAAATAAACGTGTGGACGACAAAAGCGCCTTCCTCCGCGAACAACTCCGCCATGGACTACCCCATGCCGTAGCTGCAGCCTGTGATGACGGCGACTTTATCTTTCAACATCTGACTTCCATAAGACAAAGCTTCTTTGGGCATAATTGATTGCGGCTATATCATCGTGGAGGCATATCCTGCATCCCCCCGTTGATCGTTATAGGATTTGGAATTTAAAATAGCTAATACTTATATTGAATATTTATATATGCTTTACAGGTATGAATTGATTTGCTATCTCTCATAGTACGACCGCGGCGAGGCCTGAAGCCGGGTTAACCGCGCCGTCGCAGGCGCTGAGGAGACACTATGGAGTTACGCGTTCTTCGCTATTTTTTGGCTGTGGCCCGGGAGGAAACCATCTCCGGGGCGGCGGAAGCCGTGCATATTACCCAGCCCACGCTCTCCCGACAAATGATGGATCTTGAGGAAGAACTTGGAAAAACATTATTCTTGCGCGGGAAACGAAGAATCTTGCTGACGGAGGAAGGCGTATTTCTTCGCAAACGGGCGCAGGAGATTCTCGATCTGGTGGAAAAGACGGAATCCGCGTTCAACGCGGCGGATAAGAACATCGTTGGAGAAGTCTGGATAGGAGGTGGCGAAACCGATGCCATGCGGCTGATCGCCCGTGCCGCGCGTGATCTTCAGGCGAAGCATCCCCATATTTCCTATCATCTGTTCAGTGGAAATGCGGAGGATGTTGCGGAGCGGCTGGACAGAGGTCTTGTGGACTTCGGCATAGTTGTGGAACCGGCCGATTTGTCAAAGTATGATTTCATCAAGTTGCCCGTGACGGACATCTGGGGCGTATTGATGCGCAAGGACAGTCCGCTGGCGGAAAAACAGGCAATACGACCTGAAGATTTGCTTGAACTGCCGCTTCTCTGTTCCCGACAGCCTATGGTCAGAAATGAAATTTCCGGCTGGATGGGAACCAACTATGAAAAACTGCATATCGTAACGACATATAATCTTCTGTATAACGCCTCGCTGATGGTGGAAGAGGGGATGGGATACGCCCTGTGCCTGGACAAGATCATCAGAACATCCGAGGAAGGACCGCTGTGCTTCAGGCCATTGGAACCCCGGTTGGAGGTAGGACTGGATATTGTCTGGAAAAAGCATCAGGTTTTTTCAAAGGCCGCTGCGGAATTTCTGAGTCACCTCCAAAAAGCATGGAAACGCTGAGAGCGAATTTCACATTTCCCGACAAGCATGGACATCATCATGCCTGCCGGGAAAAGGGTTATCATGTCGCGTGACTATTTCAGGCTTTCTTTAAAGAAACTTGTCAGCCGGTCGAAGGGAATGAGGCCTGTACGGTCATACAGGTCTACATGACCTGCGCCCTTGACATAAAGCAGTTCTTTCGGTTCGGCTGCACGCTTGTAGGCATCCTCACTGAATTCTTTGGAATGCGCCTGATCGCCGGTGATGAACAGCATGGGGCGCGGGGAAATGGTTTCGATGTCATTGAACGGATAGAAGTTCATGAATTTCACGTTGCTGCTCAACGTGGGGTGCGTCGTGGTCAGCGGAGATGCGCCCTGGGGGGTAAATTCTCCGCGCGGTGTGCGGTAAAACTCGTAAAATTCCCGCTCAATGGGGGTGGAGTTTGCGGTCAGTTCGTGAACCGTGCCGCTGGTGTACCTGGTTTCGCCGCCGGTGAACTCCACATAGCGCTGTTCGGCAGCATCGGCAATGATCTGCTTTCTCTGTTCCAGCGTCTGCGATTTGTTCAACGCGTTACGGCTGGCGGCCCCCATGTCGTACATGCTGACGGTGGCGATAGCCTTCAGACGCGGATCTATTTTGGCGGCGCTGATGGCGAAGCTCCCGCTTCCGCAGATGCCTATGACGCCGATTTTTTCCCTGTCCACAAAAGGCCGGGTCCCAAGATAATCCACCGCCGCGCTGAAGGCTTCCGCATACATGTCCGGCGAAACGGCGTTGCGGGGCTCCCCCGAACTGCCTCCCCAGAAAGGCAGATCTATGGCCATGGCGACGAATCCCTGCTCCGCCATCTTGGTAGCGTAAAGATTGGCGCTTTGTTCTTTTACAGCACCCATGGGATGCCCCACGATGATGGCGGGGAGTTTTTCCTTCCCGGCCACGTTCTTGGGTGTAATGAGATTCCCGGCGATGGTCATCTTGTATTGGTTCGGGAACGTGACCGGCTGCACGGTCACGCGGTCGCTCTGATAGAAGTTGGCTGCGTCGGACGGAATTTCAATCTCCTGGGCCATGGCCGATGCAGCGGTCATGATGCCGATGGCGGCCACCGCCATGCTCAATTGCTTCAAAGTTGTCATGGTAGTCATCTCCCTTATGATTCAACAATGGTTACAGTGTGTATTGGTCGTTACGCGAGGTATAGGATGCAAGCGTATCGATGTAAAATACTTATATTTTATGGTTTAAAATGCCTTATAAGCATATAATGAAGGACAAAGTCAGCGACTTCTGAATCTCTGCCGGCTGCTCTGATGCCGGCTTACCGCAACCTCTGACCTTTTCACGTAATAATCAATAAGTTCCGCTTCTCATTGTTGAATTTTTCAATTTCTGCCTTGCCAAGCCTTTGCCCCCCCCAGATGTCACCTTGCGCTTCAAATGCGCAGGCTCAGGACTCATTAATTGCCAAAAGGGTAAAAAGTTCTTATTGTCGGCATAGGGAGGATGCCATGAAGGAACTTTTTTATCTTTCTCATGAACAGATTGCTCGTATCAAACGCTACTTTCCTCGTTCCCACGGCATTCCGAGAGTCGATGACAGACGTGTCGTCAGCGGCATTATCCATGTCATCAAGCACGGCCTGCAATGGAAAGA
>CALUTB010000171.1 GCA_944323575.1 uncultured Mailhella sp. | reverse complement strand
GTGTCTGCTCATGCCAGACATCAAAACAACAGAAAGAAGAAAAGTCGAGAACTTATTTAGAGACAGCCCCTAGCGCAGGCCTGCCATGTGGTTGCACGACCCGTGCCCTTTGCCCGGGGCAAAGCTGTGCCTGAGCGCGAGATTGAGAAATTCCTGCGCCCTGGTGACGGCTACGCGCAAAGGCATGCCGAGCGCAAGCTGCGCGGCTATGCCCGCCGAAAGAGTACATCCCGTTCCATGACTGTTCTGCGTATCCACATGAGGCTGACGCAGCGCCACAGGTTCACAGCCCTTTTCCAGAAGCCAGTCGGTCACGAACACGGGGCTGCCCTCGCAGTGGCCGCCCTTCATGAGCACGGCCTTCGCGCCCATATCCAGCAGTCTGGTTCCGGCCTCGATGATGTCGTCCTCGGTGCGGATCGTCATGCCGGCAAAGCACTCCGCCTCCGGCTTGTTGGGCGTGAAGAGCGCTGCGCGGGGCATGAGTCGGTCACGCAGCGTGGCGATGCCGTCTTCTTCCATAAGCTTGTGGCCGCTCGTGCTCACGCATACCGGATCCACCACCAGTGGGAAACTCTGCTCGTCCAGAATGTCGGCCACGGCGTTGATGATGCCGGAATTGAACATCATGCCGGTTTTGGCGGCATGCACCGGAAAACCGTCCAGAACGGTCGTGAGCTGAAGAGCCGCAAAGGTCGGATCGGGCGCATGGATACCCGTCACGCCGAGACCGTTCTGTGCGGTCAGCGCCGTGATCACGCTCATGCCGAACGTCCCCATCATAGTCATGGTTTTAAGATCGGCCTGTATGCCCGCTCCTCCGCCGGAGTCGGATCCGGCAATGGTAAGTACGTTCGGTGGCTGCTGCATGGTGACGCTCCTCCGGCCTTTTTCTTTCTGCAATGCACACAAAACTTCTGCAGCGTCAAGCTTTCCAAAGCCATTAAGGCCCAAGGTCCTTGATGGAACGCCTTTTTTTATGTACAAGTGAACCTAATTCTACTTTTTCCCGAAAGGAGTCCGTGGATGCACCGTTTCAAATTCATTTCCGCTCTCCTTCTGGCGATGCTGCTCGTGCCCGGCATCTGCTTCGCCGAAGGTCATTTCCAGTTGCCCAATGATCTTTCCATCATGTGGGTCGTGCCCTTTGTCTGCATGCTGCTTTCCATAGCCATCTGTCCGCTGGTGGTTCCCCATTTCTGGGAGCATCATTTCGGCAAGGTGGCCGGTTTCTGGGGCCTGGCCTTCCTCGTTCCCTGTGCCCTCACCTTCGGATTCGGCAACGCCTTCTTCCTTGCCGCCGAAAGCATTCTGCTCGAATACGTGCCCTTCATCCTGCTGCTGCTCGCCCTGTTCACCGTTGCCGGCGGCATCCGTCTCAAGGGCACCCTCGTAGGCACCCCCATCGTGAATACCGCCATTCTGGCCGTAGGCACCGTGCTCGCCAGCTGGATGGGCACCACCGGCGCAGCCATGCTCCTCATCCGTCCGCTGCTGCGCGCCAACGCCCATCGCAAATACCGTGTGCATCAGGTCGTGTTCTTCATCTTCCTCGTGGCCAACATCGGCGGCTCCCTTACTCCTCTCGGCGATCCGCCCCTGTTCCTCGGCTTCCTCAAGGGCGTGAGTTTCTTCTGGACCACCGTGCATCTGTTCGCGAAAACACTGCTTGCTTCCGTCATCCTGCTCGTTCTCTACTTCGTCATCGACACCGTACTCTTCAAGAAAGAAGGCAGCCCGGTTCCCGCCGAGGCCGCAGGCTCCAAGGAAAAGCTCGGCTTTGAAGGCTGCATCAACTTTGTGTTCCTCGCCTGCATCGTGGCCAACACCCTCATTTCCGGTCAGTGGACCGGCCCGACCTTCCACGTCCTCGGCATCCCCATGGAACTGCAGAACGTCGTGCGCGACATTCTGTACATCGTGATCGCCGTCGCCTCCTGGAAGACCACCGACATGGGCTGTCGTACCCGCAACAACTTCACCTGGGCCCCCATTCAGGAAGTGGCCAAGCTCTTCATCGGCATCTTCCTCAGCATGATTCCCGCCATCGCCATCCTGAAGGCCGGCTCCGACGGCGCTCTTGCCGCCGTGGTGAACCTGACCACCGATGCCGAAGGCCATCATGTGACCTCCATGTTCTTCTGGATGACCGGTCTGCTGTCCTCCTTCCTGGACAACGCCCCGACCTACCTCGTGTTCTTCAACACCGCCGGCGGCAACGCCGCTCAGCTCATGGCCGACGGTGAAGTGCTGGCCGCCATTTCCGCCGGTGCGGTGTTCATGGGCGCCAACACCTACATCGGCAACGCGCCGAACTTCATGGTGAAGGCCATTTCCGAAGAACAGGGCGTCAAGATGCCCAGCTTCTTCGGCTACATGGCCTGGTCCGTCGGCATTCTCTGCCCGATCTTTGCTCTGATCACCTTCCTGTTCTTCATGTAAGAGCCGAACAATCCTGAAACGAAAAGGGGCGTGCCTTTCCGGGCGCAGCCCCTTTTTTCTTTCCGGAATGTCCCGTCCTTTTGCCTCGGAAACAAGAGCAACCGGTGCCGCGCTCTTCATGCATGTCGGCCATCATGACCGGCATCCTTCCCCGATTCCACAGCGCGTTCACGGTCCCCCCCCGACTCCCCGCACATGTGTCGACGCCTGTCTCCGGTCTGTCCCGCGTTCCGGAAACAGGCAGCATCCACGGAAACACGAAAGCATTTTCTCCCCCGGTACGACACGCCATTCCGCCGTACACGCCGCCGTACGGTAAAAAAAGACTCTCCTTTCCGAAAGGAAAAGGAGAGTCCTGCGGATATGTCCGGAAAATCAGTCCTGCATCTTACGCTTCGGGATCGAAGTCTTCAGGGAAATCGGCGTTGGTGTAGACGTTCTGCACATCGTCCAGTTCTTCCAGAGCATCGGTGATGCGCATCAGCTTCTGGGCGGTATCGGCATCCACGGGAACGAGCACACGGGGCACCATGGCCAGCTGCGCTTCCAGCATTTCCACGCCTTGACCTTCCAGCGTTTCACGCACGGTGTTGAAATCGGCCATGGAGGTACGGACTTCCCAGGTGTCGTCGTTGTCCTGCACGTCGTCGGCTCCGGCTTCCAGAGCCATGGTCATCACGGTTTCCTCGTCGGCATACTTTTCCTTGTCCAGCGTGATCACGCCGAGGTGATCGAACTGGAAGGCCACGGAGCCGCTTTCACCCATGGCGCCGCCATACTTGGTGAACACATGACGCACTTCGGCCACGGTACGGTTCTTGTTGTCGGTGGCTGTCTCCACAATGATGGCCACGCCGCCCGCGCCATAGCCTTCGTACATGATTTCCGTGATGTCGCCGCCGGCATCCTGACCGGTCCCCTTGCGGATGGCGGCCTCAATCTTATCCTTGGGCAGGTTCACGGCCTTGGCGGCAGCGATGGCGGAACGCAGACGGGCATTGCCGGCAGGGTCCCCACCGCT
>CALUTB010000170.1 GCA_944323575.1 uncultured Mailhella sp. | reverse complement strand
CACGCAGTACACGCCGACGATCAGCAGCAGAAGCGCAAGAAACGCAAGCGAACGCTTCGGCATGGGAACGGCGGCACGGCCCACGACATACCAGAGAAATGCGGCAAGGGGCAGACAGAGCGTGCCGCCGGTCAGCGCATACGAGGCGTATTCCCCGGCAAAGGGAAGCAGCGCCAGACTCTGAGCGGCATCGATCACGGGATACATCCAGAACATGGCGGCGGCCGCCAGCGTAAGCAGAAGACCGGCTCCGGCAGCCTGCCTCGCGCGCATGGACAGCGTGAAGGTATAGTAATCCCGGCCGAAATCATCGTGCCTGCGGCAGAGGATGTGCCAGCACAGGGCAAGGGCATAGGCTCCGGTCAGAGCCAGCGCCAGAGAAAAAGCCGCAAAAAGCGAAAATCCAAGACTCTGCAGCCCGGCCATGAGGACCAGGAAGGACTGCACGGCCTGTTCGGGATCTTCACCGGCTGCGCCAAGCGCTCCGAGGCAGAAGCTCCAGCCGAGCACGCAGAGCAGACAGGCGGCAAGCGTGGAGGCGAGTCCGGCAAGTCCGCCCATGACCATCTTTCCCGTACGACGGAGAAAAAGAACGGCCACGGAACACAGCGCCGATACGGCGCAGGCAAGAACAAGACATTCCCAGACGAAGGCCCACGGACCCGCCATCAGCCGGGAAATCCGGCCGTCGGCCAGCAGATCGGCCGTCAGCGCGAGCGCAAGAAGAACCTGAAGAAACGCCGTGAGCGACTCGGTCTGTCCCGCACTCTTGTCATACAGCGAACGACGACGGGCAGAAGCCAGTCTGTGGTCCCAGACGGAAATGAAGGGAAGCATGGCGCCGGAAAGACCGACGATGAGAAGCACGGCAAGCGCCGCACAGGTATAGCAGGTATAAAACGTCATGAATACTCCTGTCGCCCGTCCGGCGTTCCCGCCGGCAGATCCCCGATTCCTACTTGTGCACCGACAGCAAGTCATCTACTATGCGGGCAGTCCGGGCATGAAAGATCGGTACGAAAACTACCGCGGCCCGTCAAGAGGGAATATGCGAAAACCACGTCTTGGAACAGTGCTTCTGCTGCTGTGGGGATTATTTCTCACCGCGGGAGTCTACGGCTATCTCGCATGGCTTCAGCCGTCTCGACTGGCCTCCACTGTTTCCCGCGTGCTGGAATCGAAGCTCGACGTCCAGTGCCGCATAGGAGAGGTGTCGCTGTCCCTGCTGCCGCTGCCGACCGTCCATGCCAGCAATCTTGCCCTGCTGCGCGGAAGCGTGGATGATCTGGAACTGCACGTGCGCAGAGCGGAAATAGGCATAAGCTACACATCCCTGCTGCGGCTCAAACCCGTCATTCACTCCCTGAAGCTCGAAAATCCCACGCTCGACATTTCAAGCGCCCTGCTGGAAAAACTCTCTGCCGGGACTGCCGACACCAAGGGCGCCGGAATCTTCACGTCTCCCCTGCCGTCGGGCCTCACGGGGCTGCGCGTGCGCATGGAAAACGGCACCTGCCGCATCACGGGAAAGGACGGAAAAAATCATCTGGAATGTTCCGGGATCAACGCCGGCGCAAGGCTTCCCGGCCTTCTTCCCGGCAACCTCGAGCTGTCCGCGGACAGTCTGCGCTATACCGGAGCCTCAGGCCTCGAAATCTCGGCCGGAACCACGCAGGTTTCCCTTTCGTCGCTGCGACGCAACCGAAGAAACGCATGGCACGGCAACGTCACCGTCTCCTCCTCGCTGCAGATCGGCGCGCTCGACGCCGTTCTGGGGCACGAAATTGCCGCGCCCTACCGCTACTTTCCCATGCCCGAGCCGCTCCGCATCTCGCTGACGGGCGGCTTCAGTCTGGCCCCGGGAACGAAGACGTACGGCGTCAGAGGCACGGCTGCCGCTTCCGCGCTCATGATCATGAACGGACATCCCGTTCCCATGTCCATCACCGTTCCCTTTGAAAAAAAGGCGGAGGAAGACGACATGAACGTCACGGGTGCGGACTTGCGCATGGGGGACGATGCCGTCACCGTGTCCGGCAGCATTTCCGGACTTGCACAGGCCGACCCCGTGCTGAAGGGCCGTGCGGACATTCATCATTTCAGTCTTGCCCGCTGGTTCGGCTTCGGACAGGCCATGCCCGACGGCCTTCAGCACGCCCTCAACGACATGACGGGAACCTTCGAGAATATGGAACTTTCCCTGCGCGGTGTGGTGGTTCACCGTCTCACGGCACAGGTTCTGGGCATGAACCTGGAAGGTTCCGGCAGCTGCCGCGAATTTCTCAAGCCCGACATTCTCATCAGCGCCCGCACCGGAAAGGCGGACCTCAATCTCCTCTTTCCGGAACTTGAGGGAAACGCGCCGGACATGTCCCATCTGCCGCCGCCGGTTCTTCCTCTCGATCAAGAAAGAGAAAACGACGGGAAGAACGAGAAAAAGAAAACGCCGTTCGTGGACTACGACATTCATATCGTTGCAGATGATGCGGACATCATGAAATTCCGCGTCAAGGGCGCCGACGTTCATGTGGTGCCCTCCTCCGACGGCCATCCCATGCTGAAGATCCTGATCGGCGCTCTCTACGGCGGCAAAGCCTCCTCCACCGTGGACATTGATGAACAGATCCGCGTCAGAGCCGACCTCGACCGTCTTTCCATGGACGGACTTTCCGGCGCTCTTGCGGGGTATCCGGCCCTTTCCGGAGTGCTTAAAGACGGTTCCGTCGACCTTTCCTTCTCGCCCGGAAACGCCCTTGCCATGCTGAGCACGCTCAAGGGCAGCGTGAAGGCTTCTCTGGAGAACGGCGGCATCCTTCTTTCAAAGGGCGGGAAAAAAATCGCGTATGATGTCCTTTCCGTCAATGCCAGGGCCTCGGCCTCTCCGGCCGGAAATCTCAGGGAACTGCCTGCCTCCATGGATTTCAGCGGCACGTGGAACGTCGGCTTCAAGTCAAAGGACTGGTCGGTCTCGGCAGAGGCAAAGCAGGCGACGCTCGCCTTCAGCACCGCAAACGGTCTGCCCTCGGCCATGCACCGGCAGCCGGTCACGCTTCAGGTCACGCTGGGGAAAAACGTTCTGCCCTCGCTGAAGGCTCCCCTGAACTTCAGGCTTGCCGGCAAGGGCAGCTTCAATGCGGGCAACGGCAGTCTTTCCATGAACGACGCCATGCTGAAGAATCCGGACTTCACCCTTTCCGGCAACATCGCCCTGACCAACCCGCTGAAAAAGCCCTCGGCAAAGGGAAGACTGGCCTTTTCCACTCCCTCGTTCCGCACCTGCGCCGCCCTTTTCGGACACGCTCTGCCGTCGACGTTCGCTTCAGCGGAGGCTTCCGCCGACGTCGCCATCTCGTCCGGCGCACTCAGTCTCGACAATCTCAAAGGCAGTCTCGACGGCACGAGCTTCAGCGGAAACCTCACGCATACGCTTGCCGAACGATCCTCATGGAAAGGTTCCCTGACGGTGCCGCTTCTCGACGTCGACCGCTACAGACCGCAGTCCGGCACC
>CALUTB010000169.1 GCA_944323575.1 uncultured Mailhella sp. | reverse complement strand
TATGCGGGGCCATCCTGCTTCTTCTATGAATTTTTTTTTTTTGTTTATGCGATTGCCGCCTCCGTTCAGTTGGTATTGTCAGTCGCGGCCTTTTCGGCTTCGGCGGAACCGGCGCCCATGAGCAGGTATCCGAAGGCCTCGGAAGGCGTGCTTGCGGGCAGAATGCCGGCCACGGTGCCCTTGTCGATGATGGCGATGCGGTCACAGACGGAGCGAAGTTCCTCCAGTTCGGAGGAAATGACCACGACGGTCATGCCGTGTTCGCGGTTGTACCGCTTCAGGGTATCGAGTACGACCTTCTTGGCGCCCACGTCTATGCCTCGGGTCGGTTCGGCCACGAAAAGCAGCTTGGGTCTGGTTTCAAAGGCCTTGGCAAGGCAGACTTTCTGCTGATTGCCGCCGGAAAGTTCCTGCACGAGCTGCTTTTCGCTCGTGCATTTGATTTCCAGGTCGTGAATGTATTTGCGGGCACATTCGGTGATGGCCTGTTCGTCGCGGAGTTTCAGGGGGCCGAAGTTGCGCAGAAAACGGCCCTGCATCTGCAGGGAGGTGAAGATGATGTTCCAGGCGATGGACTCTTCCAGCAGCAGACCTACGCCGCGGCGGTCTTCGGAAACGGCGGAAATGCCGAGAGAGAGGGGCGAAGTAGGGTTGTTGAGATCCACGTTCCTGCCGTGGAAGGTCACGGTGCCTCCGGCGGGATGAAGGCCCATGATGCCGTTGGCGATGCCGAGCTTGCCCTGACCGGCCATGCCGCCGATGCCGAGGATTTCGCCCTCGTATACGGTGAGGTTGACGTTCCTGACCGTTTCGCCGGGCATGTCCACCCACAGATGTTCGATCTGCATGGCCACTTCTTCGGATGTTCTGCGTTTTTCTTCGGAACCTTCGGGGCGGTCGATCTTACGTCCCACCATGGCACTTGCTATCTGACGGACGCTGGTCTGGGCAGGTGTGGTTTGCAGAACGACTTCGCCGTCGCGCAGGATGACGATATCGTCGCAGACGCTCATGACTTCCTGCAGTCTGTGGGAAATGAAGATGATGGAAATACCCTGTGCTGCCAGTCGGCGCATGGAGTCGAGAAGAATGTCGGCTTCGCTTTCGGTAAGCACGGCGGTAGGTTCATCAAGTACCAGCAGCCGCGTGCCCTTTTTGTCGATTTCCCGGGCAATTTCCGTGAACTGCTTATAACCTACGGGAAGTTCGGAAATGGGGGTAGAACTGTCGAGTTCAATGTTCAGTCTGGCGATGGCGTCATCGGCTCTGTGCGTCATGGATGCACGATCCAGCGTCGTCAGCCTGTCTCCGAAGGCTTCCACCAGAGGGTTGTATACCAGTGTTTCACGGTTGAGTACGATGTTTTCCGCAACCGTGAATCCGGGTATGAGGGAAAATTCCTGATGAACCATGCCGATGCCCGCCTTGAGGGCGTCCATGGGACTGCGGAAATTGACTTCCTTCCCGTCGATCAGGATTTTTCCTTCATATCCGCCGGTCTCCTGGATGACACGCATACCGAAGAGAATGTTCATGAGGGTGGACTTGCCTGCCCCGTTTTCACCGACGAGACCGAGTATGCGTCCCTTGCCGAGTGTGAAGTTGACGTTTTTCAGCACCCGGTTGGAGAAGTATGCCTTGCCGACACCTTCTACGCGAAGCAATGGATCTTCTGCGCCCATGTGACCTCTTTCTTGGAGCGGTTTATAGTTGAAAGGTTGCATCAGTTCCGGACACACCGTCATGGATGTGTCGTCTGCATGTCTTGAGCCATGTGCATGCCGAACAGACTGCAGGGCTGTCATGGAGTTTTCGTCAGACGACGGAGCGCCGAACGGGTTCAAAAGAATCTTGTTCGGGAGAGCGGTCTCCGCAGAAATCATCGGAAAAGGGAATGCTGAATTGCGGAGAGCTGCTGGAAAGGCGTTTTCCAGAAAGACGACGAAGAAACAAGATTAGCACAAAAAAAATAAAACGGCAAAAGTCGTCCGGCAAACCGGGATTTCGTTGGGAGAGAAGATGCAACCCGGTAAAATCACATTTATTTTTTAAATAATACCTGAAAGAGACTATGACTTCCGTGCAACAGAGGGAAGGTCGGAACCTTCCCTCTGTCAGACGCTTACTTTATGCTCTTGTACTTGTCAGGTACGGGCACTTCGGTCATATGCATGTAGCCCTTGCCGAAAATGTACAGATCTTCAAAGACCAGCACATGATTCTTCTTTTCCTTGCCGGTGGCCACGTCGACATAGTAACCGCCGCTCCATGTGGATCCGGGGGTGGCGGCGTTGTATGCGGCAAAGAGGTCTTCCTTCTTGAAGTGACGGCGGAAGCTGCGGCCGCCGGTGACTCCTTCCTTGGCATACTGAATGGCAAGTTCGCCGAGGCCGAGGGAGTTGGTGAAACCGTAGGAATAGGTCCAGGTGCCCATGCGGCCGCCGGCGCCCTTGGCGATGACGGTGTCTTCCACACGCTTCAGAATGGCGGGAAAATCACCGGACACGTCGGCAAGATCAATACCCAAGGCTCCGGGATAACCCATGAGCGGAGAGGGCAGGTCGGCTTCGATGAAGTAGCCGCCCTTGTCTTCGGTGAGGCGCTTGAGCAGAGGTTCGGTGTGGGCGTCGTTGGTGCAGAAGAAGGCGGTCTTGGGACCGAGCTTGTCAAGCCACTGGGGAACCTGTTCCAGAATGTACTGCTGGGCACCGGCGACACCGACGTCGGAGGTGGGGTCGGGAGCACTCATGAAGTGGAAGTTCACGCCGAGATCCTTGCATGCGGCTTCCATGATGTTGCGGCGGCGGGACAGCAGTTCATAGCTCATGTGACGGGGAAAAGAAATGTGAACAAAGTCGGTCACACCAAGCTTCTTGGCAGCAGCGATGATGAGATAGCCGCGGGAAATATTGTCGGCGTTGATGGCGAGGTCGGCAGCACTTTCAATGACGTTCGGGTCTTCGTGAGCCTCACCTACGAGGAGCATGATGTCGGGACGCTTTTCGCGGATACGCTGGAACGCTGCAGTAGTGCCGGGAATGCCCTGGTTCACGATGATGGCCTTCATGTCGGGATCGTCGGCAAAGGAGACGATCTGGGAGATGGTGGTTTCCATTTCCGTCATGAAGTTGTCAGGATAGGTGATATGCTTGATCATGCCGCCGTTGGCGACGTCACCATACTTCTTGATCAGTGCTTCTGCACCGCGCAGATCATCCTCGGACTGAGACACGGTGCCGGTGCAGATGCCGATATGGATTTTGGCAGGCTCCGCGGCGGAAGCCTGGGTGGCGAAGGCCATGACGCCCAGACACATGGCTGCAAGAAAACGTTTCACCTTTCTTTCCCTCCTTAAGGAATATGAGAAACGGTTCGGCCCTTCGGGCCTTGTTCATGCTAATTTATACCTACAATATGATAATTGTCAAAATAGAAGAAAGCAAATTGTCATCATGACGCAACATATTGTCGGAATATACGCAAAACCGTGTGAAAAGCAGACGAAAAAGGCC
>CALUTB010000168.1 GCA_944323575.1 uncultured Mailhella sp. | reverse complement strand
CCGGCGGACGAAAGCCGGCCGCCCCTCCGGCCGCCGCGGACTCGTCCGACGGGAAAAACGCGGCATCGGGAGGAAGGCGGAAAGGCACGTCGGGAGGTTGCGGCACAACTTCAGCGGAGCCGGTCGTCAGCGCCGTCGGCGCAGGACCACCGCACGGGCGCGTGGTCTGGGGCGGCGCCCCGGCGTCTTTTCCCTCCGCCCCCTCCATGCCGCTTTTCCTGCGGGCTGTTCCCGGGAGCGTGAATAATGAAACGGCGGGAAATTGCACACGTTCTGGACAAGAGAGGAAAAAGGAGGGTATTATATGGATCGGTCTCAACATTTTCCCGTCGGCTGCCCCGGGCTTCCGGCGGCAGGACACGGAGCTTTCCATGCAGGATGAACTCAGGCGCTTGTATCTGGAGCCGACCTCGCGGTGCAATCTTCGTTGCGCCATGTGTTTCCGCAACAGCTGGATAGGCGAGAACACCGGAGACATGGATGAGGCGACCTTCCGGCGCACGCTCGAAACCATGCCCGAGAGTGTGGAAACCGTCTTTTTCGGGGGCATGGGGGAACCGCTGGTGCATCCGCACATCACGGACATGGTGCGGGCTGCTTCGGAGACGGGGCGACGCACGGAACTGCTCAGCAACGGATCGCTGCTTGACCCGGAGCGTTCCGCGGCGCTGCTTGAGGCTGGTCTCGACATGCTCTGGCTTTCCATAGACGGTCTTGAAGATGAAAAGTACCGGAGCATCCGGAAAAACGGTCATCTTGCCGTCCTGAAGGAGCACATTTTCGCGTTCAATCAGCTGCGGTTCGCGCTGCCGCGCGAGGTGAAGCTCGGCGTGGCCTTTGTGGTCATGAAGAGCAACATACGCGATCTTGCGGCTCTTCCCTACTTTGCCAGCTACTACCGTGTGAACGAGGTCAACATTTCGCACGTCATTCCCACGGACGCGCATACGGAAGACGAGCTGCTGTACCGGAACGTGATCGGCAGCGACCTCTGCGGGGACAACGTTCCGCCGACCGCGCCGCGCCTTCATGTGCCGCTCATGGACTGGACGCTCCCCGACGTGGCGCAGGCTGCGGCGGGACTTTTCAGCGCGGGGCTGTGCGAAATTTTTCTTTCCGGTCAGCGCCTGCGCCGTCCCGCACGGCACTGCCGCTTCATCGACGAAGGCATGTCCTTCGTACGCCACGACGGCTTCGTCAGTCCCTGCATGTCCCTGCTGCGCACCTGCCGTCTGTACTGGGGAGGCAAAAACCGCATCAATCAGCATCACTTCTTCGGCAACGTGCTTCAGACTCCGCTGCAGCTCATCTGGAACTCTCCCGACTACCGGAACTTCCGCCAAAAGGTGCGTACGTTCGAATTTTCCCCCTGCTGCCGCTGCTCACAGTGCGACGGCTGGGAACAGTCCCTCCCCGACTGCTACGGCAACGATGCCCCCACCTGCGGCGCCTGCCTCTGGTCCGAAGGCATCATAAGCTGCCCGTAAAAGAAGAATGCACACAGCATCTTGAAATTCTTTCCTTAACCACGCTGATTCCGCGAAGCGGAAGCGGCGGTCGGCCACCGCAGGTGGGTCCGAAAGGACACACCTGCACTGCCGGGGCAGCCCGAACAGCGCCCATCCAGCCGACTCCCCCACCCGCGAAGCGGAACCATGGGGGTTCGGGGGAGATTATCTCCCCCGGCGGGGTTCAGGGGCAGCGCCCCTGTGCCTTTCCTGCCTTTTCCCGGCTCTTCCGCCCGCCTTCCTCTCCGCCAGCGCTCCCAGCCTTTCCGCCTCCGCCCACGTTTCCCTCGCTTCTGCCATTCCCCGACTTCCTCATCTTTCCCCGCTCTCCCCACGTTCCTGCCTTCCCTCTGTCTTCAGCGGGTCGGAACTCCCGGAACCGGGGCGGCACGAGAGCGCTTGCAATATCCGCTTCCTTTATTTATACTTTGTTGTTTCAAAGAGACTTTTACCGCCGTCGGGACAAGGTTTGATCCGGGCGGGCCGTTCTTCGGTCCGGGGTCGGCGGCAGGCGCGGCAGCGTTCTGTCGGGAATCCCGCGCAGATACAGCATTTCAGAAGAACAAGTTTTAACCAAAGGAAAGCGAACGTGAGTTCTCTCGCCCGTAACGAATCTCTCCGCAACATTGCGATCATTGCGCACGTCGACCACGGCAAGACGACGCTGGTGGACGGTCTTTTCAAGCAGAGCGGCATGTTCCGCGCCGACCAGGTGGTGGACGACCGCCTCATGGACAGCATGGAACTGGAACGCGAACGCGGCATCACCATTTCCGCGAAGAACTGCGCCGTCGGCTGGAAGGGCGTGCGCATCAACATTCTGGACACTCCCGGCCATGCCGACTTCGGCGGCGAAGTGGAACGCGCGCTCTCCATGGTGGACGGCGTGATTCTGCTGGTCGACGCCTCGGAAGGACCGCTTCCCCAGACCCGCTTCGTGCTGAAGAAGGCGCTCGGTCTTTCTCTGCCGGTCATCGTGGTGCTCAACAAGATCGACAGGAAGGACGCCCGTCCTGAAGAAGTGCTCAACGAAGTGTACGATCTGTTCATCGACCTGGACGCCAACGAAAGCCAGCTGGAATTTCCCGGTGCTGTACGCCATCGGCCGCGACGCGGTGGCCATGAACAACCTGAACGACGAGCGCAAGGACCTTTCCCCGCTGTTCGACGCGATTTTGAAGTACATTCCCGCGCCGGCCTACGACCCGGAAGAGCCCTTCCACATGCTGGTGGCCGACCTCGATTATTCCGACTATCTCGGCCGTCTGGCCGTGGGCCGCATCCGCAACGGCCACGCCCACACCAAGGACGCCCTCGTGTGCATCGGCGAGGACGGCAAGCCCCGCGCGCTGCGCGCCACGCGCTTCCAGGTGTATCAGGGCAAGAACATGATCGACGTGGACGAAGTGGCTCCCGGCGACATCGTGGTCATGGCCGGCATCGAAGACGTGACCATCGGCGACACCATCTGCACCGCGGCCGATCCTTCTCCGCTGCCCCGCATCAAGGTGGACGATCCCACCGTGTCCATGCGTTTCGGCATCAACACCTCGCCCCTTGCCGGACGCGAAGGCAAGATCGTGCAGGCCAGAAAGATCCGTGAACGCCTCGACAGAGAAGCGCTGCGCAACGTGTCCATCCGCGTCGAGGACACCGAAGACCGCGACGCCTTTCTCGTCAAGGGCCGCGGCGAATTCCAGATGGCCATCATCGTGGAAACCATGCGCCGCGAAGGCTTCGAGCTCACCGTGGGACGTCCCGAAGTCATCTTCAAGGAAATCGACGGTCAGAAGTACGAACCCATCGAAGAAGTGGCCGTCGACTGCGACGAAATCTACATGGGCGTGGTCACCGAAAAGCTGAACTTCCGCAAGGGCCGCATGACCAACTGCGTGAACAACGGTACCGGCCGCGTCCGTCTCTCGTTCACCGTGCCCGCGCGCGGACTCATCGGCTACCGCGACGAATTCCTCACCGACACCAAGGGCACCGGCATCCTGAACTCCAACTTCAGCGGCTACGAACCCTACCGCGGCGACTTTCTCACCCGCATGACCGGATCCCTCATCGCCGACCGCGCCGGCAATGCCGTCGCCTATGCCC
>CALUTB010000167.1 GCA_944323575.1 uncultured Mailhella sp. | reverse complement strand
CCTCCGGCATCCCGATGACAGGAGCCGTCCACCTCGATGTCCAGACGACATTCCGGCAGGGCGGGATCACGCAGGGCCAAATCAAGCCTGCGATACCCCACGGGCACCTGCGGCAGCGGATCGAGTCCCGCCTGCTGCAACGCCTCGGCCAGCAGCTTCTCATACGGCGATTCGTAGGGATACCATTTCGTCTTCTGCGCCGGCACTGGTCTGAGTCGCGCAGGCTCCGCCAGAAGCTCGATGTGGTCCATGCCGCAGTGCGCCGCCCACTCCCGGTCGCCCACCATGTACAGCATGGCCCGGGCACGGCTCACCGCCACGTTGAAAAGGTTGGGATTCTCCCGAAGAAAATGCAGCGCGCCGCCTGTCAGATCGTCACCACCGCAAAGACTGAATATCATCACGTCGCGCTCGTCGCCTTGAAAGCCGTGCGCTGTGTCCACATGCACGCCCGCCCGACGCAGAAGCTCCCGGTCGATGCCAGAAATCTCCAGCCTGTCCTCAATGCGCTGCGCCTGCTCCCGAAACGGCGTGACTATGCCGATAGTGCCTTCAAATTGGGCCGTGACCAGAAGTTCCCGCACAAGCTCCACCACCTCTTCCACCTCTTCTCCGCACCAGCAGCTACGCTGGCCCGCGCCGCGATATATGGAGCCTTGCACACAGCGCCATTCCACTGCGCCCGAAGCCCCCTTCGGACGATTGAGCCGCCTCTCGTCGGTGCCCACCTGGAGTCTACCACCGTAAAAGAGCCGGTTGGAATATGCGGCAATGTCCCATGAACTACGAAAAGTGCAGTCCAACAGAAACGTCTCCGCGATGTCGGAACCAGAAGCAAGGTCATAGAGCGAATTGTCTGCAAAGGTGAAGCGCAGATCTTTCATGGACGTCATGTGAAGCTCCCGCTGAAGCAGCGCCTCACGATCGGCGGTCATGTGCGAAACGAAGCGCAGCTGTCTCGGGTCGCCAATCACACCCGCCCGCTTCGCCCGAAAAAGCAGCGGTATGGCCGAAGGAATGTTCGACTGACTGGCCTCGTCAATGAGCACAAGATCAAACAGCGCCGGAACAAGCGGTATGTAGCGCCCCACCGACAGACTGGTCACCGCCCAGCAGGGAAAGGCATGGAAGATGACGGGCAGCTTTTCTGGAAACTCCCGGCAGAGCAGTTTCAGCACGTCGACGGACGCAAGCGCGCTTTTCGCTGAGGAGAGCGCTTTCTCGAGTCCCTTCAGCGCCGATTTCTCCAACCCTTGCGGCAGATGTTCGCGAAGAGCCGCCTCACGCCGCTTCACGCCGGGAAGCTGTGCCTTCACCAGCTTATCGAGCCCGGCCACCTCGTCGCTCAGAGCTTCCAGAGAAGGCATGGACTTCAAACGCTCTTCGCACTCCTGACGCTGCGCCGTGAGCCCGAGAACATGCACCACGTCCTCAAAGACCTCGGCAAAGGGCTTCATGTCCGCGCTCCACGAATACGACGGCCCTTTTTTCCAGTGCCGACGAAGCGCCTTGCCTGCTCTATACAGAGTCCAGAGCGCCCAGGGCCTTCCCCGAAGGAAAAAAGTACGGAACGCCGTCCTGTCCTCACATTCACGCGCCAGAAAGGCCGCTTCCCGGTACAGGGAGAGCTCCTCAAGGTCTCTCTCGGAAAAGTCGGAGAGATGCGGCCTCGTCGCCACATACGTATCCATGGCCTCGTCGAGCTCCCCGAGCCTCAGCCCGAGCTTCTCCACCTCGTCGGCCACAAGACTCCGTTCTCCGCGCCGATCCAGCAGGCGGCAGAACTCCGCCAGTGATTCCACGTCCGTCCTGTCACCTTCGGGCAGGAAAAGCATGGCCTTGAGTCCCTTCCCCATACCGAAGGAAAGATTGGGATCCGCCTTGTCGTTGCAGCGCGCCACAAGCGGACTGCCCTGGGTCATGGGATCGAGACGGTCCATCACGGCGTCGATAGCCTTGTGGTTGTAGCTCGATATCAACACCGACTGCCCGCGCAGTCTCGCGTTGAACACCGCCCCCGCCACCACCTGACTTTTGCCCGTGCCGGGCGGCCCCTGGATGACGGTCAGCGGACTTGTGAGCAGCGAGGCCGACGCCCGTCGCTGCGTACCCGTCAGGGGACGGCCCGCCGCCACGGCCCCGGACGCGTATGAAACCTTCTCCGCCGGGGGCGTCCCTTCGGCAAACACATGCGCAAGCGCCGTGCCGTCGAGCACTTCGTCCGGCATCTTTGCTATGGTCTGAAGCTCGGAGACAAGTCCCTTCGTATAGATGCTGCACCGGCACGCCATGATGACGGCCCTATTGTAGATGCCGCTCCCGTCAGCCGGATCCACGGGCCTGTCCGAAAGGCAGCGCGGATCGAGAGTCTCCTGGACATGACGCTCGTCGGCCGAGGACAGCACCTGTGCCAGCCGAAAGAAGTCCGGCGCGTCGTCCATGTCGTCCGCAAAGCCGTCGGTCCCACCGCTTCCGTCATCGTCATCCCCGTCCGCCGCGGCGAACATGCCGCAGGCCTCCAGAAAAGCACGCTTTCCGCTGCCTCGGGAAAAGGCCCGCTCAAGCCACTCCTTGTTTACGGACGGCCGCGTAAGCCGGGCCCGAACCTCCAGACCGGCCGACGTGAAGCGATGATCCAGAACATAGCAGAACACAGGCCGAAGATACACGCTTCCGTCCTGCCCCACCGAAGCACTGACCGGATAACCCAGCATCAGCGTGGTGGTGTCGGAATCGCGCCACAGATCCCTGAGCGTGCCCGAAGCATCTGCAAAAGGCAGGGTCTTCCGCCACAGCACGTTGTCTCTGGGGTACCAACGTCCCGTTTCCGAGAGAAAAAGAAACTGCTCGCCCAGCGAATCCTGCCAAGCATGAGCCGTCGAGCCCTCCTCAAGACGGACGCACTCGATGTAATAGGCCACAAGCTCCCGAAAAAAATCCCAGCGACCCCGACTCTGATTCTTGTACAGCTCTCCCTGCATCAGGGTTCTACCGAAAGAACCGTGTAATTCCGGTAAGTTGCTATAGGAAGGCACCCGGGAACCGCCGCGCACTTTGTCATGATGCATGACAAGTTCGCCACGAAAGACAAGATCCATACAGACTCGGAATATGACATATGCAGGAATATGTAACTTTCTCGACAGATTCCAAGCTAAATCGCGAGGATACGCATCTCCATACATAGTCTTTACGAAATTAATAAGGCACGCATGCACCTTGTTATATGTATCTGAATCTCTAAACTTTATGGGATAATCGTTCATGGCAATTTTTAACACGTGCTAACAGTCTCTCGATATCTCCTATCAAGCATCTTTGAATTTTCTCTCACAAAAAGACATACTTGTCCAGCATGACAAAACAGACTGGCATTTATATCATAAAATTTTATTTAAATATTTTATTTATAGAAGATAAAACCAAGAATATAGTCCTTATACTCATTGACTTCAATTTTTGAACGCATTCTGTTGGCTGATTCCCATATCTTGGCGGCAAGTTGCTGCTTGTTCATAACAGATTTCCCAAATTACAGGTCAATGGATTCAGAGAAGACAAGATAAAAATTCTCGATACGGGGTGAAACAGGTTGTCATCATGGGCCATATCAATGCATAACGTACCCCAAATTTCTTCAAAGATAAACAGCTTGAAAGAGAGGAAACCGGCGGGTATCCAGCGGAAATTCCCATGGAAGGCTTTATCCCGTCCAATGCAATACGGTCTCTTTCCTTCCTGTTTTTAACGGGTAATTTCCAAGGTATCAAAAATTTGGCTCTTGACTAGGTTCAGGACTCATTAAATATAAAAGATGACAATGGCAGCGAGACAAATAGCCGAAAAGAACGTGTGGGCACAAC
>CALUTB010000166.1 GCA_944323575.1 uncultured Mailhella sp. | reverse complement strand
GCCGGAAAACGACTATCTATCATAATAAATAAGGTTGAAGTTGTTGAAAGATGCGTCGACATAAGTCTGTCGACAGTAATTGTTCGCCGCCATCGGTCCGCCATCAAAAAGATGAGGGCTTGTCCCGGGAGTGTTTTTCCCGGGACAAGCCGCCCGCACAGCGACGGACAGGATCTGAATCATCTGAGAGGGGCAAGGAATTTCCTGCATGCCTCATTGTCGGTTTCATCCCACCAGGTGAAGCCGAGTTTGTTGAGATTGGCGTAGAATTCTTCGCACTGATCGGGGGCCACTTCAAAGCCGCAGGCCACACGGCCGTATTCCGCGCCGTGGTTGCGGTAGTGGAACATGGTTACGTTGAAGTTCGTGCCCAGAGTTTCGAGGAAGTGCAGCAGCGCGCCGGTGCGTTCAGGGAACTGGAAGCTCAGGATGTGCTCGTTCTTCACGGCGGCGGGAGCCTTGCCGCCGATCATGTACCGTACATGACTCTTGGCGAAGGTGTTGCGCGTCATGTTGGTCACGCTGTATCCGGCCTCGCGCAGACCGGCAATGATGTGTTCCAGCTCGTCCATGCCCTCCGTGAGGCGCAGCGAGGTGAAGATTTCCGCCTGCGAGGAGTCGGAATAGCGGTAGTTGAATTCCGTCACCATGCGGTTGCCGAGCTTGCGGCACAGATCAAGGAATGCGCCCTTCTTTTCGGGGATGGTCACGGAGATGATGCCTTCGCGCTGCTCGCCGACTTCGCAGCGTTCGGAGACGAATCGCAGAGTATGGAAGTTCATGTTGGCTCCGGAGAGCACGGCGGCCATGCGCGCTCCCGGTATGTCGTGTTCGGCGACGTATTTTTTCAGCCCGGCAAGGGAAAGGGCGCCGGAAGGCTCGGCAATGGCGCGGGTATCGTCGAAGATGTCCTTGAGCGCGGCACAGATTTCATCGTTGGAGCAGGTGATGATGTCGTCGAGATTTTCGCGCAGAACGCGGAAGGTTTCATCCCCGATGCGTTTCACGGCCACGCCGTCGGCGAACAGGGAGACCCGGTCAAGAGTGACGGGGTGTCCGGCCTCCCATGCCGCCTTGAGACATGCGGAACCCTTTGCCTCAACGCCGATGACCTTTATCTGTGGCAGAATCTGCTTGATGTATACGGCCATGCCCGCAGCGAGTCCCCCGCCGCCGACCTGAATGAAGACGTGGGTGAGACGGCTGTCCTGTTCGAGCAGTTCGCGGGCGATCGTGCCCTGTCCGGCAATGACATCGGCGTCGTCGTAGGGAGGGATGAGTGTGAGTCCCTGTTCTTCGGCAAGGCGGATGGATTCAGCATAGGCTTCATCAAAACTGTTGCCGAAGAGGACGACGTTTCCGCCGAAGCGGCGTACCGCGTCGACCTTGATGTCCGGCGTAGTTCGGGGCATGACGATGGTGGCCTTCACGCCGAGTCGTGCGCCGGAAAGGGCACAGCCCTGAGCGTGATTGCCGGCGGACGCCGCAATGATGCCGAGTTTTTTTGCCTCTTCGGGGAGACCGGCTATTTTATTGTAGGCGCCGCGCAGCTTGAAGGAATGCACGGGTTGAAGATCTTCGCGCTTGAGGCTGATGCGGCAGCCCATGCGCTCCGAAAGTTTTTCCATATACTCAAGCGGGGTCACGCGGGCCACGTCGTACA
Organism: uncultured Mailhella sp.; assembly: GCA_944323575.1. Classification (GTDB taxonomy): domain Bacteria; phylum Desulfobacterota; class Desulfovibrionia; order Desulfovibrionales; family Desulfovibrionaceae; genus Mailhella. Next base: position 2,206 of record CALUTB010000166.1, on the reverse strand, counting down.
CGGGCGAAAGAAGGATTTTGCGCAGATATTCTGCCGTGGAAGGATGTTCGGTGGGCATCGGGACGTTTCTCCTGAGCGCGCCCTGCGGCGCGTCGTTTTCTCCGGGGCTTTCTCAGTCGCGGTTCTGTTTTTCTGGTTTGCGCAGGGCGTGCAGCTCGTCGCGTGCGCTTTCCCAGGTAGGTTCATGAAAGACGGTTTCCCGGGAGGGGATCACTTCCACCAGCTGGATTTGATCGCCTCTCGTCACGCGCACGCTGATGCGCTGACCTTCTTCGGAGGCCTTGCAGGCCTTCGGAGAATAGGATGCCACAAGAGAGGCTGCCTCGCGCACGGCATCGGGATTCCATGAGCGGGAGCTTCGTCCGAGGGCTATGGGACCGGGGAAGCCCGCCACCTTGAAGTGCAGATCTCCTTCCCGCAGCAGTCCGGCATAGGCTTCGTTGTCAAACCTGTGGCGGCCGATGGTGAGCCAGAAGTTCTCATGCCAGAACTGGCGTCCCACATCGGCCAGACGGAAGTCGTTGACGTCCGGAGCGGCAAGGCGGGAGAGAACAGGCCAGAAACGGCGCGTATTCTCCTTTTCCGTAAGCTTGCAGCCACCTCCCGGCGTAGGGATTTCCGTGATGTGGAAATGTTCGGCCAGCGCGAGCTGTTCCTTGCGGCCGCGTCCGTTCATGCCCAGAAGGCGGGAGCGGTCGACGAGGCCTGCCGTTTCGGCTGCAGTCGGATCAAGCAGTCTGGCGCAGAGCGGCCGGAGAAGAATGTCCCGCACTTCGGCGTCCCGACGGATGACATTGAGCGTGTCGCGTCTCTGGGACATGGGACGCTGGCCCAGCACTTCGCCGGAAACCAGAAATTGTGCGCCGTAGGACGGCATTTGTGCCTTTGCCAGACGCATCATGAGAATCTTGCAGTCGACGCATGGGTTCATGGCGCTGCCGAAGCCGTAGTCCGGGCCTCGCTTCAGCATGTCCACGAAGGGAGCGCTTGCATCCACGGCAGTGATGTCGAGTCCGTAGACCTCCTGCCAGTGTTCCACACGGCCGGGATGGCCGAAGAAGGGCGAGTAAAAGTGCAGACACTTGATGGTTCTGCCCTGTTCCATGAGCAGCCGTGCGGCCAGGATACTGTCCAGTCCGCCGGAGAAGAGAGCTATGCCGTCGTAATTTTTCATGACTCTTTAGATAGATGGTATGCGCGCCGCTGGCAAGTGTTTCTCTTGCCCCCGGAGCCTCCTTTTGCTAATGTTCCTCCCTTGATGGCGTTTTCTTTTTCGGGAAACGCCGGGCTCCGCCCGGCTCGCGTCCTCTTGTGCGCGGAAGGTCGGAGGGCGTTTGCGCCCGTGCGGAAATATGTCTAATCAGGAGATGTCATACATGGCGAAGAAGCCTCTTGTTTCCGCGGAAGATGCCCGCCGCGAAGCGCTCAAGACAGCCCTCAGCACCATTGAAAGAAAGTACGGTCAGGGCGCCGTCATGAAGCTGTCCGACGGGGCGCATGTCCATGTACCCGTCATTCCCACCGGTTCCATCGGCCTTGATCTGGCCCTGGGGATCGGAGGCGTACCGCGCGGCAGAGTGACGGAAATCTATGGTCCGGAATCTTCGGGCAAGACGACGCTGACGCTGCACATCATTGCGGAATGCCAGAAGCAGGGCGGTGTCGCCGCCTTCATCGACGCCGAGCATGCTCTTGATGTTTCCTATGCTGCCAGACTCGGCGTGAAAACCGACGAACTGCTCATTTCTCAGCCCGATCATGGCGAGCAGGCGCTCGATATCGCCGATATGCTCGTGCGGTCCGGTGCCGTGGATATCGTGGTCATCGACTCCGTAGCCGCCCTCATTCCTCAGGCGGAACTCGACGGTGCCATGGGAGAGACGCAGGTAGGCAGTCAGGCACGTCTCATGTCCCATGCCATGAGAAAACTCACCGGCACCATTCACAAGTCCCGTACCTGCGTGATCTTCATCAACCAGATCCGCATGAAGATCGGTCAGATGGGCTACGGCAGCCCCGAGACCACCACCGGCGGCAATGCTCTCAAGTTCTACAGCTCCGTGCGCATGGACATCCGTCGTGTGCAGACACTCAAGGACAGGGATGAGGCCTACGGATCTCTGACCCGAGTGAAGGTGGTGAAGAACAAGATGGCTCCGCCCTTCCGCGAAGCCAAGTTCGACATCATCTGGGGCACGGGCATTTC
>CALUTB010000165.1 GCA_944323575.1 uncultured Mailhella sp. | reverse complement strand
TCGTTGAAAGGCGCGAAGGGGAACGCCGGAGCGCCCGACGCAGACCGCCCGCGCAACGCACGGCCGAAACCCGATCTTCGGACTGCAGAGGCGGAGCGTAGGGGTGCGGAGGCACGTCGGTTCCGGACACGCCGTACGGACACGGAACATGCACGACGAAACGGCGCTTAACGCCGGGAGTGAATCCCGGCTGCTTCGTTTCGTCGGCCCGGCCGCTCGAAAGCGACCGGGGGCCCCGGATCGTTGAAAGGCGCGAAGGGGAACGCCGGAGCGCCCGACGCAGACCGCCCGCGCAACGCACGGCCGAAACCCGATCTGAGGACCGCAGAAAAAAAAGATGACGTCGCTCCGTCCGACTCCACCGGACCATGCATGCGGCCGTTTTCTTCTGAAGAAGCAAGAAGACCGCTCTTTCCGGCGCAACCCTCATACGCAACAAGCCATGAAAACCCGTCCGACCGACACTTCGCCCCATACGCGGAACCGGCGGACGGGCTTTTTCCTTCAATAAGATGCCCTCGCAGGCGACTGCGCAATGCCGGACACGGGACCGTCGCTTTTCCCGATCGTCGAAAAAAACATGCACGCCCATGCATATTCAGATCGCTGGGAAAACCGTGCTCTCCGATCAATGCGCCCGCGGCTCTCCTTTCTTCCCGGAACCCGCTGATTCCGAGAAGCGGAAGCGGCGGTCTTCTGCCGAGAACGGCGCGGCAGCGCTCGCCTGCACCGACCGGACAGCCCGTACGGCGTCCGCCGGGCTTTCCGACTCGGCGTCACTCCCCGCCCTCCCGACGCCACACAAACATTCCCGCCCCGCACTCCCTTCCGCGCTGCCTTCGAGCGCGTCGGGGGAATCATTCCCCCCGATGGGGCTAGACTGGGCGCCTTCTGTTCCGGCCCGTCCTCCTTTCCGTTTTCCGGCGTCTTTCGTTTTTTCCGGCTTCCGTGAGAAAAAGCATTTTCACGGCATGGACAGAAGGCGCGAGGCGGACTAGTATGGCCGGCATGCGCATGATCAAGATTTTTTTTCTTCCGCTTCTGCTTCTTGTCGTCTGGCAGGGGGTGACGGCGACCGGGATGGTTTCGCCGTATCTTCTGCCCGGTCCGGGCCGCGTGCTTGAGACGGGGCTGTACATGGCCGGGAACGGAACGCTGGCGGGTCACATGGCGGCGTCTCTTTTCCGGATAGCGGCGGGTTTCGGTCTGAGCGTGGCGCTGGCTTTTCTTACGGCGGCGGCGCTGTACCGCTGGAAGTGGCTGGACGACATCTGTCAGGGATCGCTTTCCTTCATGCGCATGACCCCGCCGCTGGCGCTGACGCCCCTGCTGATTCTGTGGCTGGGGATAGGCGACGCCACGCAGATTGCGATCATTGTTCTGGCCTCGTTTTTTCCGGTGTATTTGAACACGCGCGACGGACTGAGCCGTCTGGACGCATCGTTCCGGGAGCTGGCGGCGAGTCTTCATCTTTCCCGTACGCGGACGGTGCTGTACTTCCTTCTGCCGGCGGCCACGCCGTCGATCATCACGGGACTGCGTCTGAGCTTCGGCTACAGCTGGCGGGCGCTCATTGCTGCGGAGCTTATTTCCGCGAGCAGCGGTCTCGGGTACATGATCATGGACGCCGAACAGATGCAGCGTGCCGACGAGGTCATTGTGGGCATTCTTGTGATCGGTCTGCTGGGCTGGGCGCTGGACGCCGCCTTTTCCACTGTTGCCTCGGCGCTTCTGAAGCGTCGTTTTCCCGAGCTTGCCGCATGAACGACGCCGTGACAGCCGCTTTGCCGGACGTACTTCTGCTCAGGGGGATCCGCAAGAGCTTCGGACGGCACGAGGTGCTGTGCGGAGCGGATCTTGCGCTGGCACCGCAGGGCATCACCTGCCTTCTCGGCGCGTCGGGCTGCGGGAAATCCACGCTTCTGCGCATCGCGGCCGGGCTGGAGCAGCCCGACGCCGGAACCGTGACGGCCGCACCTTCGGAATGCGCCGTGGTCTTTCAGGATCCGCGTCTGCTGCCGTGGCTCAGCACGGGCGAGAATCTGCGGCTCGCGCTGCCGGGCTCCTGTCCGGACACTCTTTCCCGCATGAAGGACGCGCTCGCCATGGTGGAGCTTGCGCCCGGTCTTCTCTCCGCCATGCCGAGAGAACTTTCCGGCGGCATGGCGCAGCGCGTGGGCGTGGCGCGCGCTCTGCTGCGCTCTCCGCGCATTCTGCTCATGGACGAACCTTTCGCCGCCCTCGACGCCATCACGAGAGAACGGCTGCAGGCCATGCTGAAAAAGCTCATGGCCCGCTCGCTGTGCCTGCTCGTCACCCACGACATGGAAGAGGCCATGCGCGTGGGAAGCCGTCTGTGCGTCATGGAAAACGGCGTCATTGCAGAGAGCTTCGACCTTGTCGAGGACTCAGGCCCCGAACGGCGGGACGTCATCCGCCGCAACATTCTTACGCATCTGAATACTAAGGAGTCACAATTATTATGAAGATGCCCGAATCCCTTCTTCTGGCCCTGTCCCTTGTCCTGTTCGCCGTCCCCGCTTCCGCCGAGGAAGGCGCGCTCAACATCAGCTACGTGAAATCGCCGTTCAACCTCCAGATGATCGTCATGAAGGAAAAGCAGCTTCTGGAAAAGAAGCTGGAACCCATGGGCATCAAGGTCAAATGGCATGAAATAGACTCCGGCGCACAGCAGGCCACCGCCATGGCCTCCGGCGACCTCGACGTGGGCGGCGTGCTCAATACCACCTCGGTGCAGATGGCCAACGCCGAAGGCAATCCCGTCATCATCATCGCCGGAGCCGCACGTCCCACCGACGTGTTCGCCCTGGTCGGTCAGGAAAACGGCGCAAAGACCTTCGCCGACCTGCGCGGCAAAACCGTCGCCGGTCCCAAGGGCACCGTTCTGCATCAGCTGCTCGTCGCGGGCCTCGCCAGAGAAGGCATGACCATCAACGACGTGAAGTTCGTCCAGATGGGCATCCCGCAGGGATTCTCCGCCCTCATGTCCGGCAAGGTCGACGCCGCGCTCATCGCCGCAGGCGCCCTCGTCAAGGCCGAACAGGCCGGCAAACCCATCATCGCCACCGCCTCCGGACTCGTCACCCCCATACTCGCCATGTGCGCCAGCAAAACATTCATCGACGAACAGCCGGAACTGCTCAAGATCGTCGTCGAAACCCAGGACGAAGCCTATGACTGGATCATGGCCAATCATAAGGAAGCCATCGCCCTCGGCGCCAAGGAACAGGGCATCTCCGAAGCCGATGCCGAACGCCTCTACGCCTGGTCCCACTACAACAAACGCCTCAATGAAAACGACCTCAAGAGCATCGACGGCGACATGACCTTCCTCCTTGAAAACGGCATGGCCCGCAACAGGGTCGAAGCCCGCTCCTTTGTCCTCGACTCCGCCATGGAGTAGGAAAATCTGTGCCTGCGGGGGAAGGGAGAAACCCTTTTGACAAAGGGCTTTCCCCCTTCCCCCGCCTTCCTAAAACTTTTTACGGAAGAGCAAAACGTTCCCGCAGGCCTCATAAAGCCCCCGCTTCCTGCAGCAAAAGCCCGCATTCCGCTCTTCCCATCTTTCCACAGGGGCCGCTCCTTCTCTCCGGACTGCGCCCCCCCTTCCCTCTCCGGCAATCCCTTCCTCTTTCCCGTTGTCCGGCATGCCGGACAACGGTCGGCCACCGCGGGCGGGTCCGACAGGACACGTCCGCATGACAAAGCCTGCAGAAGAACGGCCGGGGAAGCCGGAATCCCGCCCGGTAAACCACCCTTCCCGCGAAGCGGAACCGAGGGGGTCCGGGGGGAATCATTCCCCCCGGGCGGGGTACGGGGCGACGCCCCGTTGCCTTTCCTGCCTTTCCTGCCTTTCCTGCCTTTCCTGCCTTTCCTGCCTTTCCTGCCTT
>CALUTB010000164.1 GCA_944323575.1 uncultured Mailhella sp. | reverse complement strand
GAGCGGATAGAGCCTTGTACCGCTCCCGCCCGCAAGAAGTATGCCTTTCATGCCGTTTCCTTGTTCATCGTCGGTTGGAAAAACTTCGGTCAGCTCCGGGTCGTTCCGCGACAGACTGCGACCGAAAACTTCATCGGGGAAGCGTTTCTCTGTGCGGCCGGCGTGTCACTTTTTTTAATGTCAGTCGTGTTAATTGCTTAATTTTTGCTGAAACACAAGCCTTTCCCCATCTGCGGAAAATTTCTCCTTCTCTGCGCGCCCCATGCCTGATGCATTTTTCATTATAATACAGCATATAAGGATGCACATTCCTCTTGCGGACAACGCGAGCGGTCTCTGCGTCAGGAAAGACACGGGAACGGCGATGCGGTCGGAAAAGCGCATATTTTTTTTTGTCAGTCAACCGACACGCAATCTTCCCATGACACGCTCTTCTTCCGCTCCTTCCGCCCGCGTTATTGCCTTCCCGGACGGATGACCGTATGCTTCAAGACGGGAAAGAAGCCTGTTCCGGCACGGCCTGCGAAAAGCCGGCGAAAGACGGAAAAGGCTTCCGCGCGCCGACGTTTCAGAGGACACGTTCAATAGGGAGCATGCATCATGCCGTTCTTCACTCTGCCCCGCGGATCCATGGACTGGAGTCCGGACCTGACCCGGCTCTGGACCGACATTGCAGGACGCTGCGGCAGACCGGATCCGTTCTGCTGCTCTCCGGCGTGGCAGCTGGCCTTTCACGACGCCTTCGCGCCTGCGGGACGGCTTTTTGTTCATGTCGAATCGGAAAACGTGCTGGCATTTGCGGTCATCGCTCTGCCCCGCGGAGGCACCATGATGCTGCCTCTGGAAATGGAATGGTTCTCCGGCGCGCCGCTGCTCGGACCGGACGCCGTCAACGTTCTGGCCGACGTGCTGCCGCAGATACGCGGAGAGCTCGACGATCTGCAGTGCATCCTGATCGGCGGCATGGAAAGGGACAGTCCGGACTTCGCCCGTCTGAAAGCGCTGCCGGGTCTGCGTCTGACCATGCATCCACAGCCCTCGCTGCAGCGCTGCGCCTCGCTGGGAGGCGGCATGGACGGGTATCTGTCGCGGCGTTCGGGCAATTTCCGCGCCAAGATGAAGAAGGCGCAACGCCGTGCCGAAGCGGAGGGCATACGCTTTGAACGGCACGTGCCTGCGGATCCTGAGCAGGCCGACCGTCTGTACGCGCGCATGCTGGCCGTGGAGGAAAAAAGCTGGAAGGGTATCGGCGGCTGCGGCATGACCGTGGAACCGTCGCGGTCGTTCTACCGGTTCATGCTGCGACGCCTTTCGCGCAACGGCTGCGGCAGGGTGATGTTCGCCGTGCACGAGGGCACGGACGTCGGTTTCATTTTCGGAGGGATTGCGGGTTCGTTCTACCGGGGTCAGCAGTTCAGCTACGACAATGCCTGGAAACGCCTTTCCGTGGGGGATCTGCTTCAGATGCGGCAGATCGCCTGGCTGTGCGAGGAAGGGGTGCGGCGCTATGACATGGGCATGAGCGATCATCCCAGCATGGCATACAAGCGGCACTGGGCGGAAACGGAACTTTCGCTGCACGCCTGCGTGATGACCATGCGGCGGGACGTTTTTTCCTCCGTGCGGCCGCAACGGGATTCGGGAGTCTTTTTTGCCGAAACAAGATGATAACACTGGACTTATTCGTCGGCTGCCGTATCCTTGAGACGGAATGTTCTGAAACATGCCGACTATGTTCCATGGAGGTGGACCATGAAGAAATGGCTCGTGGCTCTGGCGGTTCTGGTGATGCTGCTGGCGGCGGGAGTGCTCGTCCTGTTCCTTTCGCTGAACGGCATCGTCGAGAAGGCCGTGAACGAGGAAGGGCCGAAGTACACGGGAACCAGCGTGCATCTGGACAGGGCCGACATATCGCTCTTTTCCGGCAGGGGTACGTTCAGCGGCTTCACGCTGGGCAATCCCGAAGGCTTTTCCGGCCCCTATGCGGCGAAGGTCGGCAGCGCGACGGTGACGCTCGATACGGGCACGGTGTTTGACGATACCATCGTCATTCCGGGCATCGTGATCGACAGTCCCGAACTGGTCTATGAACTCGGCAACGATACCAGCAACTTCTCAGCGATTCTCCAGAACGTGAAGAAAAAGGACGGCGGCGAAGCCTCCGCACCTTCGGAACCGGACGGCGCCGAAAAAGACAGGGCGGGCAGGAAGGTCATCATCGACGAGCTTGTCATACGCCATGCCAAAACCACGCTGAGCATTCCGCAGCTGAAGTTGTCCGTGACCGTGCCTCTGCCGGACATCCGTCTCACGGACATCGGACGCAAGAGCGCAGGCGTCACCATTGCCGAAGCCTCGGCCATCGTTCTTGAGGAACTGACGCGCACGCTGTCCGAAAACGCCGCCGATCAGACGAAGAACGCCGGAAAGCTGCTGCTGAAGGGCGGCGAAGACGCGGTCGAACAGGCGAAGAACATCGGTTCCGCCATGCTCAAAGGCGGAGAAAATGCCGGAGACGCGGCCAGAAACCTGCTGAAGGAAGGTCTCGGCGCGTTCAGAAAGTAAAGGTGCGCGCTCCGTGGGGCGCAGAAAAAAGCCGGGACGCCCGACCGAAGTCGTCCCGTCCGGAAAGTGAGGCGCGAAAGACGTTTCCGACCGGCGGGCGGCTCCGGACGGGCTTCCTTTTTTCACGGCCTGCGGATGTCCCGCGCCCGTCTTCGCGTCTTGCCATGAACGAGGCAAAGGGCTAGCATGGCTTCCTCATGCCGCGATCCGCGCCGTACCGGCCCGGATGCCAACGTTTTCACCCGCCTCATTCCGCCATGAACTACAGAAAGATTCTCCTGCTGGCCTTCGGACACCTCTGCTGCGATCTCAATTCCCACGCCCTTCCCGCTCTTCTGCCCTATCTTGCGGCCGCGCACGGCTTCGACTATCAGACCTGCGGACTGCTGGCCTTCGCCTATTCCGCCGTGGCCTCGCTGGTGCAGCCCGCGCTCGGACTTCTGGCAGACAAGATGTCCCGCAGCTGGTTCATTCCGCTCGGCATTCTCATGGCGGGCACCGGCATCGCGCTTACGGGCTTTCTTTCCAGCGAATGGACCATGCTTGCCGCGCTCGTCATGGCGGGTTCGGGCGCAGCCGTGTTCCATCCCGAAGCCGCTCGCTACGCCAACATCGTGTCCGGCGAGCACAAGGGCGTGGGCCTCAGCATCTTTTCCGTGGGCGGCAACGGCGGCATGCTCATAGGCCCGATCATCGTCATGCTGGCGGTGGGCGGCCTTTCCGTGGGCGGCGTCACCCTGGGCGGCTTCGGCCTGCCCGGCACCGCCGCCTTCTTCCTGCTGGCTCTGGTCATGGCGTCCGTTCTCTTCCGGCAGCTCTCCGCCTGGAACATCGGCGCGCGCACGAAGAAGGCCGTCGACGCTTCCGGCTCCAACGACTGGAAGGCCTTCGGCATTCTCACCGGCTGCCTGCTGCCCCGCATGGGACTCACCATGGCCTTCACCACCTACCTGCCCCTCTACTGGCAGGGCGTGTTCCACACCTCCGCCTCCACCGGCAATCTCATGCTCGTGCTCTTCTCCGTGTTCGGCGTGGCCGCCAACCTCTCCGGAGGCGCCGCCGCCGACCGCTGGGGCTACCGCAAGGTCATACGCGTCACGTCCTTCCTGGCCCTGCCGCTTCTCGCCGTGTTCCCCTTCCTGACCAGCCCCGCCCCCGCCGCCCTCCTGCTCGCCCCGCTCGCCGTGGCCCTGTTCGCGCCCTACAGCTCCCTCGTGGTGCTCGGCCAGCGCTACCTCTCCCGCAACATGGGCTTCGCATCCGGCATCACCCTCGGCGTCGCCGTCAGCGTGGGCGGCATGTTCGCTCCCGTCCTCGGCTGGGCCGCCGACCTCTGGGGAAGCCTCTCCCCCGCCATGCACCTGCTCACCCCCCTCGCCGCCGTGGGCGCCGCCTGCTCCTGCTTCCTGAAAAAGCCGGAAGAGAAATAATGTTTTTCCGGGGGAGATGATCTCCCCCGGGCCCCCGCGTTTCGGGACGTGCGCTGTCGCGCCCGCCCCGCAGGCTCGTGTACGAAAAACGGCCCCTTTCCGAAGAAAAGGAAGGGGACGGACAAGATTGTGGCCGG
>CALUTB010000163.1 GCA_944323575.1 uncultured Mailhella sp. | reverse complement strand
AAAAAGGAATAATAAAAATGAATAACATCAATAATAAAATTTCAAACAATAATATTTATTCTCTTGAAATTAAAACACTCCATACTCAAGTCATCTTATTTCCTAATGAAGACAATAATCACACCTGTATATGCTCTGCTACGCTCGAAACATCTGATGGCAGGAAGTTCACTGATATCGGCGAATCTACCCATCATCTGCCTGCTGGTTCTACAGACCAAATCATAACTCTGGCTGCTGATCGTGCTAAATCAAGAGTTCTGTTCACCGCCAGTCATATTCCAGCTATACCATGCCGACCTGATGCCATAGACACCACATGTTCCCAGATAGATAGTACTGGAGCCGATAATTTACCATCATCTGAACACCGCATACTCCCACAGGTCATCGATAAAAATGCACTTAAAGGTGGTGGCAACAAACCCATCACGGAAAAGCAAAAAAGCCTCATCGAATCCAAGTCCAAGAAGAAAGGACTATCCGGCAATGAGTCCTCCCAGAAGATCATCAACAAGAACATCGATGAACTTACAGGAGCAGAGGCAGATTTAGTTATAAAATCAATTTTATAATTATAGTATGATATTCGAACAACAAGGAGTGTAGTATGGACCTATTTCCAGAACATCCAGGCATAGAACTGAGAAATATAATCAAACAAAAGGATATGAACATCTCTGAATTTGCGCGAATGATTGAAGTCTCTCCATCACGCATCAATGAGATAGTTCATACCAAAAGAAGTATCACCCTCGATACCGCCATGAGACTCGCCAAAGCACTCAACACCACAACAAAGTACTGGATGGAAAAACAGGTTGATTACGATATAGCGCAATTGCACTAAACCGAATATTTTCCAAATTTGAGTCTCATAGTCTGATTTGTAAGCTCAAATCAAGAGAGAAATAAGACACCAAGGGGCATCGTTATGATGCCCCTGAAGCATTATGATCTGGATAGCCCCAATTATGCTACCGGCAGCTCGTTGAGAAATTCTTTGGCTTCTTTCCAGCGGGGATAGTAGTGGGAAAGCAGGGTAAAATACTTTTCACTATGCCGGGGTTCCAGAAGATGACACAACTCGTGCACGACAACGTATTCAAGCAGGTCCTTGGGCTTTTTCACAAGCTCCGTATTGAAGCGGACATAGCCGCGGCCGTGGGAGCAGCATCTCCATTTGGTTTTCATTTTCTGCACGAAAAAGACGTTTACGGTGACACCGAGCGTTTTTCCCACTGACTGATGAGCAGAATAAATTCTTTGCAGAGCAAGAAGTTATGCCAGTCGTGTGATGTCTTCTCTGCGCTACTTATCGTGACTTGGAATACCGTGAGCACAATTTGTCAATGCATGCCCCAATCAGGACTTTTGCTTTTTCTTTGACCACAAGAAAATAACCGTTTTCACAGATCATGACATTCCCGAACTCAAGGCAAAACACGAAAAGACTCTCTGGCACAGGTACACCATTCCGCTCGGCTGAGGGCGTAAAAAGCCGCTGAGACGAACACGGAACGGCCACACCGGGGAAAAGCATGGAGTTCTCGAAGCAACGGTCTACGCACATCGGCCGATTCACGACGTTCTGGACGAGACGGAGAATGCCCTCGGATACTGCCTCTCCACCCGCTTGGCGCGCGGTCGCCATTCCGTCAGCAGTCAGCCTGCATCCGAGAGCAGGGGGCATACATCACAGGCTCCTCACGCTCCCCCCTACTCTTCAGAAAGGCTTCGACCTCACTCAGACATCGTTCCGACTCAGCCCTGAGACAGCATTCCCACACGACTATAACATTCCAGCCGAGATCTAGAAGGTCACGGATATTTCTGCCGTCCCGTTCCACGTTTTTCGTGAACTTCTCCTTCCAGAATCTTTCATTCGTTCCAGGAGTTGCTGCATACCTGCAGCCGGGATGACGATGCCAGAAGCATCCGTGCACGAAAATGACAGTCCTGTACTTTCTGAGCACGATGTCCGGGGAGCCGGGAAGCCTCCCATCACATACCCTGAAACGGTAACCGGCCCGAAACAGCAGGGAGCGCAGCTTTCTTTCCGGGGTCGTGTCCCTGCTCCGGATGTGAGACATGTTCACATGTCGCTGAGATGCAGAAAGGACATCCGACATCACATTCCATCCAGAACGCCGGCCACTATTGCAGCAATCTGACCAGCCAGCAGAGGGGGAACAGCATTACCTATCTGCAGATACTGCTCTGTTCTATTTCCCTCGAAGAAGTAGTTGTCAGGAAAACTCTGAAGCCTTGCAGCCTCTCGTACCGTCAGACTTCTGCACTGAAACGGATCATAATGAATAAAGTAGTGACCGTCCTTGCGGATATGGGCCGTAACGGTGGACGAGAGCTCCTCGCGGAGCTGAACCCTGAACCGATCACTGAAGACAGCCACATCTGGATGGCCGGCAATGTTTCTGTGTTGGGGAAGCAGCTCTGGAGGAAAATCCTTGAGCAGAGGACTGACTCCCCTGAGCCTCGCATATACCGCAGCATAGAAATAGCGCTGCAGATCGGACTTCATGTGCCGCCGGGTCTCATGCTGAGGAATGCCATGAAGACGACTGTCCCTCATGCCTGCGGCAAAGGCCGAAGGGGCATGAGGCTTTTGTTCTCTGAAGAGTGAATTCCTGTCAAGAGCGGCCAAAACCGCATCCCTCACGTCGTCTGCCACGTGATCCATACCGATGCTCCTGATTTCCTCTATTGCACCAAGCCAGTCTGAAAAGCTGTCGGCAGCACGGGAAACATGACTTCTCACGCACGGGAGATCGCCGATGGCCTGCCCGACGGAAACGGGCCTGCGAGGAACGAGCCTGCCCGGGACGACAGGGACATCCTTGCGTATGCCAAGTATGAACAGCCGTTTTCTCGACTGCGGAACCCCGTAGTCTCCTGCATTGACAACAAGCTGCCGAAGGTCAGAAGACTCATCCAGCTCGCGGCTACCGGACAGAGAGTAAAGACGGTATCCCGCACTCCTGAGATCATTCATGATCAGATGCAGTGTGGACTGCCCGCCAAGCCTTGCGGAGAGCAGGCCTGGCACGTTCTCCATGACGAACACGGGCGGAGCGAGACTGTCAAGAATGCCGAGGTACTGAAGATACAGCGTGTGCCGCGGATCTGCAGAAAAGGAAGGATCGTCCTTTCTTCTGGAGCGTCCGGCAAGGGAATACGCCTGACAGGGAGGACCGCCCACGAGCGCCCAGCGAACGGAATGACCAAGTCTTTCCTGGAGCTCATCGTTCAGCTCATCCTGTGTGCCGTTTTCCATGACATGGCAGAGCACCGATCGACGGGCCATTTCGGCCTCCCTAGGGTGAAGTGCGAACAGCTCATCCCGCGTAATCTCACCAGCAACGTAGCGGTAATAGTCCTCCGGCACTTCCCCGCCGTCGAACAAATGAAAAAAATGCCTGAGAACCAGCGTTCTGCAGAACACAGGCTCCTTTTCCACAGAAACAACTGCCTCGAATGCCGGACGGCTCTCCGTGCGGAAAGACTGGAAGCCTTCGCCAAGGCCACCCGCACCCGCAAAGACATCGATGAAAGGATAAGACATGCAGATCCCCGCCATTCTCACTGCTTTATTTCCGGCACGTCGGCGGCCGGCGAAGAGAAGACGGTATCCTTCATGACCTCCCAGCATGCCTCCTTCTTTGCCCATTCCGAAATCATGCGTCCGTGAGAAGACTCCTCAAGAACTTTTCGGACCTCCCCGGCCCTGCTCAAAAGATGATCAAGAAGCTCGGAAGAAACCTTCTGCCTGTTCCAGATACTCATGAGATTCACCCAACTGCCGTAGTCTCTGGCAAAGGAGGAGATGGTATATGTCGTTATATTGGCCTGGAAGGCGGAAAAATTTCTTCGCACCGCGGCAGACAGCTGCTTGTAGAGAATAGCAAGGGCAACTATTTCCTTCCAGTCCTGAACCGAAGGAGGAACATATCCCCCGGCCTGCTCTCGCTCCGCCATTTCCGCCATGAAAAAGGCAAAGTTCTTCTGCGTTCCAAGGCTGACCAGATGAGGCTTCTGATGCCATGCGTTGAGGAACTTCGCGATATCCGTCTTGGTCAGGCGTCTGGAAGAAGGAATGGCAGTTCTGGCAGCTCTCAGCTGAGCCGGTCCCTTCTGCAGTGCCAGCATGG
>CALUTB010000162.1 GCA_944323575.1 uncultured Mailhella sp. | reverse complement strand
CATTCCTGCGCCGAAGTGGTGAAATTGGTAGACACGCTAGGTTCAGGGTCTAGTTCCCGTTCGGGAGTAAGAGTTCGAGTCTCTTCTTCGGCACCAGTAAGAATGTAAAAGCTCAGGATGTTATGTCCTGAGCTTTTTTGTTTCCAGCTTTCAGGGAAAGACGTTCTTCAAAAGAACGTATGCTGCGTCGGGAACCGGACTGCGCCTTCCGGAACCATCATTACGCAAGCATCTTCAGTACGCCTGCTCGATCTGCTGAACATGCTTTTCACTTCAAACCCATACCAGTTCATAGTCGCTGCTTCCCATTCCCATTTCCTCCATATAGGAAAGCTGACGCAGCCCCTCTCTGCTTTCCATGCGTTCCACCATGGGCGCACGCACGTCGGCAGGCAGAGCATAGATCATGTCCACGGAAGCCCTGTCCACGGCCTGCAGATCCGTGGATGCCAGCATGCCCAGATCCGGCAGACGAACAGGTTCCGCTGCCGTGCCTTCGCAGTCGCAGCTTACCGACATATTGCGCAATACATTGATATAGGCGATGCGGCCATTGAAGTGGTCGACAACGGCCTTCCCCCCTTCCACCATGCGTTCCATGAACGGCGCACCTCCCGGCCAGTCTCCCTCGGGTGTCACCCGATGCAGCTGCTGCTTGCCGGTGCCCCCTGAGGCACAGCCGATGGAAATGTTCTTGAGCGCCCCTCCGAAACCTCCGAGGGTATGCCCCTTGAAATGCGTCAGCACCAGCATGGAATCATAATTCAGAAGATGCGCCCCCACGGCAAGTCCCTTCAGATGGCGTCCTCCCCTTACCGGCAGCACGGCGTCGCCCTCGGCATCCATGATGTCCACGGGACAGAACGTCCAGCCGTTCTGCTCGATCACTTTTCTGTGTCCTTCCGTCGTCTGTCTCGGGCTTGGATACAACACATTGCATTCCACGATGCTGCTTTGGGGAATTTCGGCCTGAAGATCGCGCACCCAGTCGCGGGGCAGGATATTCGGGCCTCCCGGTTCCCCGGTATGCAGCTTGACGGCGACACGGCCCGTGATGCTTCCACGCACAAGAGCGTACATCTTCCGCAGGGACTCACTGTCCAGCGACTTCGTCGCATATACTACCGCCCTGCTCTGTGCGGCAGAACCACGGCGCGGCAGACTGATGCCTGCTGCCAGCGTTCCGGCCATGACGGCTCCGGCTTTGAGAAAATTCCGTCGGGATATGCTCATGTCCGACCTCCTTGTGTTGTACAGCACTCTGTCCATGAGATATGAGATGCCTTTATTTCATCATATGGAATGCTCTCCAAAATAACAGCTACGATTCTCTCCGGATCTTGCCCGATTCTGCTCTGATCGCCGATATTTCCTTTCAGCATGCTCAGGAGCATGTCGCTGCCGCTTCCCCTTCGGTTCGGCAGAATCAGGCAAGAAAAAGGAAGAATCATATCTGGCGATCGACCTTGCATTCCCCTATATTTTGCGGAAAAGACGAAGACAGGCTCCGGTCATGCTTGCGAAAAGACATCGGTAACGCTATCTCTTCCCAAGAGGAATCATTATGAATCACGGCATTCTTTTTGATCACGCCCGCACCGCGCGCATCGGTCTGCCCGAAGCGGTCTTCTGCGAAGGAAAACCCTTTGCGGCCGTACGGGAACTCATGGAACAGTTCGGCCGGGGATCCGGTCACCCGATTCTCTTTACAAGACTGTCTCCCGATGTCTTCAACCTCATGCCCGCGAAAATCAGGGAACAATACGACTATCATGCCCTGTCCAGAACCGCCTTCGGAGAAGCACTCCCCGCCCGGAACAAAGGGCGAGTAGCCGTCGTTTCAGCCGGCACCGCCGACGGCTTCGTTACATGGGAGGCAGCACGTACACTGGAATATCTGGGCATAGAGCACACGGTCTTCGAGGACTGCGGAGTCGCAGGACTCTGGCGGCTGGCGGAAAGGCTGGAAGAAATCAACAGCTTTCATGCCGTCATCGTCGTCGCCGGACTCGACGCCGCGCTCGCCAGCGTACTGGGCGGACTGACCCCACGTCCCGTCTTCGGCGTCCCCACATCCATAGGTTACGGCGTGGCCAGAGGGGGAGAGGCCGCACTTTCCAGCATGCTTTCCAGCTGTGCTCCCGGCATTGCCATCATGAAGATCGACAACGGCTACGGCGCCGCCTGCGCCGCTGCACGCGTGGTAAACAATCTATGAGCAAAGAACATCACGAACATACGCATTCCCATGAGCATCATGCAGGGGCAGAGGCCGTCTCTTCCCCCGTGCTGACCATCCGCGCCCATTCCGGGCTTTCCGGCGACATCTTTCTTGCCGGCCTGCTCTGCATGACCGGTACGACAAAGGAAGAACTGGAAAAGGATCTGACTGCGATCATGCCCGAACTTTCCGGCAGCGTCCGACTGGTGCGCCGGGAGGTCAATCACATCGGAGGCTGGCACGCAGAAGTCAGTCTGCCCCATCAGCATGAACACAGAACGCTGGCCGACATTCTTGCGCTCATCGCCGCCTGCGGCCTGAGTGAAGAGGGCAAGGAGCTGTCCAGCCGCGCCTTTACTATGCTGGCCGCGGCCGAAGGCGCAGTACACGGAAGGACCCCCGATCAGGTTCACTTCCATGAGGTCGGAGCACTGGACAGCATTCTGGACATCTGCATGAGCTGTGAACTGTTTCACCGTCTTTCACCGTCCCGTTTCGTCGTTAGTCCGCTTCCCATGGCCGACGGATTCGTGCACTGTGCACACGGCATCATTCCCGTACCTGCTCCGGCAGTGCTGGAACTCATGGAAGGCATTCCCGTCCGGCCCTTTCCCGGACAGGGAGAAACCGTCACGCCCACGGCCATGGCTCTGCTCAGGGCGCTGAATGCCGAGTTCGGACCGTGGCCGGCCATGACCGTGGAAAAGAAGGCCATCGTATACGGCAGCCGAGTGTTTGAAGATGCCCCCAACGGCGCCATCTTCGCATGCGGCACACCGGAAGAAAACTGACGTTTCCAAAGGTTGACTCCGTCATGACGGATCCTCTCCTCTCCAGACTTCAGCGCGTTCTTGACGAAAAGGCTCAGGACGGCCGTTTCGCACTCGCCTATTCCGGCGGTCTCGACAGCCGTTTTCTTGCCTACGCAGCACAACTTCTGCACTTTCAGCCCATGCTGCTGCATATTACGGGTCCGCACGTTCCGTCCGAGGAAAGTGACTTCGCCCGGTCCTGGGCAGACGGACGGCGTCTTGCATTCAGGGAAATCGCCGTGAATACGCTGTCCGTTCCGACCGTGGCCGAAGGCACCCGCAATCGCTGCTATGCCTGCAAGCTCACCATGTTCTCAAGACTCGCTCAGGAAAGCGCCCTGCCTCTCTGTGACGGAACCAATGCGTCCGACGACTCGAGCTATCGTCCGGGCATACGCGCCGTACGGGAGCTCGGTGTGATATCGCCCCTCGCTCTTGCCGGACTGACCAAGAAAGATATACACTTTCTTGCCGAAAAGACCGGCATGGATCTTCCCCGGCAGAAACCGAGGCCCTGTCTGCTCACCAGACTTCCCTACGGCATGAAACCCGATGCCGGGATTCTTGCCGGCATTGCCGCAGGAGAAAGCGTCGTTCGACACACCCTTGCCCGTGCAGGCCTGCCGCAGATTGACTTCCGACTGCGTCTTGTCGCTCCAGACAGGCTGGAACTGCATCTGCCCGCCTCAGACATGACCGCTCTTCCGCCCGCACTCGGAGAGTCCCTGCTGCAGGACATTCATGCCGTCATGCCCGGTCTGCCGCGGCCCGTGCTGTCGGCGCAGAAAACGCTCTCGGGTTTTTTCGACAGAGTCACCGTATAACCCTTACCGCTCCATATCCGCATCAGGAGGAAAACATATGGCAGCATCCAAGGTCTATTTTACCGACATGCGCTGCAAGGTGGGTACCAGTCTGCTGGAAAAACTGGACAAGCTCATCAGGGCAGCCGGCATCGAAACCATCAATTTTGAGAACAAGTTCGTCGCCATCAAGATGCATTTCGGCGAACCCGGCAACATGTCCTTCCTTCGTCCCAACTTCGCCCGCGTCGTTGCCGATCGCGTAAAGGCTCTCGGCGGCCGTCCCTTCCTCACCGACTGCAACACGCTGTACGTCGGACGTCGCAAGCACGCCCTGGAGCATCTGGATGCCGCAAATGAAAACGGCTTCCTGCCCATCACCACGGGCTGCCAGATCATCATTGCCGACGGTCTGAAGGGCACCGACGATGTCGAAGTTCCGCTGGAAGGCTGCACGGAATTCAAAAGCGC
>CALUTB010000161.1 GCA_944323575.1 uncultured Mailhella sp. | reverse complement strand
GACACGGAATGCAGATGTGGAAACAGTCATGGTTTATTAAGAGGTTATATGTAAAAGATGTTACTGCGCCTTTCTTGCGGCAAATACTCTTCCGATTCTGCGCACGATATGGAGAAAGGTCATGGCGCAGACGATGCCCGCGGCGATGGCTGCGGCAAGCAGCAGCGTATACAGAATCTGCTGAGCAAACGAGGTCCACTGCCCGCTGACGGCAAAGCTCATGGAGCGATAAAGCGAGGCACCGGGAACCATAGGAATGGCGGCAGGCACAAGAAACACGGTCGTCGGCGTCTTCTTCAGCCGGGCCAAGGGATCGGCATACAGGGTGAAGCAGGCTGAAGCCAGAAAAAAACGTATGACGTCACTGGAATACAGCGCTCCCAACGCAAGGTAGACGGCCCAGCCGATCATACCTCCGAGTCCGGCCCAAAACAGTCTGGCGGACTGCACATTGAACAGAACGGCAAAACCGAGAGAGCCGGTAAAGGCGGCAACAAGCTGGATCAGGCAGTCGGGAATCATCATGAAAGCCTCACCAGATGAGTGTGGGCAGCGCAAAGCCAAAGGCAATGAGAGCAGCCAGCAGAAAGGCGTTGCAGAAGCCGAGCAAGGCGGAAAGCGTATCGCCGTTGAAGATGTCGCGGATGGAGTTGGTAAGCTGCATGCCTGGAATGAGAAGCATGATGTTGCCTATGCTTATCTTTTCCGCGGAACAACCGAAGCCGATGGAGACGAAAAACAACGCGAGGCAGCCGCCGGCAAAGGACCAGAGAACGGCGGCGACATTGGCGGGAAGCTCAAGAAAACGCGAAACGGAATCCATGTACTTGAGGAACAGACCTATTATCGAAGAGGCTGCGGCATCCGGCCAGGAGCCTCCGAAAAAAAGCGTGAACGAGCCGGAGATGAGCGCGTGTATGGCCAGAAGCACGGGAAAGGAATACTGCGGCGTGCCTGTCCGTATCTCCTCAAGTTCGCTCTCCACGACTTCAAAGAGCGGCATTTCCTCACATATGCGCCGGGAAAGAGCGTTGAGTCTGGCAAGCTTGAAAAGATCGTATTTCGTAGACGTGATCCGTCTTGTCTGGCTGACGGCGCCGAACATGGGTGAATAGGCGGTAACGACTATGGCGGAGGTAATGGTGAACACGTCCACCTTTTCCGCCCCGTACGCCAGACAGATGCGGCGAACGCTGTCCTCCACGCGACTGACCTCGGCGCCGCTGATGAGCATTTCCTCACCGATATTAAGAGCGTTGAACAGAAATTCCCGCGCATAGTCGGTAGCGGAGGAGTGCTGCAGGGCGACCTGTTCCGCCAGATAATATTTTGCCATAGTTAAACCATCACTTCAAATATGGTCATGTAGCATTCATGCCTGAAGACTCGGTCCTTCCGGGACGCGGAACATCTGATCAGAGCTATAAAAAACGGCCGGAGCACTGTCAATGCCGACTCCTGAAGGAAGGCTCCCGGACATGAATATGCCCTTCTTCTGGAAAAACGCCCTGCTCCTTCCGTGATGCGAAGTCTGGAGGTGATGCGCCTTTGCTCCCTTTCAGCCTTCATACGTTCGGATCACGGCTTCCTTCCGCTTCTCCCCGGTCTGAGCACATGGAGACCACGCCTCATCATGTGCTGCAAAAGCTTTCTTTCCCCGCACGGCCTCTCTGGATGGCCGACCGGTTGCCGTTGTCGAAAGAAAGCCCCGGCCAAACCGGGGCTTTCTTTCGACAAAAAAAGTGCTCCGCAAAAACGGAGCACTTTCCCATCAGCAGTTAAGCTTCGTAAGGATACTTTCTGTACCGGAATTCTCCACCGCGAGGTCCGGGATACTGACCTTCCTTATGGAGTTTCTTCACGGCGGCAGACTTATCATACCACTTGGTATGCAGGAGATGATGAGACTTCTCGCTCAGAGGCTTTTCAAGATATTTCTGATACAGGGCCTGAACCTGTTCATTATCCTGAGAGGCACGATGCACAAAAGCCTTGTCTTCACGATAAACACTGGCGATGCGCTCCTGCATGTAATCCTTGATGCTGCGAACACCGGCCATGGCGCGACCGGTCCAGTGGATACCCATGGCCAGACCACCGGTGAGGATGCAGCAGCCGCGCAGGAAACCACGGCGGGTAATGCTTTTGATGGACATGAAAACTCCTTATGCTTGGTTTTCTTCGAGGCGCTGTCTGTAACTGGCGAAAAGCTGACCGGCCTTATGCTCGAATACATCCCACACAGTGGGCATGATGGGCTGACCGCCGCCGCAGACGCAGCCGCCGGGGCAGGCCATGAATTCGATGAAATGATACGGACATTCACCGGCGCGTACCTTGTTGAGGATCGCCGGGAAATTCTTGGCGCCGTGGACGACTGCGACCTTGACCTCAGTGCCGGCGATGTTGATGGTGGCTTCACGGAAGCCTTCCATGCCGCGGACGGAACGGAAATCCATCTTGCCGGGCTTCTCGCCGGTGACGGCCTGATAGGCAAAGCGAAGGGCCGCTTCCATGACGCCTCCGGTAACGCCGAAAATGGTGGCACCTCCGGTGGATTCGCCCATGAGGCTGTCCACGCCGCTTTCCGGCACATGGGCCAGATCAATACCGGCCTTCTTGATCATATAGGCCAGCTCGCGGGTATTGATGGTAGCGTCGATGTCGCGCGTGCCGCTGGAATTCAGTTCGGGACGGAGTCCCTCATACTTTTTGGCCACACAGGGCATGATGGAAACCGTATAGATATTTTCCTTCTCATAGCCCTGCTGTTCGGCGCCGTAGGTTTTGGACAGAGCGCCGTTCATCCCGACCGGAGACTTGCAGGATGAAAAATGGGGAAGAAGATCAGGATAATAGGTTTCGCAGTATTTCTGCCAGCCTGGGCAGCAGGAAGTGAACTGGGGAAGATCCTTCTGAGCCTTCAGTCGCTCCACGAATTCGGAGGCTTCTTCCCAGATGGTGACGTCGGCCGTAAATTCAGTGTCCCAGCAGTGCGCGAAGCCCAGCATCTTGAGCGCGGTCAGCATACGACCGGTGGTCACGGAGCCTACGGGCATGCCGAAGGCTTCACCCAGTGCATACCGGACGGCAGGAGCGGGCATGGCTATGCACTTCACGCTCTTGTCGGCCAGCTTCTGTTCCAGTTCGGGCACCCAGCTCTGCTCTTCATAGATGGCGCCCTGAGGACAATGGACAAGGCACTGACCGCAGTTGATGCAGACTTCGGGATGGGGAATACTGTGAGCCTTGCCGGACGCGCCGTAAATGGCATCCACGGGGCAGTAACGCTGGCAGGAATCGCAACCGATGCACTTTTTGGGATCGATCTGCACAAAAGAAAGCTGGTCCGGGTTGCTCCCAACCGCGGGGACATGCGCTTCATACTGCACATGCTCCATAGTAATACGAGCCATTCAACTCTCCACAGGTAAGATGTTCGGCCATGAATCCCCCGCGTGACAGCGGACAGGTCGGGATACATTGCTTTTTATTACCCTATATCATTAAACAGCTCTTGTAAATAATTCGACGGAAATTTTCCTTCCCATGGAGAACATTCATCAATGATTCCATATTGCTGAGAGAAAATGCCCGCACGGTGCCGGCTTCGTCGTCCGCCTGCGACGTAGGCAGGCATGCGGAACCTTTCGCCCCGAAATGATCCCGCATGATCTTCAGAAACAGAAAAAGGCTGCAGCAAACACCACAGCCTTGAAATTCGGTGGTGCCGAGGGACAGAATCGAACTGCCCACACGGGGATTTTCAGTCCCCTGCTCTACCAACTGAGCTACCTCGGCACAACGAAGGTAAATCTACTTCAATCCGGACCGATTGGCAAGAACTTTTTTTGATGCCGCTTTCTTCGGATTGCTCCTTGCTATTCCGTGAGGTTTCCAGGTCCCTTGGGTATGGAGGCCTCGACGATGCGGACCTTGTAGTCGCTGGCTTCGGAGGGAGGATTCACGAAAATGACCGTGAACGGCACTTCATTGCCGGGAAGCACATTCGTATTGGCCTCAACGATGTCGAGCTTGTTGTTGAGGGCCTTGTCAAGCTCCTCCTGATCAAGAAGTTCAAGCTGGAAGGAACTCATGCTGTTTCCCGCAAGCTGCTGCTTGGAGATCAACATATTGCCGTTTGCGTCGTACAATTCGGCCTCGATTCTGATCAGTTCACGGGACGTCGGGAAATTGTTTTTAACCTTGCCCTCAATGACGACCAGCGTTCCGACCTTCTCGTTCTTCATCTGATACTGACGGACATCCCGCAGTTCCAGCTTGCTCACCAAGGAGACGGGTTCCGAGGGATCGGCAAGTTCCAGTCCGAGATACGGTGCAACGAGCGTTTTCAGGCCGTCGAGGTAATGCGTTTCTTCCCACATCCATCCGCATCCTGCCGCCAGCGCGAGGCAGAAGAGAAAACTCATGAGACGCGGCAGAACGGAACGCTTTCTGCGGGGCATCTCCAGTCCTCCCAGGGATCCGGCCCCGTCAAGAC
>CALUTB010000160.1 GCA_944323575.1 uncultured Mailhella sp. | reverse complement strand
CCTCGGCGCCGAAGAGCCTGAGCTGCATGGAGCTGACGAAGGCCAGAATGAGTCCGAGCAGCAGGCTCGTGAGCGTGACGATGGGCAGGGCGTCGACGCCGCATTCGCGCAGGACGTTCCACAGATCGCGGGAGCTGCACGAGGCGCGGCCGGTGAAGAAGCGCGCCATGCTGACGGACACTTCTCCGATGAAGGTCACGACGTCGCGGATGATGCCGGGCCAGGCGAGGGTCTTTTCTCCCACCATTTCGAGAAAGCCCGGCTCCTGTCTGGGGGCGCCCGTGTCGCGGGCGGGAACGGCGAGGGCCATGTCGAGCATGGGTCTCATGCCGTCCGGCAGAAGGGAGGTGTCCACGGAGAGGGAGCGCGAGCGGGCGGTCCGTGCGATGGAGGTGAACACAGCAAGGAGCATGCTGTCCCAGCCGTCGACGCGGTCGGCAAGAAAGCGCACGCCTTCCGCGTCCGCGAGCGCGTCGAGGGCCTGTTTCATCATGGCTTCCGGCACGTGGGCAGCGGCGGCGACGGCCTGTTTCGACCACGGTCCGGAGGCCCGCACCACAAGGATGTTCCGCTGTTTTTCTATGTCGAAGGCAGGCTGCATGGTTCCTCGGCGACAGGCGTTTGCGGGCATCGTGCCGCTCCGGGGGGGGCACGATGCCGGGACACGGTCCGCCCGGCGGGCTGCCGGTCGCGGAGCCTCTTTCGGGAACGTGTCCGCGCCGGGCGGGGAGGGAAAACGGAAGCCGTCCGCCCGGGGGCGCGGCGGTGATCTTCGTCAGAAGCTCTGATCCGCACCTGCCTGCGGCCGACGCGGATCAGGCGTCCGTCAGTCCATGTGCATGGCGGCACGCACGAGCTTCATGGTATCGGTGACGGATATTCTGGCCTTTCTGCCGCCTTCCGCAAGTATTTCTTCCACAAGGCCGGGTCTGGCGAGGATGGCTTTGCGGCGTTCGTGCAGAGGTTCGAGGAAGGTCTGAAGATTCTTCATGAAGATCTTTTTGCAGGCCACGCAGCCCATGGAGGCGCTGGTGCAGGCTTCGCGCACTTCGTTCTGCGTGTCTTTGTCGGCGAGCAGCACGTGGTAGGGGAAGAGATTGCACACGTCGGGATTGCCGGGATCGCTCTTGCGCAGGCGTGCCGGATCGGTGAACATTCCCCTGATCTTGGGTTCGAGATCTTCGAGCGTGTCCTGAAGGAAGATGCCGTTGCCGTAGCTTTTGGACATCTTGCGGCCGTCGAGACCGGGGCACTTGGCGGCCGGGGTGAGCTTGGCTTCGGGTTCGGGAAAGACGTCCGCGTCGTACATGGCGTTGAAGCGGCGCACGATTTCGCGGGCGAGTTCAAGATGGGGCTGCTGATCCTGTCCCACGGGAACCCAGCGCGGACGATGCTGAATGATGTCCGCGGTCATGAGCACGGGGTAGCCGAGAAAGCCGTAGTTGCCGAGGTCCTTGTCGGTGATCTGCTGCTGCTGTTCCTTGTAGGTGGGGCAGCGTTCCAGCCAGCCGAGCGGGGTGATCATGGAGAGCAGAAGATGCAGTTCCGCGGTTTCCTTGATGTCGGACTGACGGTAGATGGCGCATTTTTCAGGATCGAGTCCCGCGGACAGCCAGTCGACGACCATGTCGTACACGAACTGCGGAAGATTCGTCGTGTCGGCGTAGTTGCTGGTCAGGGCGTGCCAGTCGGCCACGAAGAAGAATGCCTCGTGGGTGTTCTGCATTTCGATCCAGTTCTTGAGGGCGCCGAAGTAGTGGCCGATATGAAGAGGCCCGGTGGGCCGCATGCCTGAAACTGTGCGATCGTTCGCCGTCATGGCGTATCTCCTGATGGAATGAAAAAGGGGAATGGGGAAATCACAGGCCCACGGCCGTGAGGGCGAGCATCCAGGACCAGCGCAGCAGCGGCATGAGAATGCTGCTGAGCACGCCGCTTGCCAGAAGCACCACGAGCAGCAGGAAGCCGTAGCGTTCCATGCGCTGGAACTGAATTGCGATCTGACCGGGGAGCAGGGTTTCCAGAATGCGGCCGCCGTCGAGCGGGGGGATGGGAATGAGATTGATCCACGCCAGCGCGAAGTTGGCGGTGATGCCTGTCTGGAACATCTGCAGAAGGAAGCTGCCCGTGGAGGTATGCAGGAGAAATTCGGCCGGGGCGAAGAGCAGCAGGCGCAGGCACACGGCAAACGCCATGGCGAGCAGCATGTTCGTCAGCGGACCTGCCGCGGAAACGAGCAGCATTCCCTTGCGGTAGTCCCGGAAATGGCGGGGATTGATGGGCACGGGCCTGGCCCATCCGAACACAAACGGACTGAACAGCGCCGTGAACACGAACATGCCCGTTCCCACGGGGTCGATGTGGGGCAGGGGATTGAGCGTGAGACGGCCGAGCATTCGGGCCGTGGGATCGCCGCAGCGCAGGGCGGCCCATCCGTGGGCCACTTCGTGCAGAATGATGCCGAGAAGCACGGGAACGAAGGCCACGGCCAGATGAGAGATTTGTGCAGCAATGTTTATGTCGAACATGGGGCTTCGTTACCATATTTGCGTCCGCTCCGCAAGAACGGGAACGGAATCGTTCCTGCGTTTTCCGGAGTCTTCCCGGCGCGCGGTTTTTGATGTCGCCCGACGGCTCTCTGCCGGCAGGGAGCCGTGCGGCTTTTTCCATGCCGCCGCTCTCGACAAAAGCGTCTGCTTTGGGCATGATGGCGGGAACGCCCGTGCGCTGCCGCGCCGGACGGAAGATCGTGTCGAAGAAGCCGGGAGCCTGCATGCTGGGGTCGATAGTCCGTCACATTCTCAGAATCATCTACCGCGTGGAACTGCGCGGGCGCGAGCATTACGACGCTGCGGGTCCGCGCACGCTCATCCTGTACAATCCGGGGTCCATCCTCGATCCGCTTCTTCTGGCGGCCATGCTTCCGGACCGCATCGCGCTGCTGGCCGACAGGGCGCTTGAGCACAAATGGTGGATGCGTCCCGTCTGCGCCATCACCGACACGCAGTTCTTCGATTTCTCCAGTCCCGCAGCCACGGTGTCGCTTGTTCACGCCCTGGCCAGAAACGGACGCTGCATGGTCTTTCACAGCGGAAGCCTCGGCAACGATCCCAGATACATCCGCATTCTGGAAGCCGCCGGCGTCATTGCCGAGAAGGCCAGCGCCACGCTGCTGCCCGTGCGCATAGACGGCGCCTCCTCCACCGTCTTTTCCTATCTCAGACACAAGGGCCGCCGCCGCTGGCTGCCGCGCATCACCGTCAGCGTGCTCGAACCGCAGAAGTTCCGTTCCTCGGCCGCGCTGCCGCCGCGTGAACGGCGCCGCATCATGGGCGAGAGACTCTACGACATCATGACCGCCCTTGAATACCGTTCGAGCATGGAGAGCCGCAATCTCATGCAGGCGCTCATGGAGGCCGCGGCGCTTTCCGGCCGCCGCTTCCCCATCGCCGAGGATCAGGACAGGCATGTGCTCACCTACGGCGCCATGCTGCTCAAGGTTTCCGTGCTCGGACGCGCGTTCCGGCGTCTTTTCCGCGGCGAGAAGAGCGTCGGCTTTCTGCTGCCCACGTCCCTGCCCGGTCTCGTCGCCTTCTTCTCCCTGCATTCGGCCGGACTCGTTCCCGCCATGCTGAACTTCACCTCCGGCATCACCTCCGTGCTTTCCTGCTGCCGCACCGCACAGCTTTCTTACGTGCTCACCTCGCGCCGCTTTCTCGCCCTTGCCGATCTCTCCGCCATGGAAGAGGCGCTCAGGGACGCCGGACTGAAGCCGGTCTATCTGGAGGACGTGGCGAAGAACCTGACGATCGGCGACAAGATCGGAGGCGCTCTTTGCGCATGGCTGCGCATCGCGCCATCCACGCCCGCCGACGATCCTGCCGCGGTCATGTTCACCTCCGGTACCGAAGGCGTGCCCAAGGCCGTGCTTCTCAGTCACCGCAACTTCATTGCCAACCGTCATCAGGCGCTCAGCATGCTCACCATCGGTTCCGGCGACAAGCTCTTCAACTGTCTGCCCATGTTCCATGCCTTCGGGCTGGGCATCTGCACGCTTCTGCCCGTGCTGGCCGGCGTGAGGGTCTTTCTCTATCCTTCGCCCCTGCACTACCGCATCGTGCCGCGGCTTTTCTACGAAAGTCAGTCCACCATCATCTGCGGCACCGACACCTTCTGCGCCGGATACGCCCGTTACGGGCAGCCCTATGACTTCTGTCATGCCCGTCTTGTCATCATCGGCGCGGAAAAGATGCGCGAGAGCACGCGCCGCGTGTGGCTCGACAAGTTCGGCGTGGATCTGTTCGAGGGCTACGGCGCCACGGAAACCGCGCCGCTCATTTCCGTGAACACGCCCGCCTACCGCCGTGAAGGCAGCGTGGGACGCCCCGTGCCCGGTCTTGAATGCCGTCTCGTGCCCGTGCCCGGCATCAGCGAGGAGCATACCGGCGTGTTGTGGGTGAAGGGCGACAACGTCATGCTCGGCTACATGCGTTCCGCCGCGCCCGGCGTGCTGGAGCC
>CALUTB010000159.1 GCA_944323575.1 uncultured Mailhella sp. | reverse complement strand
GGCTTATGGAAAGAGTCAACGAGACGGTGCGGGTCCTGGGAAATTCCTATTATGCGCTGTACCGTGTCAATTTCAATCGGGAAACCTATGAGGCCATCAAGCCTTCCGAACTGGTTCGGAAGAAGCTCCCGCAGTCAGGGCCGTATCACAGACTGTTGCAATTGATGGTCGAGGCCATCGAACCCGATGCGCAGGAAGAATATCTCCGCAATTTTTCCTGCGAGAGCATCAGAGATCTTGTTTCACGGAGAGAGCGCAACTTCGGCGGAGACTTTCGGCGGCGTTTCGGCGATGAATATCGCTGGGTCAGCATTCGGGTGCTTTTCGATGAAACGCTCACACACGAAGAGGTCGTGCTCTGTTTCCGTGAAGTGGAGCAGGAAAAACAGTATCAGCTGTACGAGCGAAAGCTTCTGAAGGATTCTCTGGAAAGTGCTCAGCGTACTGAAAAGGCCAAGCAGACCTTTTTCAGCAGCATGTCCCATGACATGCGCACGCCTATCAACGCCATCATCGGCTTGTCCGAACTTTCGGAACGTTTTCTGGACGATAGGGAAAGAGTCAGAGGCTATCTTGCCAAGATCAACTATTCCAGCCGTCAGTTGAAAAGCCTGATCGACGACATTCTCAACTTGTCGCGCATGGAGCAGGGCAAGCTGGCCATGAACAACTGCGAGATGGATCTGAAGGAGTGCATCAGCGAATGCCTTGAAACATATCAGGTTCAGGCCGATATGGAAAAGAAGACGCTGAATATTCGTCTCGACATCGACTATCCAAAGGTCATGGGTGATTCCGTCCGTATTGTGCAGCTTCTGAACAATCTGCTTTCCAATGCCTTCAAGTTTACGAAGGGGAACGATGTCATTTCGGTATCCGTTTCCCAAGCAGGGGAAAGGGAAAAGAACGATACGGTGAAGTATCGCATCATTGTTTCCGATACCGGAACAGGAATTTCCAGAGATTTTCTTCCTCATCTGTTCGAGCCTTATACCCGCGAGGTGAGGTTCAGCGCCAAAACTGTGGCGGGTACGGGGCTCGGCATGTCCATCACCCGGAATCTTGTGGAGCAGATGAACGGTGAAATAACGGTGGAGAGCGAACTGGGAAAGGGCAGTGAGTTTACGGTGATTCTTCCCTTCACGCTTGCCGGTCCGGAACAGGAGCCGGCATCGTCGGACAATCTGGCAGAACCGGATCCGGGCAAGCTCGAGGGAAGGCGCATACTGCTTGTCGAAGACAATATGGTGAACATGGAACTTGCCGCTGAAATGCTGGGCCTTCAGGGTATGGAGGTTTTCCAAGCATGGAACGGACGGGAAGCCGTGGAATTGTTTGCCGCCTCGGAGCATTTTCACTTCGATGCCGTCCTTATGGATATGCAGATGCCTGAAATGGACGGTTGCGAGGCCGCGCGGAGAATACGGGCCATGAACAGACCCGATGCGGAAAGTGTACTCATCATAGCTGTGACGGCCAACGCCTTTGCTGAAGACATAGCTGCCACCACGGCTGCGGGCATGAATACGCATATTGCAAAACCCATAGATTTCAAGAATCTTTTTCAGATTCTTCTGGCAAGTTTTGCTGAAAGGGATCACTAGACTTCAGCGGGCATTTGTTATGAAAAAAGACACTAGGCATTTTTTTCTGGCCAGTATCATCTGTGCGGTGTTCTGCATAGGTATTTTTTTCTGGAGTACGTCCTCCATGATTCGTCAGTGGAGAGATGCCGACAACATGCTTGGTGAAATTTATATGAATGCCATGAACTTCCAAATGCAGCTGCATTTTCGTTCCATCATCGAACTGAGGCTCAAGCAGCTGGAAGCCATCGTCAGCCGCACACCGCCCGAAAAGGAAACGGAATACAGTGAAGCGACAAGACGCGAACTTCGAACCAGCGCCGTGCTGCGGGAGTTTTCCTATCTTGCCTTGTATTCTACGGATGGCCATGCCGAGGTCATTACCGGCGAACCATTGAGTATCAATGATGAAGCAGCTTTTCTTCATGCCCTGAACAAGGGCGAGAAAAGTGTGGTCTCCGCACTCACATCATCAGGGAAGAAGTACATTATTCTCGGTATTTCCGTAGGCTACCCCGTTTCGCGCGGTTACCCCATGAAGGACGGCAGAATATGCACCGCGCTGGTCGTGGGGCAGCCTCTGGAGAGCATAAGCGACGCCATGTCACTGAATCTGGATGAATCTCAGGTGTACTCCCAGATCATCCGCAAGGACGGCAGTTTTGTGTTCAGAAATGCTGCTGTCGAAGAAGGCAACTATTATACATGGTTTGCGAAGAACGCACGCTTTGAAGGCAAGACGACGGAGGAGATGCTGAAGAACCTTCAGGACAGCATCCGGCGCAGGTCGAATTACGCGATGTTTCTGACCGTCAACGGAGAGCGGCATCATATGCACTGTTCTCCGCTTCCCAATTCCGAATGGTATCTGGTGACGGACATGCCGTACGGCCCGCTCGATAAGGTTGTCGACAACATGTGGAGCAGCAGATTATATACGACTGTAGGCACGGGACTGCTGCTTCTTCTGTCCATTCTGGCGTTGTTCCTTTTTTATTCGCGAATTTCCAGACGGCAGATCATGGAGCTGGAGCAGGCCCGTGCGGAGGCGGACAGAGCCAACAGGGCCAAGAGCGAGTTTCTTTCCAATATGAGCCATGATATACGAACGCCCATGAACGCCATTGTGGGCATGACGGCTATAGCCTCGACCAACGCCGGAAACACCATGCTCGTTCAGGACTGTCTGAGAAAGATCACGCTTTCCAGCCGGCATCTTCTCGGCCTCATCAATGATGTTCTGGACATGTCCAAAATAGAGAGCGGCAAGCTGTCTCTCAATATGGATGTCGTGTCGCTGCGTGAGGTGATGGATGGCATAGTCGGAATTGTTCAGCCGCAGATCAAGGCGAAAAAGCAGCAGTTTGATATTCATATCCATAATATTCTGTCGGAAAACGTCTATTCGGACAGTGTACGCCTGAGTCAGGTGCTGCTCAATCTGCTTTCCAATGCACTGAAGTTTACGCCACAGGGCGGTTCCATAGTGCTGGGGCTTTATCAGGAGCCGTCTCCTCTGGGCGAGTGGCTTGTGCGGACGCATTTTCTGGTTCGGGATACGGGAATAGGAATGACACCCGAATTTCAGAAAAGAATCTTCGAGTCCTTTGCCCGTGAGGACAGTGCCCGTGTGCATAAGATCGAGGGAACCGGACTCGGCATGTCCATCATGAAATATATAGTGGATGAAATGAAGGGCACCATTGAGCTGCACAGTGAAGTGGACAAGGGCACGGAGTTTCACGTCACGCTGGATATGAAGAAGACAAATGTCCAGGACGAACAGATGCGGCTTCCTCCCTGGAATATACTGATCGTGGACGATGACGAGGAACTGTGCCGTACGACCGCCGCAGCTCTGACGGAGATGGGGACGACCGTGGACTGGGTGCTGGATGGTGCCAGTGCCGTTTCCATGGTGGAACAACGCTACAGTAAGGGAAAGGACTATCACGTCATTCTTCTTGACTGGAAGATGCCGGAAATGAACGGGGTGGAAACGGCCCGCAGACTGCGGGAAGTTCTGGGCGACCATGTTCCGGTTCTGCTGGTTTCCTCTTATGACTGGAGTGAAATAGAGAGGGAGGCGAAGCGTGCCGGAATTTCCGGTTTTATTTCCAAGCCGTTGTTCAAGTCTACGCTGTTTCAAGGAATGAAGCCCTTCATGGAAGGATGTTCCAGTCAGAGCAGCGGTCTTGAGACAGGACTGTCGGATTTTGCTGGTAAACGTATTCTTCTGGCCGAGGACAACGAGCTGAACTGGGAGGTGGCCAGTGCCGTTCTTGAGGAGTTCGGTTTTGTTCTGGATTGGGCCGAGAACGGTCAGGTTTGCGTGGATAAGTTTCGAAATTCCGCTCCGGGCTACTACGATCTCATTCTTATGGATGTGCGCATGCCCGTCATGAACGGTTATGAGGCCACAAGGGCGGTGAGAGCCATGGATAGACCGGATGCCTTCATCCCCATCATAGCCATGACTGCCGACGCTTTTTCCGAAGACATTCACAACTGTATGGAAAGCGGCATGAACGCTCATGTGGCCAAGCCGCTGGACATCAAGGTACTCATGAGACTTATTCAGAAGTATATCCGCTAGAAGGCGGAAGAGGGAGTCGTCATGCCAGACTTTCGTCTGCCGTGCGGAAAATCCCCGCAGTGACGCCGACCAGCTTCGGAAGGAGACTTTTTGAAAAAAGCAATGAGTTTGCCATGTTTTCTTCATTTTTTGAGCCGCATGCTCAGCCTGTCGTTCTCAGCAGGGAAAAGGGCGGGCTGCATCTGCTGCTCATGGGTATCTGGCCGGATACTGCCTCCCGTCTGTCAGTGGATGGAAGGAGAACTGAAGCCCCCCCCCCGCGGGCCAGGCGGCCCTGCTGTTTAGGTTCAGGACTCATTAAATATAAAAGATGACAATGGCAGCGAGACAAATGGCCGAAAAGAACGTGTATGCACAACGGTCATAACGCATGGCTATTCTGCGCCAATCCTTGAGTCGGCCGAACATGATTTCTATCTTGTGC
>CALUTB010000158.1 GCA_944323575.1 uncultured Mailhella sp. | reverse complement strand
CGGTATCAAGCCAGAACACTTTTACTGGTTCCTCAAAGAATGCGAATGGCGCTTCAATGGAGGCAACCATAAACAACGTCTAACTCAGCTAACTTATTGGGTAAAACAAGCTAAACACTAGTCTTAGCTAGGACAGCCCCTAAAAAAATTCAAGCCCATAGAACGAAAGGACTATAAATACATTCTTATCATCGGCGTATTCGGATATTTTGTGGCCCTTGTTCTTCAACTTCTCGGAACAAAATATTCCAATGCCTCCTTTGCAGCTCTGGTCAATTCACTGAATCCCATCGTCATCATGATCATGGCTGCCGTCTTCCTTCATGAACAGTTCACCTTCCAGAAAGGGGCGGGACTGTTTCTGGGGATCATCGGCGTCTATTTCATCATCGGCGGAGTACATGGCAGCGACATGATGACGGGTATCATCCTTTCCCTCATCTCCGTGCTGATCTGGTCTTATGTTTCCATCATCATACGAAAAATCGGTCATTCCTATCATCCGCTGATCATTACGGCATGGAGCATGGGCGTGGCTCTGGTATGCACGCTGCCCGCCTCCGCCATCGAACTTGCCCATACGCCCGTCACATGGGATTCCACCGTCGTTCTTTCTCTTCTGTACATGGCCGTCATGTGCACATGCGTTGCGCATCTGCTCTGGAACGAAAGCCTTTCCCTGGCTGAAGCAGGCACATGTTCTGCATTCTACCCCGTTCAGCCCCTGACCGCCGCCGTTCTCGGCATCCTTTTCCTCGGTGAATCGGTCACGCTCTCCTTCTGGACGGGCAGCGCCCTCATCCTTATTGGCGTCATGCTCTGCCTCGTACATCTCGACAGGTCATCACGTGCAGGCAAAAAGCTCCGTGCATCCTCACATCACCCCTCCTGACAGACTCGTTCACGATACCCTCCTCTGCCGTGCCGCAGTAGCGGCACGGCAGAGGAGAATCTGCTTCCTTCCTGTCCTCACCGTCCTTCCGCCTCACGACGTCTTCCCGCTTTCTTCTCTCCCAAAACGCCTTCTCCTCATATACGTCCGGACCTGCCGTTGCTGTCAGCTTTTTTCCGTCCGCACTCCGTGCATCCCCACCTGAGTCCGATACGGGAGACACTTGATCAGCGTTCTGTTCGAATATAAAAAATGCCGGACAACGGAACATATCCGGTATCCGGCACGTTTCATGCCTGTCAAAACGGCTAACGAACCATAGACTTTTTTACAGCAAGTTCAAGAATCTTGAGCGTCATTTCAAGAGACTTGCACAGAGACGGAATGGGCAGAAACTCCGCATTGGAGTGAAAATTCACCCCGCCTGTAAAGTAGTTCGGGGTAACAAGCCCTTTCGCCGAGAGCGCGGAACCGTCGGTTCCCCCGCGCATGGCGATGGTTTTCGGCTCGATGCCGATGGCGTGTGCGGCCTCATACATAAGATCAATGGGTGCTCTGTCTTCTCCGAGAGAGTCGATGATGTTTCCGTAGACATCGGTCAGCGTGACCTTGATCACGGCTCTCTTATGACGCACGCGCATGAACTCGACAACATCGAGCACATACTTCTTCCGTGCCTCATACGTTTCCTTGTCGAAATCACGGATGTTCATCCGCAGCACACACCGGCTGTCATTGGCTTCCATGCCTGTAAACCACCAGTACCCTTCCTTGCCATCGGTATGTTCGGGAGTCTGCTTGCGGTCGAAACAGGCAATGATGTCGGCTGCAACAAGAAGCGGATTCACCAGCACACCCTTGGCCGACATGGGATGGGCCGACACCCCCTTGATGTCGAAGACCACGCTTCCGGCATTGAAGGTTTCATATACAAGTTCACCGACGGCACAGCAGTCGATGGTGTAGGCGAAATCCACCTTGAACCTGTTCAGATCAAGGAGCTTCGATCCGCACAGTCCGATCTCCTCATCAGGCACGAACGCCACCCGGATGTCGCCGTGTGGAAGATGCTCGGACACCATGAGATGCAGCATGGTCATAACATTGGCAATCGCCGCCTTATTGTCCGCGCCGAGGACGCTCGTGCCATCGGTGAAGATAATGTCCTGCCCCACATAATCACCGAGTTCAGGATGCTCGGAGAAACGTATCCAGATATTCTTCTCGGCATTCAGGCAGACATCTCCTCCCTCATAATGAAGAATCTGAGGATGCACTTCGGGAGAAAGCGACACGGGAACGGTGTCCAGATGGGCAACATATCCTATGGTCGGTGCAGCAGGAACATTGCCTGGAAGCAGCGCCGTGAGTATGGAATGCTCATCCAGTTCGATTTCTTCAAGTCCCATATCCTGCAGTTCGGACGCCAGCAGTTCGGCCAGACTGCGCTGCCCTTCCGTACTGGGGACGACTCCTGCCGATGCATCACTTTCGGAGGGGACGGCGACATAGCGCAAAAAGCGCCTGGTCAATTCTTCAGCATATTCATGTCCCATGATTCATGCCTTCTGAAAGAGGTTATTTGACGGGAGGATACACATAACCGCTGTTGAAGCCGAGCGGAATGCCTATCATCCAGAATAGATACAGAACAATCGTAAGTACCACGAGAAGCCCTATCGTATAGGGAAGCATCATTGAACAGAGCGTACCTACGCCCGTAGCCTTGGCATACTTTTGACAGTACATGATCAGCAGAGGATAGAACGGGAACAGCGGCGTAGACACATTCACGGCGGAGTCGCTGACCCTGAATGCCGCCTGGGTGAGTTCGGGAGATATGCCCAACATCATGAGCATGGGGACAAAGATAGTGGACAGAATGGCCCATTTGGATGTAGCCGAGGTGATGAGAATATTCAGTATGCCCGTCAGCAGAATGATGCCGAACAGCGTGAGGCCGGAAGGAAGCCCCATATTCTTCAGAAATTCAGCACCGGCAATGGCCAACAGAGTTCCGATATTGGACTTGCCGAACACATAGAGGAACTGCGCGGCAAAAAAGGCAAAGACGATGAAGGACAACAGCATGGTCAGCACGTTTTCCATCGACTTGATCACGGACGTGCTGTTTGTGAATGAACCGGAAGCGTATCCGTACACAAGGCCGGGAATGGCGAAAAAGAGGAACAGCAGCGGCACGATGGCCTGCATGACGGGCGACTGAGGGCTGGTCAAACTGCCGTCGGGAGCGCGGAAGAGCGAATGCTCCGGCCAGCACATGGCGAAAAACAGAAGAATGAAGCCCGCCCAGGTAAGACATGCGCGACGAAACGCACTGGCTTCTGCAGGGCTGATGGGATTGAGCTGGAGATCAGGATCATTTTCGAGACCGCTGTCCAGAGGCATGGTCATGCGAAGACGAGGCTCAACAATTTTATCAGTCACATACCAGCAGGCGGCAATGACGAAGAACGTTCCGCCGAGCGCATAGAAATAGTTGCAGAGCACATTGACGGAATAACCGGGATCAAGCGTCTGAGCAGCAGCCTGAGTGAAGCTCTGCATGACGGGATCGATGATGGAGGGCGTATAGCTGGCCGTGAATCCACCGGCAAGACCGGCAAAGGAACAGGCTATGCCCGCCAGAGGATGCCTTCCGCACGAGTAGAAAATCAGGGCCGATACCGGCATCAGCACCACATAGGCGGAGTCGGACACGATGTGGCAGAGAATGGAAACAAAAATGACTGCGGGAGTCAGAATCTTCCGGGGCATAATGCTGAGCAGCTTTTTCAGCAGTACATGAATAAAGCCGCTGCCTTCTGCAATGCCTATGCCCATGGTCGCCACAATGGTCATGCCGAGAGGCGGGAAGTTCATGAAGTTCTTAACCGAGGAAACGAGCAGATCAATAAGATTCTCAGGGCTGAGCATATTGAGAACCCTGATGGTTTCCCCTGTGGCCGGATGCTTGTAGTCAAAGGAGACGAAGGAAAGAAGGAAGGAAAGGAAGATGGCTATCAGCAGCGCATAGATGAAAAGCATGGTGATATGCGGCAGTTTGTTGCCGGCCGCTTCAACTGCATTCAGAAAACGGTTCATGGCCCCGACGGGCTGTTCAGGTTTTGACATAAGCTCTCCTTGGACGATAAAATTCCGGCCGATGCATTGAGCATCTGCCGGGCATGACAACATCAAGGCGTTACTTTGCCCATTTTTACGACGGGATGCAAGAAAATCTCCCAGGAAATTAAAACGAAATACCGGTGAAATCCTGTACCGCATCGGAAGGTAACGGAAAAAATACGTCGAGTTGCGCTGAACGTCCTCCCCTGGCACGGATAGATTTTCCGTGCGGGCCTGAGACTTCGTTCCGACGCATATCGACCGCGTCCGATATCCTCAAAAAGATGCGCATCATCCCGTTCTTCCGCTTCCCTGCCCTCCCCTATAAGAATCATCCCGCGCAGCCCTGAGGCTCGTCCTTATACGCCGCAAGAGGGAATTCTTCCCGGGTTGAGTTGTCTTTCCATGTTATGACATTGCCGCTTCGCGTGCAGTGCGTGGTGAGGGACCTGATAAGGAAGCATCCGGGGAAGTGTACGCTGTTTGCGGTGAAACTGTTCAGGAGCTGACCAAGGCATGATGCGCGGCTGATCACACGCCATGCAGAAAAATGACGTCTCTTGACAACAGAAAAGGGAGTTGTGACTGAACATCACAACTCCCTGA
>CALUTB010000157.1 GCA_944323575.1 uncultured Mailhella sp. | reverse complement strand
ATGGAACTGCTATGGCAAACGATAATCAGCCGGATAAAGTCATTTATTCGATGAACCGCGTGACCAAGCGACATGGTCAGCGGGAAGTTCTCAAGGATATTTCGCTCGGCTACTTTTACGGAGCCAAGATCGGCGTGCTCGGCCTGAACGGCGCGGGCAAGTCGTCGCTGCTCAAGATCATGGCCGGTGTGGACAAGGCCTTTGATGGCGATGTGGTGGTCGCTCCGGGATATTCCATCGGCTATCTTGAGCAGGAACCGCTCGTGGATGAAACGCGTACCGTGCGCGAAGTCGTGGAAGAGGGCGTTCAGGAAGTCGTGGATCTCGTCAGGGAATTCAATGAGATCAACGAAAAATTCGCCGATCCCGATGCGGACATGGATGCTCTTATCGAGCGCCAGGCCAAGGTTCAGGAAAAAATGGACGCCCTGAACGCCTGGGATCTGGACTCGCGGCTTGAAATGGCCATGGACGCGCTGCGCTGTCCTCCGGGGGATACACCTGTTTCCGTGATCTCCGGCGGTGAGCGTCGTCGTGTGGCGCTGTGCCGCCTGCTTCTGCAGAATCCCGACATCCTGCTGCTCGACGAACCGACCAACCATCTCGATGCCGAATCCGTGGCATGGCTGGAACGATACCTGCAGGGATTTCCCGGCACGGTCATCGCCGTCACCCACGACCGCTACTTTCTCGATCATGTGGCCGGATGGATTCTGGAACTGGACAGAGGTCGCGGTATTCCGTGGAAGGGCAACTATTCCTCCTGGCTTGAGCAGAAGGAAAAGCGTCTTGCCCTTGAGGAGAAGGCCGACAACGAGCGCCGCAAGACGCTGGCCCGCGAACTGGAGTGGATTCATATGTCGCCCAAGGGACGTCATGCCAAGGGCAAGGCACGCATCAATGCCTACGAAGCCATGTTGAGCCACGAGAGCGAACGCCTCGCCCCGGATCTTGAAATCTACATTCCGCCGGGACCGCGCCTCGGCAAGTCGGTCATCGAGGCGAAGGAACTGTGCAAGAGCATGGGAGATAAGCTTCTTGTCGAAAACGCGAACTTCCTTGTGCAGCCCGGAGCCATCGTGGGCATCATAGGCCCCAACGGAGCAGGCAAGACCACGCTGTTCAAGATGCTCGTCGGCGAGGAGAAACCGGATTCCGGTACGCTCAGCATCGGCGAGACCGTTCAGTTCGGCTATGTCGATCAGAACCGCGCGTCCCTTGAACCCGGCAAGAGCGTGTATGAAATCATAAGCGGCGGAAACGATTTCATCAGACTCGGAGGCCGGGAAGTGAACGCCCGCGCCTACTGCTCCCGCTTCAACTTCCAGGGCGGCGACCAGCAGAAGAAGGTGGATGTCTTGTCAGGCGGTGAACGCAACCGCGTGCACCTTGCCTGTATGCTCAAGTCCGGAGCCAACGTGCTGCTGCTTGACGAACCGACCAACGACATCGACGTGAACACCATGCGCGCTCTGGAAGATGCGCTGGAAAACTTTGCGGGCTGCGTACTGGTCATCAGCCATGACCGCTGGTTCCTCGACCGTATTGCCACGCACATTCTGGCTTTTGAGGATGAGGGGCAGGTAACGTTTTTTGAAGGCAATTTCTCCGAATATGAGGAGGACCGCCGAAAAAGACTGGGCAAGGATGCGGATACGCCTCATCGCATGAAGTACCGCAGACTGACCCGTCAGTAGTTTGAGCGACCGTTTCCGCGTGGAGATTGCCGGCGATACATCCAGAGTCTTTTCAGAAGAAAAAGGCAGCCTCAGGGCTGCCTTTTCGCATATGCGGCATACTGCCTTCTGCTGGAACGTGGAGATAGGTGCGCGTCAGTGCGTTTCCTCTTTTTCCGCACGGCCCGCGTCGGCTGCGGAACGCAGAATAATCAGGGTGATTTCCGCACCGACGCCGAGACGCATGGGAACATAACCCCACATGCCCGTTCCGGGACTGACGTACAGGGGCATGGAGCCAGCCTTGTACAGACCGGAGCGAAAGCCTCCGTTCAGCCTGGATACCAGCGGAAACAGAAAAAAGAACTGCCCGCCGTGCGTGTGTCCGGAGAGCTGAAGATGACAGCCGAGAGCGGCGTTCTGCTCTGCCTGCCCCGGACGGTGGGACATGAGAATGCGCAGTCCTTCATCAGCGCCATCAAGTGCCCTGCGTACATCCGGCGCTCCCATCTCTCCGTCAAGACTGCGGAAAAGGACGGCGCAGGGATCGGTGACCGCGGCGATGACCACGTTTCTTCCCCTGACGTCGTATTCTCTGTGACTGTTAAGCAGAACGGTCATGCCCCAGCGGCGCCAGGTTTCCACCCAGGGACGCAGGCCAGAGTAATAGTCATGGTTGCCGACGCTGATGACCACGTCGTAGCGGGCACGAAGTTCTGTGATGGGATGGACCAGTGTTCCGATGCGGTCCGGTGTCCCGTCGGCGAGGTCTCCCGTGATGAGCGTGAAGTCCGGTTCGAGGGCGTTGGTGCGTTGCACCACTTCTTCCAGCCATTTGCCTGTAAAGGTGGATCCGATATGCAGGTCGCTCAGATGCGCGACTTTGAGTCCGTCCAGATCTCTGGGCAGACCTCTGACGGGGATTTCGACGGATTTGACGTCGGGAACGGCCAGGGCGCGCGTCATGCCGATGGAGGCGGCGATCAGACTGGCCGCAAGCATGACGAGTTCCGCAGGAATGGAGAGCATGGCGGAGAACATCTTTTCCTCCGCGCCGGTCATGCACGGAAGGAGGAGCACGGCGAGAAAGCCGAGCGCAAGCAAAAGATCCCTCAGAAGCACAAGCCAGGAGAGCACCATGAACGAAGAGGAGATGAAACCTCCGGTCCGGACCAGCAGAAAGGGCAGATCGGGACGTTTTGTTATGAGTACCCGCATGCCCGTGATGGTCTGGGAAATGATGAAGAGAAGAATCGTAAGAGGAATTCTCCAGATGACGGGTACTGGGTCATGCCAGAACAGACTGAGGGACATATATCCGGCCACGACCAGCATGAGCGTGGTGCTTGAGGCGAAGAACATACGATTGCGGGCGTAATCGGCCATGAGCAGGTTCCTTGATCGTTGTGAGCGGAGCACTGGTATGCGGAATATGCAGGTCCGGCTCCTGAAAGACAGTGACGCCGTTGAACGTCGCCGGCCGGAAAAACGGTTCCGGGCGAGGAGGCTTCGGTGCCTCCGGAACGTATTTCCGTGGTGAACGACAGATCCGTCTGAGGCGGAGAGAATCGGAACTCGTCGGCTCGTGGAGCATTTTCGAGTCATGGACCTGTGAAGTGCCTGTCTGCGGGAAAGGGAGTTCTTGCCGGAAGACAAACGTTGCCGCAGATACGGATACGGTTACTTCACGGCAATATATTTTTCCAGAGCCTGAGCCGAGCAGGTCTGGCCGCGCCAGAAGGCTGATGCCCAGAGAACGAGTACGGCGGCCTGCGTGTCGTCGAGCTGCCGGAATTTCATCTCTAGAGCAGGCTGACTGCTGCCGTGTTTTTTGTCCAGTTCCTTTTTGCCGCACAGTTCCGGGACATGGGCGAGCAGATGGGAAGCGCGAAGATGGGAGGCATCGACGACGATGTTCTTGTGCGCGTCGATGATGGTCTTAAGCTCCTCGGCCGTGAAGAGTTTTTTCAGTTCGCTGACGACGCTGAACCATATGTCGATGGTCCAGGGAAGCATGAATTCTGCTCCGGCCGTGCGGCTGCGGAAATGATCCTTGATCCAGACGTCCTGCTCGTCGGCGGAAGCGTGACCGTAATGAAACATGAAAACTCCGGAGTGCTAGAAAGGGCGGGAATAGGGAATGTCGCCGTATTCGAGATCGGGATCTTCCGCACAGGGCAGAAGCGGCCGTCTTCCTTCAAGCCAGTCCCGGAAATGGCCGAGAATGCGGGCATGGTCGAAGCAGAGCGGGCCGGGGAGATGGTCCGGATCATAAAAGGCGGCCTCGGAGGCGTCGTCACCGGCGCGCAGGGCGTCGGGATCGGTGCAGCGTCCTACGAAAACCGTGGTGAGCGTGTGGCAGCGCATATCCCTCAGCGGCCAGGAGTACACGCCGAGAATGCCTTCGAGTCTGACGTCAAGGCCGGTTTCCTCCAGCATTTCCCGTACGGCGGCGTGTTCGGCGCTTTCTCCTTCTTCAATGAAGCCCCCTGGAAGCGCCATGCCGAGAGGAGGATTCTTTCTTCGTATCAGAATGATGCCGCGCTCTTCGTCATGGATGACGACGTCGGCCGTAGGCAGAGGATTGCTGTATTTGACCACAAGCGTCCCGCAGGACGGACAGTAACGGGGGTGATTCATGCATGTACCTCGGCATGGTCGGAAGTCAAAATATGAAAGCCTGCCTCTCTGAGACTGTTCAGGGGCAGAGCGCCTTCTCTGAGCAGACGGAGTTTCCGGCCGCCTGCGGGAGATACTATGGTACTGGGGTCTCCACCGGCGGGGGCGGGAGATTCGTTCAGAACGCCGTCCGTTTCCGGACGCAGGGAGCGAAGAAGCTCCGGATCAAGATCTTCGGCAGCCGTGACCGCGCTTTTGCCGCTGATGTTCGCGCTGCTGGAAACAAT
The DNA here is from genome assembly GCA_944323575.1 of uncultured Mailhella sp. GTDB lineage: Bacteria > Desulfobacterota > Desulfovibrionia > Desulfovibrionales > Desulfovibrionaceae > Mailhella. The sequence continues at coordinate 126 of CALUTB010000157.1, read as the reverse complement.
GGGGAAACCGCATCCTGCGGCCAGGGCACGGGCGGTCGGGTGGGAACTGACCCGGGCAGCTATGTATCCGCTGCCGCCGGTGAGCACATAGGGAAGATCTGGACGGGCAGGCAGCAGAAGCGTGAG
>CALUTB010000156.1 GCA_944323575.1 uncultured Mailhella sp. | reverse complement strand
GAGCCGGCGGAGGGGAGTCGGAATCCGTGACCGCCGGAACCGGACGCGGGCAAGGTGGTTGCGTCGGGTCGCTTTTCGTGACCGGAAGGTGCTGCCCGCAGGGCGCGGCGCACCGGTCGCCGGATTGTCCGTTCCCTTTCCGCAGGTACTCTCCCGCAGATCGCTTTCCGGCTACCGCAGGAACATGGCCAGCACGGGAATGAGCGCCAGAGAGACCAGCGTGCTCAGAATGACGGAGGCGGAGGCGTCGTCTTCCGCGACCTTGTAGGAATCGCTCATGGCGTAGGCGAGCGTACCCACGGGCATGGCGGCGAGCAGCACGCCCATGGAGCGCCATATGGGTTCCGCATCGAGGGCGGTGAGGGCGATCATGGCGATGACGGGCTGCAGAATCTGCTTGCCGAGCAGAATGACGATCTGTCGGCGCAGGTGGAACACGCCGTTTTCGTGATGACGCAGGCGGGCGCTGATGACGATGCCGAGCGAGACCAGCGCGCAGGGCATGACCGAGTTGCCGAGGGCGCGGCACGGCGATTCGATGACCGCGGGCACGGGGACTTGCGACAGATGGAACACGGCTCCGCCCAGGGTGGCGAGCACCACGGGATTGGTGACGAGAGCAAGCGCGATGGTGCGGACGGGATGCTTTCCCTTGGCGCCGGTGTTGACCAGAATGAACAGGGTGATGAGCACCATGGGAATTTCAAGGATGTTGGTCAGCGTGCTGGCGAGCACGACCACGGGCCTGCCGGGATAGAGGGCCATGAGCACGGGCAGGCCCACGAGCACCACGTTGGGAAAGCTGGCCAGCATTGACAGCATGACATCCTCTTTGTAGCCTGTGCCGGTTCCGAGACGGCGGAACACGACGATGAGCAGTCCGAACGTGAGAAAGAGGCTCAGGGCGAATCCGGCGAGAAAGGCCTCATGGTCGAGATCTTCGGGACGGCACTCGGCAATGGAGAGAAAGATCAGCGAGGGCAGGCCGAGGTTGACGAGAAACTGGTTGAGCGTGGTTGAGCCGAAGGGCGGCACAAGTTGAAAACGTTCTGCCAGCATGCCGAGAAATATCAGCACGAACACCGGCATGAGCAGCAGGAATACATTCCACATGACAGGTCTCCGGGCGACTCCGTCCGCGGGGACGGAGCGCTTCTGCGCATACTGTCGTTGAGGGTCCGGTTCCCGGCGCACGGCGCGGGATCCGGTTCATGATTGCCGAGGTTCGACAGGCGTTCGTGCGCCTGGTCGGACGATGCGCCTCCCGGCCGGTGAGGCGCAGGAACCGGAGCATGCGGCAAACGCGCACGCCGTGCAAGCGAGATTTTTTATGGGTAGGGATAAGTTTTTCTTATGATGGAGAACCCACCTCTGAATGCTCTGGCGGCCTTCGAGGCGGCGGCAAGGCTCGGCAGCTTCACGCGGGCCGGAGAGGAGCTGTGCGTAACGCAGGCGGCCGTAAGTCAGCACATACGCCGTCTTGAGGATTATCTCGGCGTGCCGCTGTTCATCCGGCGTCCGCCCGGAGTGCGGCTCACGCCCGACGGCGAACGCTACTATGTGGCCGTTTCCGGCGCGCTCGACACGCTGCGTCGGGAAAGCGCGCGTCTGCGCCGCGGCGCCGGTCCGCTTTCCGTGGTGGCGGAAGCCAGTTTTGCCAACCGCTGGCTGGCCCCCCGTCTGAGCCGGTTCTGCGAGCGGTATCCGGACATCGACATCCGCATTGCGCCGCATCCGGAGCATCCCTCCCTCGGGCCGGATGCGGACATCATCGTACGGCGCGACATGCCGCCCGCGCCGGGACTGTTTCTGCTCTCGCTGCCGAAAGAGCGTCTTTTTCCCGTGCTGGGCCCCGGCTATCTTCATGACCGTCGGGACGACTGGCAGAACGACCGGCTTCTGCGATCGCCCCAGAGCGGCCGCGAGGCCTGGCTGGCCTGGTTCCGTGCCGCGGGTCTGACTTCGGCGCTGCGCTTCGGGCCGATGTTCCAGTTCACCTACATGGCGCTTGCCGCGGCGGCGGAAGGCCGCGGAACCGCACTCGCCGGCGCGCTGCTCGTCACGGAAGACCTGCGGGCCGGAAGGCTTGCCGCACTGCGTTCCCCCTCCCTTGCCGTGCACCGCCGCTATACCGCCGCCTGTCCGGAGGAAACGGCCGACTCTCCCCGCGTCCGGGTCTTTTTCGACTGGATGCGCGAGGAGCTGGCGCGCGACACGGCGGAATTTCCCGACTGTTTTTCCGCAGCCGATCCGGAGTAGGGAAGGGCGGAACTCCCGCCTCCGGCCGTTTTTTTCTTTCCCTCCCGCAGTCCGAATGCATCCTTTCAGTATCCGGGACGGGGCCGCCATTATTTGTTGACGAGGCTGCCAAAGGGCTCTATAAAAATGACTTTGGCGCGTTTTCGGAAAGGTCGTTCGGCCTTCCTATTTTTCAAGGTGCGCTCTAAGGAGAAATATATGTCGAACATGACGATCGTTGGTGCGCAGTGGGGCGACGAGGGCAAGGGGAAAATCGTCGATCTGCTCACTTCCGAAGTGGACATGGTGGTCCGTTTTCAGGGCGGCAACAATGCCGGACATACCGTTATCGTGGACGGTACCAAGTACGTCCTGCATGTCGTTCCCTCGGGCATCCTTCACCCCGGGAAAATGTGCATCATCGGCAACGGCGTCGTGCTCGATCCGGAGAGCTTTCTTGAGGAAATCGACGCCCTTCAGAGCCTCGGACTGGACGTCAGTCCCGAAAGGCTGAAGATCAGCTACAAGACGCATCTCATCATGCCCTACCATCGCGCCATCGACGGTGCGCGCGAGGGAAAGGCGAAAAACAGGATCGGCACCACCGGTCGCGGCATCGGCCCCTGCTACGAGGACAAGAAGGCCCGCGTGGGCGTGAGAGCCGGCGATCTCACCGATCCCGAAGTGCTCCGTGCCAAGATCGAGCGTGCCCTTGAGGAAAAGAACGTGCTCTTCACCCGGCTCTACGGGATGCCCGCGCTGGATCCGCAGACCGTGTTCGACGACCTCATGGCCATTGCTCCCCGTCTCGTGCCCTATCTCGCCGACGTCTCCTCCCTCATCATGGAGGCCGATGCCGCGGGCAAGAGCATCATGTTTGAAGGCGCGCAGGGCGTCATGCTCGACATCGACCACGGCACCTATCCCTTCGTGACCTCCTCCAACGTGGTCTGCGACAACGCTTCCATCGGTTCCGGCGTGCATGCAGGCATGATCGACCAGCGCATCGCCATCGTGAAGGCCTACACCACCCGCGTCGGTTCCGGCCCCTTCCCCACGGAACTCTTCGACGACATGGGCGAATTTCTGCGTCGTCAGGGCGGCGAATACGGCGCCACCACCGGCAGGCCCCGCCGCTGCGGCTGGCTCGACCTGGTGGTGCTGCGTGAAATGATCCGCCTGTGCGATCCCACCACCATGGCCCTCACCAAGGTGGACGTGCTCTCCGGTCTCAAGGAGATCAAGCTCTGCGTGGCCTATGAGTACGAAGGCAAGGTGGTGAAGTATCCGCCTCAGACTCCCCGCGGTCTCGACAACGCCAAGCCCGTCTTTGAAGTCCTGCCCGGCTGGGATGAGGACCTTTCCGGCTGCACGGACTGGGCCTGCCTGCCCAGAAACTGCCGCCGCTACATCGAGCGCATCGAGGAAGTGCTGGGCGTGAAGGCCGGATACATCTCCGTCGGACCCGACAGGAACCAGACCTTCCGGCGCTGACATGGCGGCGGGAAAGAAAAACGTCAGGGCGTCCGCGCGCAAAGCCGAAACCGGAGACGTCCTTCCCGGTGCCGACGAGGCGCGCGCCGCTTTTGAACCGGCCCTTGCTCCGGAACTGGAACGCCCCCGCGCCTTCCTGAAGACCATGCGGCACGAACCTCCGCAGCTTCTGCATCTGGAAGGCGGCGAGGCTTCTTCCCGCGTGGCTCTCGCCCTCTGGTGGGCCGCGCTCCTCAACTGCGAACTGAACGACGACGAACCGTGCCTCGCCTGCTCCTCCTGTCTCAGACTCGGAGCGGCCATGCATCCCGATCTGTTCCTGCTCGACGGTCGTGCAGCCTCCATCAAGATCGACGAGGTGCGCGCTCTGCGTCCCGTGCTCGGCGAAAAGCCGCATTTCGGACGACGGCGCGTCATCGTGCTGGCCGAGGCTCAGGCCCTCGGCGTGGAAGCCGCCAATTCCCTGCTCAAGGTTCTTGAGGATCCTTCCCCCGATACCTGCTTCGTCTTCACCGCGCCGCAGCGTGAACGGCTGCTGCCTACGCTGGTGTCCCGCGGATGGGTCATCACCCTCCCGTGGCCTCCCGCAGGCCGTCCGCTCTCCGAAGCCATGCAGTTCTGGGAACAGGCCCTTGCCCGCTTCGCCTCCGAAGGCCGCGGCTGGTTCGACCTCACGCAGGCCCGCAACGCCCTCGACGCCGCCTCGGCACAGCAGATCACCCTCGTCGGACAGAAGGCCCTTGCCGACTGTCTCGCAGGTCGCAACGCCGGTCCGCTCTCCGCTCTCATGCGCCCGCTTCCGGAACATCTCCTCATCGAGCTTTCCGATCTGTTCGTGGAATGTCAGGATGCGCTGCAGTTCCAGGTCAATCCTCTCCTCACCCTCGATGTCATGGCCGTCGGCCTCCATCGCATCGTGCACGCATGCGCAAGAGGCTCTCTTCCCGCCTGAACAGCCTTGACAGAGCGCTTCTTCGTTCCTACTTTCCCAGTACCACTGTTGGAGGTCTTTTCATGAGTCAGGCATCTGAACATAAGGATGCCGAGAACGAAGAGGCGGAACTCGAAAAC
>CALUTB010000155.1 GCA_944323575.1 uncultured Mailhella sp. | reverse complement strand
TCAGGCAGGGGGCATTCTTCCTGCCCTGCTCGAACAGATCGCGCACGCGCGAGGCGCCCACGCCCACGAACATTTCCACAAAGTCGGAACCGGAAATGGAGAAGAACGGCACGCCGGCTTCGCCGGCCACGGCGCGCGCCAGCAGCGTCTTGCCGGTTCCGGGAGGCCCGACGAGCAGCACGCCCTTGGGGATACGTCCGCCAAGACGCGTAAACTTGCGGGGATTGGAAAGAAATTCAACAACTTCAGCAAGTTCTTCCTTGGCTTCGTCCACGCCGGCGACATCCGCGAACGTGACCTTGCCGACCTGATTCTGATCCTGCATGCGCGCACGGGAACGGCCGAACGACATCGCCTTGCCGCCGCCTCCCTGCATCTGACGAGCGAAGAAGATCCACACGCCGATGAGCAGCAGCATGGGGAACCAGGAAATGAACACCGACATGGCAAGCGGCGTTTCCTCGGGCTGCTTGACGTTGATGACGACGTTCTTGTCCTTCAGTTCCTGAACGAGGTTGGGATCGTTGGGGGCATAGGTGGAGTAGGTGTGACCGTCGGTCGTGACGACGTTGATGTTCCTGTCCTCGATGACGACCTGACTGACTTCCCCATTGTCCACCTGTTCGAGGAACGTGCTGTAGGCGGCGGAGTTCTGCGGGCTTCCGCTGTTCTCGTTGAACAGGCTGAACAGGGAGACCATGGCCACGGCTATGATGCTCCACAGCAGAATGTTTCTGGAAAATTGGTTCAAAGCTGCCTCCAGGCTGCTTGTGATGACGCTGAAAGTGACGGAGAAAGGCCCGGCGTACCGGGCTGCCACAGGTGAAACGGCAGGCTCCGCAGGCGATACGGGACCGCCCCTGCCGTTTTTTTATATTTGTAATGCCAGATGCCGACTTTGACAATGATGCGGGGGCGTCTTTTTCCGTGTGGAAAATTTTTTTCTGCAAAAATCGTGCCGAACCGAAACGTCGCTTCTTGGCGCGCTTCGCTTGCCCGTGTCGCCGCCCTGCGCTATCATCCGCCGCGACGGAAGGATCCCTGCGGGCCGTCCGCTCCTTTTCTTCCGGTCGGACCCGCTTCCGATTTTCCGTCCGGTCTCCTACAGGATGCTGCCTCATGTTCGTCGATTGTCATACGCATGTGTTCCATCCGCGCATCGCGGAAAAGGCCAAGATGAAGCTGGCCGAACACTATAAGCTCTTCTGCCGCTGCAAGGGAACCGCCGACGATCTTCCCATCCGCGCGGGCCGCGCGGGCATTGATCACTGCGTAGCCCTCTGCGCCGCCACAAGCGCGCTTCAGGTCCGTCCCTGCAACGCCTACGCCGGATATCTCCAGAACAATTACCCCGAAATCACCGCCTTCGGCTCCATCCACCCCGACTGCGGGGACTGGAAGGAACAGCTCGACTGGCTGCGTTCCTTCGGCGTGCGCGGAATCAAGCTTCATCCCGACTTCCAGCACTTCTGGCTCGACGATCCGCGTCTTTTCCCCATCTTCGAGGAGGCGCAGAACGACTTCATCTTCATGATCCACATAGGCGACAGTCTCCCCCCGGACAAAAATCCCTCCTGCCCCTATAAAATGGCCGCCATCCTCGACGCCTTCCCCCGCCTCAACGTCGTCGCGGCCCATCTCGGCGGCTTCCGCCAGTGGACCTGGGCCCTCGACGCCCTCGCCGGGCGCGACGTCTGGATGGACACATCCTCCTGCATGAAGGAGATTTCCGACGACGTCCTCATGGCCATCTTGAAGAAGCACCCCCGCGACCGCATCGTCTTCGGCACCGATTACCCCATCATGGACCCTCAGGACGAAATCGACGCCCTCCAGAGAAGAACCCGCTTCTCCGACAGCGAAGTCGACGAAATCCTCGCCAACGGCACCCGTCTGCTCTTCGGGTAGGACGGCAAAGAAAGGAAAGGCGGCGTTCCGCCGCCTTGTCTGCGTGTTCTGTTCCTACAAATTGTCGGCGATGGTGCCGGCGAGATCCTGGACGAGGAGGGACTGGGCTTCGACTATGGACTCGATGGAGTCGCCGGCGGGGCGGTTTTTCACGAAGTGGCCGGACTTGAGTACGTCGCCGTCCCGCTGGATTCTCCAGACGGCGTCGAAGGTGACGTTGCCGTTCAGGGGACCGTCGAGTCTGCGGACGTCGATCATGAGTTTGTCGGCGACCTTTGCGCCGGTACGCAGGGGCAGGGCGGGAATGCCGCGCACGGCGAGGGTATCGCAGACGACGCGGGAGATGCCCTGGGAGAGGCTTTCACCCCAGCGTTCGAAGTCATGGACGGAGATGCTCACGCCGTCGTCGTCGCGCAGGACGATCTGCTGTCGTATGAGGTATCCGGGCAGGGTGACGGGCAGTACGCCGATGCCGGACTCTTCGGAGACGGAGCTTGGAGGCAGGGGAGAGGAGAGGACGAAGTAGCGCACGTCCGGTGAGGGCCTGAACTGGGAGGGCAGGGAGCAGCCGGAGATGGCGAGGGCGAGGATGAGGGCGGCACAGGATGCTTTCATCAGTTGTTTCTCCCGAAGATGAGGGCGTTGGGCTTGATTTCCAGGAGCGTTGCGAGTTCGGAGAGGGCTTCGGCGGCGCGGCGCAGGGAGAGCATGGTCTGGCTGAATTCGAGCACGGGCGCGGAATCTTCGCTGAACAGGCTGTTTGCGGTATCGGCGGTACGGCGCAGGCCCTTCATGGCGTCGCCGGCTTCGGTGACCACGCCTTCCGAGGCCGAGGCCAGACTGCTGACGCTTTTGAGGACGCCGTTGACGCTCTGGAGGGCGGCGTGGACGTCCTTGCGGAGGGATTCGGCAAGAACGGCATAGGAGTCGAGGGTGTTGCCTGCGTTCCGGCGGAGGGCGCCGAAGGCGACGACTTCGTTGCGGACGGCGTCGCTGGTGTCGCGCAGGCTGGCAACGAGACCGGAGGCGTCGATGTCGCGCATCTGTTCGGTGAGGTTCTTGAGACTGCCCATCACGTCGAGCAGGATTTCCTGGACGGGCATGTCCTCGAGGGTGTTGAGGGCGGCGTCGAGGGAGGAGAGCTGCGTGGGAATCTGCGGGGAATCGCGGTAGGGGGTGAGGGAGGCGGGATCCACGGGCTCGGCGTTGCGGAAGATGTCGAGTTCCACGCAGAGCTGCCCGGTGAGAATGCTTGAGATGCCGAGCTTGCCGCGCAGGCCGGCGCGGATGAGGCGGTTCAGGATGTCCGGATCGTCGAAGAGTTCCTTTTCGCTGCCGTTTTCAAGCAGGGCGGTCGCCTTTTCCTTTTCTATTTCGATGACGACGGGGGTCTGGAAGCGGGCGGTGCCGACTTCGGGCCGGATCTGTATGCTTGAGACCCTGCCTATGCGTATGCCCTTGAAGTAGACGGGCGAGCCGGGCGTCAGTCCCTTGAGCGAGGTGTTGAAGTACAGCACGAAGGTGGGGTTTCTGCTGCTGAAGGTGCCGGATCCGAGCAGGATCACGAGTCCGACGAGCAGCGCCAGAGCGCCGAGAACGAAAGCTCCGATGAAGGTTTTAGTGCCGCGTTCGGTCATTGTGCTCCTCCGGTGTCGCGGCCTTTGCCGCGCGTAAGAAATTCCACCACCTCGTCCGGACCGTGCCGGAGCAGCTCATGCGGATCGCCGCCTGCGGTCATGGTTTTGGTGGCGGCGTCGAGGAAGACGGAGTTGCTGGCGATGGCGAAGATGCTGGCCAGTTCGTGGGTGACCACCACAACGGTCATGCCGAGGGTGTCTCTGAGCTGCAGGATGAGATCGTCGAGTCTGGCCGCGCTGACCGGGTCGAGACCGGCGGAAGGTTCGTCGAAGTAGACGATGTCGGGATCGAGGGCGAGGGCGCGGGCGAGACCTGCGCGCTTCTTCATGCCGCCGCTGATTTCCGAGGGATAGAAGTCCTCGAAGCCGGCGAGGCCCACGAGCGAGAGCTTGAAGGAGGCCAGGGCGCGGATGTCCTTCGGGGAGAGGTCGGTATAGTATTCGAGGGGCAGGGCGACGTTTTCCGCGAGGGTGCGGGAGGTCCAGAGGGCGCCGCTCTGGAACATGACGCCGGTGCGGCGCATGATGCTTTCGCGTTCGGCGGAGGAGACGCCCCAGAAGTCGGTCCGTCCGTAGTAGACGGTGCCTGCGGCGGGCGGGGTGAGACCCATGAGCACGCGCAGCAGGGAGCTTTTGCCGCAGCCGGAGCCGCCCATGATGATGAAGATGTCGCCCTTGCGAATGGTGAAGGAGAGACGGCTCTGGATCACGCGGGAGCCGTAGGCGACGGTGACGTCCTGTGCGGTGACGGCGGCGTTCGTGTCGGGCAGGGCTTTCATAGGTCGAGCACCGTGAGGATGATGGTGATGACGGACGTGGCCACGATGATGCCCACGATGGAGCAGACCACGGCGGAGGTGGTGGCGCGGCCCACGGCGGAGGCGTTTCTTCCGCAGCGCATGCCCTGATAGCAGCCGCACAGGGAAATGATGAAGCCGAACACGAGGGCGTGGAAGAGACCGGTCCAGACGAAGCCCGTGGTCATGAACTGCAGCGTGTTGGAAAGATAGGCGGAAGGCGCGATGTCGAGCATGAGCACGCCCACGAGAAAGCCGCCGGTGATGCCTGCGACGTCGGCGTAGAGGGTGAGCAGAGGCGTCATGACGGCAAGACCGAGCACTCTCGGCAGCACGAGGAAGTCGGTGGGGGAGATGCCGAAGCCTGTGAGGGCGTCGACCTCCTCGTTGACCTGCATGCTGCCGATGACGGCCGCAAAGGATGCGCCGGTGCGGCCGGAGAGCACGATGCCCGTGAGCACCGGACCCATGACGCGCACCATGGACACGCCGACCAGCGAGGCCACATAGACCTCGCTGGTCGGCGTG
>CALUTB010000154.1 GCA_944323575.1 uncultured Mailhella sp. | reverse complement strand
CGTCGATGGGCTGGCCGAGACCGTCAAGTACCCGTCCGAGAAGTTCGTCTCCCACCGGAACGGAAAGAATTTCTCCCGTGGGAATGACCTCCGTGGCGGGAGAGACTCCCTGGCAGCTTCCCAGAGGCGAGAGCAGCGCCACGTTGCGCACGAAGCCCACAACTTCGGCCTTGAGGGTGAAATCCTCCCAGGGATTGCGGAGAATGCACAGCTCTCCCACCTTCACGCCGGGCACGACCGCCCGGATGATGGTTCCGACGACCTGTTCCACCCGTCCGCGCACGTCGACGGGAGTGGTTGTCTGTACTGCTTCTTCCAGCAGGGCGCCGATATATTCAAAGGCCATGGCTGATCTCCACCGCGTTACTGACGTATCTTGCTGTGGAACGCGTGTTCCAGCGCCTTCAGCTGCGTTTCAAGGCTGGCATCCACGACGCCGAGTTCGCTTTCCAGAATGCAGGAGTCGCGGGGGAGTCTGGCGTCGGCCGCAATGGTGAGAAATGCACTGCCCGAGGAACCGGCGGTCATGGCGGCGAGAGCTTCCGAGACGAGGGCTTCGTCGGCAGGAGCGACGCGGACCGTCACCTTCTGCTGGCCGCGGACCGTGTTCAGTGCCGTGCGCACAATGCGTACGATGCGCTCGCGGTCGTCCATGTCTCCGATGATCTTTCGTATGGCCTGGTTGACCACACTGACAAGGGTATCCTCGATGCCTTCGATGAACTCCACGGAACTCAGGATGGTTTCCATCATTTTTTCCGCATGTTCGAGCTTGCCTTCCTCCATGCCGTCGCGATAGCCTTCCTTGCGTTTCTGTTCGTAGGCTTCCTGCGCTTTTTTCTCCATGTCGGCCGCCTTTTCCCGGGCGGCGGCAAGCAGAGCATCCGCTTCCAGCAGAAGGCCGTATTCTTCGGCCTTGAGAATTTTCGTTCCAGCGGCGGGACGCACGGATCCTTCGTTCAGTCGAAACATTGTGTCCATTCCGGCGCCACCTCTCTGAGAAGAAGTTTTTTCATGGTGAACCACAGAGTCGAGCGCTGTTCTCTGCGTAGAACGGGAACGACTGCGTCAGCAGATGCCGTCCTCGGAAAACGGGCATCGGCCATGCGACGGAGCGTTTCGGGCCATTCCGAGCGCAGTGCTGACAGGGACAAGGCGGAAACTTCCTTCACCCGCATGGAGAGCGGACCGCAAACTTCGGAAAACTGCAGAACGCTTCGCAGACCTCCGATCTGATAGCGGCCCCGTTTCAGAGCATAGGATACGACGTCCGCACCGAGACTTGTCCGCAGTTGAAGAACCTCATCGCGTGCAATGACACGGGCGATTTCTCCTGCATGGACGGCAGCGCTGAAAAAGAGACCGAGTCTGGCGATGGTAGTCGCATCGAGCAGAGCTATTCTCTGCGACTCCTCGGAAAAGTTCCAGTAGCCTTCCTCCGTCGGACGGACGGGCCATGCCCTTCGGAAGTCTTCGCGATGCCAGAGATCGGACAGGGGACTGCCGAGGTCGCTCAGAACGCCGGGCACGGGGGCATAGACATCCTGATTGAATTTCAGCATGGCCCGAAACAGCAGGGGCCTGCGGACAAGCGTCTCGGCAAGAAAACGATGATCCATGACCTACCTTTCCGACTGAGGAGTCTTGTTTCTGCGGCTGCGCATGTACAGAATCGTCGTTGCGGTCAGTCCGACGCATGCCAGAACCAGAAGGCCAGCCAGAGCCGCCATCAGATAGAGTCTGTCGTCGGAGGCGGAAGCTTCCTTGTCGGGCATGGGAACGCTGACGGTTTCCCGAACCGGTACGAGCATGACGGAAACCTTGTCCTGCATAAGTCCCGGAACGGCGTTCGCGGTCAGCTCGCGGATGTGGGAGATGAGGCGGGTTGCCTGGGACTCGGGAGTGTGTCTCAGAAAGACCGCAGCACTGGGAGACGTGACGTTGCCCGTGGCAAGATCGGTCTGCCCGAGCACGACATGGACTCGCGCCGTGAGAACGCCGTCGATGCGGGAGAAGGTATCGGAGAGTTCCTGAGAAAGCGCATAGGCCAGACGCGCCTGTTCTTCCGTGGTGGAGGAAATCATGCCTTGAGCGGAAAACACCTGTCCGAGACTTTGGAAGTCCTCACGAGGAAGGCTGTTTTCACGAAGGATTTCAAGAGCCTGAACGATCTGCTTTTCTTCGACGGCTATGCTGAAATCACTCTTGGCCGCGATTTTTTCCGCGGCGATGCCGTGTCGCAGAAGCACGGAGAGCATGGTGTTCGCCTGATTTTCAGAGAGCCCCTGATAAATTTCGGCCTTGCAGCCCGTGAGCAGAAGCGCGGCCAGAACGCAGACAAGACAGAGAGCGCGGCGGAGAGCGGAAAAAGAAACGAATCGGGAAGTCTGCATGGCGGCATTTCCTTGTCAGGACTGATTGCGGAGCAGGGAGTCCAGTCCCTGCGTTGTCTTCTGGGAGACTTGTGAACCTGTATCGGCCTGAAGTCTGAGCATGGCTACTTGAAACTGCAGCCTGTAGAGTTCGGACGGACTCATGAGCGGAGGATCCGTCGGCATGGAGACGACATGTTCCGTTCCGGTCGTGTTGTCCACGGCAAAGACGTCCTTTTGGAAGGTACTGTCCGGGAGAACGTCCGCACTCTGCACGGCCGGGGACTGCCCCGGCAAGGACTCCGCGGTCGACCGGAGTTCGGACGGTGCCTGTTCCATGAGTTGTTCGAAGGTCCGGACAAGTTCCTTCGGCACGGGAGAAGGTCCGGAGCTGACCATCCCCTCTCCCTGTGAGGCCCCCAGGCGTTCGAAGGCCTCCAGGAGACGGTTTGATGAGTTGATGGAGACGGCATCCATGAATCATCTCCCTGTATAAGTCCCGGACCTAGGCATGCTCCATTTGCTCCAGAAGCGAGCGGGCAAGTGCGGAAGCGCTGCTGTTCTCTTCGGACAGAGGCTGGAGAATGTCCCGGGCTTCGTCCTTTTTATCGGCCAGGGAGAGGCAGAGTCCAAGCATGGCTCTGGCGTCGGGATCATCGGGATGATCGGCAAGAACACCGTTGCGAAGCAGGGTTTCGGCCTTGTCGTATTCACCGATGACGACATGACTGAGCGCCTGGCCTATGAGGGCAGGCACATGACCGGGGCGCAGCGCAAGCACGCCGTCATAGATGGTGCGTGCCTCCAGAACCATGCCTTTGTGGCAGCCGGCGTTGGCGATGTCGAGCAGACGGGCGATCTGGGAATCGGTAAGCATGATGGCTCCATGCAAAATGAATGTGTTGTGGGAAGGTCTCTTCATTTGGAGAGAAGAGAACCGTTTCTTCCCGCTGCAGAAGGGCGTGCTTCCGGACAACGGGAAAAAGGATCTGAAACGTGCCGCGGCAGTCCGTGGAGAAGGGCGTTGCCATGTCGCATGACGGGCACTCAGGCCTGAGATTTCGATGAAGGCCGCATGCCCGGGCCGCACGCTTTTCCGAAAATGGTCATCGGCAAGACCTCGCAGACGGCCGTCGTTCTGTCGTGCCCGGGGCGTGTTCCAACGATGGGAACGTCAGCTGGAACGCTGGGCAAGACTCTTCATCATGTCGGTCATGCTTTTTGTCACGGTGGAGAGCGCTTCCATCATGGCGTTGTACTGTCCGACTTCAAACTGAAGAGAGATCATGTCTTCGTTGCTCAGCTCCTCACCGGAGGCGAGGAGATTCTCCATTCTGGCGTTGAGATCGCTGCCCTTGGAACTGATGCCCTGAAGGGTGTTTTCGAACATCTGGGAAACGTTGAATCCGCTGATCGAATCCATGGTATCCTCCCTGTCAGATAAGAATTTTTTCAAGAATGACGGCGGCCGCCTGCACGGCGGCTCTGGCTGCCTGCGCCGTTTTCATGTCTTCAGGAGTGAGGCCGCGGTCCATGGTCCGGCGAAGGTCGGATTCCATGACGGCCACCTCATCCCGCACGGCCGTCTGTGCGCCGTACGGGGCGTTCTCCATGATGTCGAGGACGGAAACAAAGTCACTCATGCAGACCTCTCAGAGGATAGAGGGTTGTTTGATTGTTTTTGCTCAGGGTCAGGGTATCGACGGAAATCTGCTCCAGAACATAGCCGCCCGGCAGCTCTCCGCCTTCAAAGACCCGCTCACCGTTGTCGAGAGTGATGAATTTCATGGCGCCCATGGAAACCGACGTGACGCGGAAGCCGGCCGGTTCCTCGGACTTCGGCGCGGAAGCCTTTGCCGGCTGTTCCGTACGGGGAGTTTCCTGACGCGTATAGATGTTGTCGTTTTTTGCCGGGGTGAGGATCTCCGCGTCGTTGATGATGTCGAAAGGCACCGGCACGCCGAGTCTGTCCCGGACAAGTGTCGTCGCCTCTTCCAGCGCAGCCTTTGTCTGAGGCGTGAAGGCCCCGTGCAGGATAACCTTTCCGGGAAGATAGTCCGTCTTCACGGCGCCGAGTCCCTTTTCGGCAAGGGCGGCCGAAAGCTGCATCTGAACGTCAGCTTCATACCTGATGTCCCGGAACAGGGTCAGCTTCGGCTTCCCCGTCTGCTCCGAAGGCCGGAGATAGGGGACATTGCGCATGGTCTCGGTCAGTGCCTGCTCCTCCAGTACGCCGTTCTTGATGTATCCTTTGACCAGAAGTCCGGGATGGGAGGAGGGCGGAAGTTCCGTCACCTCGGGGAACAGACCGAGGCTGTTGAACGAGGCACGTACCGCGTCAGCGGCATCGGAACCAACGGTGACGTCCAGATACACAGGGAATTGCAAGAACTGTGCCAGTCTGAGCAGGCGGCCGCGTTCCCTGTCGGAGGCAATGCGGCCCGACACGGTGACGCCGCTGTCCGTGCCCGTGACGGTAAGCTTCTGATAGCCCGCCTCA
>CALUTB010000153.1 GCA_944323575.1 uncultured Mailhella sp. | reverse complement strand
GAAGGATAACTGTGCCATTGCCCTTGGATTCAATGATCCGGTCGGTGTGGCCAAGGCTCTCACGGACTTCGCCAAGACCAACAGCAAGCTTGAGATCCGTCAGGCCAGCCTTGACGGCAAGGCTCTGACCCCCGCTCAGGTGGCTGATCTCGCCAAGCTGCCCTCCAAGGATCAGCTGCTTGCTCAGGCTCTGGCGACCATGAACGCCGTACCCACCAATTTTGTGTCTCTCATGGCCAATATGGTTCGTCCTCTTCTGTACGCCCTCAAGGCTATCGAGGAGAAGAAGGCCGCCTAACAGCGTTCTTCGGCTGCCATTTCGCCCCCAACCATCAAAGTCAAAGAATTTTTTAAGGAGTCATTACCATGGCCGATATCACCAAGGAACAGGTTGTTGAGTTCATCGCCAACATGACCGTGCTCGAACTGTCCGAATTCATTAAGGAACTCGAAGAAAAGTTCGGTGTTTCCGCTGCCGCTCCCGCCGTTGCCGTTGCCGCTGCTCCCGCCGCTGCCGCTCCTGCTGAAGAAGAAAAGACCGAATTCGACGTTATTCTGAAGGAAGTCGGCGCCAACAAGATCGGCGTCATCAAGGTCGTGCGCGCTCTGACCGGCCTCGGCCTCAAGGAAGCCAAGGAAAAGGTTGACGGTGCTCCTTCCACCCTTAAGGAAGCTGTGTCCAAGGAAGACGCCGAAGCCGCCAAGAAGGAACTCACCGAAGCCGGCGCTACCGTCGAAATCAAGTAAGTTCCCTTCACGGCAATGTGAATCTGAAGCCCCCTCAGTCCGAGGGGGCTTTTTGTCGTATGGGCGTCTGAAGCTGTGAAACTTGGTCACGGACAGAATGCCTTGCCGGTAATGAAATGCATGTACAGTTGCCTTGCTTGTCGGCGGCACATGCATATGTTCTGAAATATGGTCTGGATTCGAACATATGTGTGAGATGGATTGTATGAGCCATGAGTGTCCTTTTCATTTCTGATCGGAATATTATTTCGACATTGTACGAACAGGAAGGAAAAAGACGAAGTTGTGCATCGGAAGACTGCTTTTTTCTGAAGAGAAAAGTGTCGATGATAGAGCGTATTTTTCTGCAGTGCAAGGACGAAAAAACAGGTAATATGAAGAAGAGGCAGGGAAACGGAGTTCCGAATGATGGCTGTTTTTTTGAATAGTACCCACGTCAGAAAATTGAAGACGTTTTAATGCACGCAGCAATGAAAATAAGCGGAGATGCTCTCGAAAAACGGAAAAATTTTATTTGTCAACAGAAAAGAGAATTGTTTTTTACAAAAAAATAGGTTATCCTGAAATATGGAAAAAACATCATGAAAACGCTTGCTATTTGCCTGACAAGAGGTTAGTCTGACTGACTCATCAGGACAATCTCTACGGACGGATATGCAGGCATCACACATTGAACACTCCATATAACCAGATGCCATAAACCGCAGGCAACGCCTCTTCCCGGGTGAGGAAGGGGGCTTCGTTGTCTGTTTTTCTGCGTCTGCATTTGTGTCAAGGCTTTCTTCCGTACGTCAATTTTCCGGCGCAGGGCCGGACAACTGCCATTCTTGAGGTAAAGTAATGGGTCAGCTTACGAAGCAATTCGGCAAAATCAAAGTGTCCATTCCCATTCCGCACCTTTTGAATCTTCAGGTGGACTCTTACAACGCCTTCCTTCAGGAAGGACGCAAGGAGTCGGAGCGCGATCCGCATGTCGGACTCGAAGGTGTCTTCCGTTCCGTGTTTCCCATCGAAGATTTTAATCGCACCGCCAGCCTGGAATATCTGGGCTATGAGATAAGCGAGCCCAAGTACGATCAGGCCGAGTGCATTTCCAAGGGTCTGACCTATGAAGCTCCCGTGCGCATCAAGGTCCGTCTCGATATCTACGACGTCGATGAAGCCGCCAATACCCGCACCTACCGCGACGGCAAGGAGCAGGACATTTATTTCGGCACGCTTCCGCTGATGACTGAAAAGGGCACGTTCATCGTCAACGGTACGGAACGCGTCATCGTCAACCAGCTGCAGCGTTCTCCCGGCATCATTTTCGAGCACGACGGCGGCAAGACACATACTTCCCGCAAGGTTCTTTATTCCTGCCGTGTCATTCCCATGCGTGGGTCGTGGCTTGATTTCGACTTCGATCACAAGGACATTCTCTATGTCCGTATCGACCGTCGCCGCAAGATGCCTGCCACCATTCTGTTCAAGGCCATGGGAATGTCCAAGATGCAGATTCTTGACACCTTCTACAGGAAGGAAGAGTATCGTCTGGACGGTTCCCGTCTGTTCATGCGCGCCGATGCCGAACTGTTCGGCAACGACAAGGATCGTCTTGCCTACAACGACATCCTCGATGCTGACGGCAACGTGATCGTCAAGGCCGGCAAGAAGCTGAACAAGCGCGACTGGAGAAAGATTTCCGGCGCGGGCATCGAATACATTGAAGTCGCCCCCGATACGCTGTACGGCCTATTCCTCGGTGAGGACGTGGTGAACGCCGCCACCGGTGAAATCATGGCCGAGGCCGCCGACGAAGTGACACCTTCCCTGCTCGAACAGATGCTTGAGGCGGGCGTGACCAGCCTGTTCATTCTGCACACCAAGGGCGCCGATACTTCCTCTTCCATTCGCGATACCCTCATGCTCGACAAGACCACGAGCACCGAGAAGGCGCAGGAGGAGATCTATCGTCGTCTTCGTCCCAGCTCTCCGCCCACGCCTGAAATTGCGGCCAGCTATTTCGACAATCTGTTCCGCAATCCTGACTACTACGATCTGTCTGCCGTGGGCCGCTACAAGCTGAACCTGCGCCTCGGTCTCACCACCGACAAGGACGTGCTGACCCTCACCGACGAGGACATCATCACGGCCATCAAAGTGCTCGTAACCATGAAGGACACCAACGGTGCTCCCGATGATATTGACCATCTGGGCAACCGTCGCGTGCGTCTCGTCGGAGAGCTGGTGGAAAACCAGTATCGCATCGGCCTTGTGCGCATGGAACGCGCCATCAAGGAGCGCATGAGCATTCAGGAAGTAGCCTCGCTCATGCCCCATGATCTCATCAACCCCAAGCCTGTGGCGGCCGTGCTGAAGGAATTCTTCGGCACTTCTCAGCTGTCCCAGTTCATGGACCAGACCAACTCCCTGTCGGAAGTGACGCACAAGCGTCGTCTCTCCGCTCTGGGCCCCGGAGGTCTTACCCGGGAACGCGCAGGCTTTGAAGTTCGAGACGTGCATACCTCCCACTACGGCCGTATCTGCCCCATTGAAACGCCTGAAGGTCCGAACATCGGTCTTATCGTTTCTCTGACCACCTATGCCAAGGTGAACGAGTACGGCTTCATCGAAACCCCGTACCGCGTGGTTCGCGACGGTTGCCGCACCGATGAAATCGTGCATCTCGACGCTTCCTGCGAAAAGGATCAGATCATCGCTCAGGCCAACGCTCCCGTGGATGAAAACGGCCGTTTCATTGAAGAGAACATGACCGTCCGTTCCACGGGCGGCGACGTGCTCATGGCCAGTCGCGACGAAGTCACACTGCAGGATATTTCTCCGAGCCAGATGGTGTCCATTTCCGCCGCGCTCATTCCCTTCCTTGAACATGACGACGCCAACCGAGCCCTCATGGGGTCGAACATGCAGCGTCAGGCCGTTCCGCTTCTGCGTTCCGAACGTCCTCTGGTCGGTACGGGCATGGAATACGACGTGGCCCGCGACTCCGGCGCCTGCCTCCTGGCTGAAGGTGACGGCGTGGTCCGCTATGCCGACGCCGAACGCGTCATTGTGGCCTACGACAACCTGTACCTGGAAGACCGCGGCGGCGTGCGCAGCTACGATCTTCTGAAGTACCACAAGTCGAACCAGAACTCCTGCTTCGGTCAGAAGCCCACCTGCTACCCCGGTCAGCGCGTGAAGAAGAACGACGTTCTGGCCGACGGACCCGGCATTGAAAACGGTGAACTGGCTCTCGGAAAGAACCTGGTCGTGGCGTTCATGCCCTGGTGCGGCTACAACTACGAAGACGCCGTTCTCATTTCCGAGCGCGCGGTGAAGGACGATATCTATACGTCCATCCACATCGAAGAATTCGAAGTGGCCGCCCGTGACACCAAGCTCGGGCCGGAAGAAATCACCCGCGATATTCCCAACGTGGGCGACGATATGCTGCACAATCTCGACGGCAGCGGCGTCATCCGCATCGGCGCTTCCGTGAAGCCCGACGACATCCTCGTGGGCAAGATCACTCCCAAGGGCGAAACGCAGCTTACTCCTGAAGAAAAGCTGCTGCGCGCCATATTCGGCGACAAGGCCCGCGACGTGAAAAACACCTCCCTCAAGGTTCCCCCGGGAATCGAAGGCACCGTCATCGACGTGAAGGTGTTCAACCGTCGTTCCGGTGAGAAGGACGATCGCACCCGCGAAATCGAAGCCTACGAAATCGCCAGACTCGACCGAAAGGAAGCGGATCATGTCCGTGCCCTGACCGAGCGTACCCGCGAACGTATGCGTCCTCTGATGGAAGGACAGGTGCTGGCCGTGGACATTGCCGGCAAGCGCAAGGGTGAGATCCTGGCGGAAGCCGGAAGAGAACTTACCTGGGACGTCATGCTGGAGCTGCCCATCAAGAGACTGGCCGACATCCTGCGCAACAAGGAGATCAACGATCAGATCGAGCAGATGCTTGAAGCCTATGACCGTCAACTTGAGGTCGTGAAGAAGCTTTACGACTCCAAGCGCGAGAAGGCTACCGAAGGCGACGATCTGCCTCCGGGCGTCATCAAGATGGTCAAGGTGCACATCGCCATCAAGCGTAAGCTTTCCGTGGGCGACAAGATGGCCGGCCGTCACGGCAACAAGGGTGTCGTCTCCAT
>CALUTB010000152.1 GCA_944323575.1 uncultured Mailhella sp. | reverse complement strand
CGAACTCTTACTCCCGAACGGGAACTAGACCCTGAACCTAGCGTGTCTACCAATTTCACCACTTCGGCGCAGGAATGTAGATAGACGATTTGCCTCTGCTTGGCAAGTCTTTTTTTTCGGAAAGGAAAAATTTTTATGCCTTTCTGTCGTCGGAGAGCGCGGCAAGTTCTTCATAGCGGCGATGCCGTCGTTCGGCCTCGCGGCCGGCTCTGGCGAACAGTTCCTCGGCCAGGTCGGGGAAGGTGCGCCTTAAAGCCGCATAGCGGTTTTCGCCGTTCAGAAAGTCCTCATAGGAAAGATCCGGCGTTCCGCTGTCCAGCGTGAAGGGACGGGAATGTCCGGGATGATACCGGTACAGCGGCCAGTAGCCGGATTCCGTGGCCTTCTTCATTTCCTGCTGGGCATGGGCCATGCCTGCGCGTATGCCGTGAGCCGTGCAGGGCGCATAGGCGATGACAAGCGACGGTCCCCTGTACTCCGAAGCCTCCCTGAGCGCCGTCAGAAGCTGGGAGGGCGACGCTCCCATGGAGACCTGCGCCACGTATACGTTGCCGTAGGCCATGAACATGGCGCCTAGATCCTTCTTGGCGCTTTTCTTGCCCGAAGCGGCGAACTGAGCCACCGCCCCGAGCGGCGTGGCCTTGGAGGACTGGCCTCCGATATTGCAATATGCTGCCGTATTCACCACGACACGTTGATCTTCCAGATTGCCAGCCCGTGGGGCAGTCCCTCGAAGTTGATGTCGTGGCCCATCCGTCGTCGTCGAACATCCGGAAATAGGGTTTGACCGGATGATCGGCACGAGCGAGAATGTCGCGCACGGCATGGCTCTGCGGGAGTCTTCAAGTTTTTCTTTAAGGTTTTCCGATGCTTCTTCGGAGCCTTCGTAGACGCCGAAAAGGTTGAGCCAGCGTCGTGCCGCAGACGTTGCCGGTTCGTGACAGTCCGTCATGCAGATCGAGCTCCTTTGGGCGCAGCGCCTGCCGCTGCTGTCGTACAAAAAGCAGTATGCCGAGGCTGAACTCCGCGTTGTTCTCGAACAGACAGTTCGACCATGCCGGACCGCGACTGCGCCCGCTCGTTGCACAGGACGTTTCCCGCAGCCCGCGCAGGCCGCGGAAAATTCGGGCAGAAGTCGCCGGAACCGGCTGTCGCTACGGTAACGGCGTCGAGTATCGTCTTCTTCCGGGGGAGAGGGAATGATTACGAGCTGCCTGATCGGGGTTGATCCCGACCGGGCGCATGACCAGGTCTTTGCCTTGCATGGACAGCTTTCCGCGCAGCTGCCGCAGTCGATACGGCCCATGACGCTGACCTGCATGTATGCAGGAGCCTTCCGCGCCGTGTCCCCGGGCCGGGACGCTGATCATCGTCCCGGGGCGCGACCGGCTTCCTTCTGCGTCGTGAGGAAGGGACGGATGACGGCGCGGGGACGGACAAAGACGCAGCGGTTGCATTGGCGCGGGCGACGGCGTTCCGGCGGGGACGTGCACGGCGATGTCCCGCTTTTCCATGCGGTGCGTCCCATGACCATCAGTCTGCCTTCGCAGCCGAGAAAGGCGCTTACGGACGGATCGTCGCCTTTCCGGATGCTGGTGGGGCAAGCCCCAGTCTGGTGATCACATCCGGAGCGTTGCCGCGGGATGTGCGGAAGACACAGAGAGACGCGCTCACGCCTCCGGAACCGGAACGTCAAGGACGTTTTTCAAAGCCTGCGCGCATGGCGCAATGTTGCGGGGCTCTTCACCCTTGGAAAAGTAGGTTTTCCGTACCGTCTGTGCCGTGCATGCCTCTGCCTGACTGCGGGGAATGAATCCGGCAGGCCGGAAGAAGGCGGACTGAAGAATGACGTTGCTGTGCCTTCCGTGACCGAGTTCATGGGATCGGAACGACGCAGGTTGTCGGACACGTGCGTATCTGCGGGAGATCGGTGTCCTTGGAGGACAAGTCCGTACCGGCCGACGATCACGCGGATGCCGCGGCCCGATTCCATGGCGGCGGGGCAGACGTCCTGATGGCGCGGCTCTCCCTCTGAACCCATCCATCAGCAGCGGTCAAGCACGGTGGCGGCAGCGCGGCAGGCAGATGGGGCGCGGAAAGCGGACGGAACGGACGAACCTGCACGAGTTCGCCCCTGCTTTCGACCGCGCATCCTCTGCAAGAAAAAAGGCCGGAATCAACCGGCCTTTCTGCACGTCACTTCTGCCCGCCATCATCCTGAAGATCGATGATGGGCTTGGTGTACTGTACTTCTGAGTCCCATGGGAAGAGAACCCATGTGTCCTGACTGAGTTCGGTGACGAAGCTGTCGACCAGCGGGATGCCTGCCGGTTTGGCATACAGTGTGGCAAAGTGTGCCCGTGGCAGCATATCCCGCAGGATCTTCGCCGTATGACCGGTATCCACGAGGTCGTCGATGACAAGTGTTTCTTCCGTGTTGAAGGAAGGATCGGCGCTTTTGAGCACGGTTTCCTGATCGCCTTCCTCACGGTAGTTGTAGAGCATGATGCAGGCGGTGTCGATGTGACGGATGTTCAGCTCTCGGGCAATGATGCCCGCGGGAATGAGTCCGCCTCGTGTGACGGCCACGATTCTGGTGAACTTGCCGCGTTCCAGAAGACGCCAGGAGAGAGCCTTGGCGTCGCGGTGGAGCTGTTCCCATGTGACGGGAAAGGTTTTGCGGTAACGGTCTGCTTTTGCCATGGCAGGTCTCTCGGCTAGTCCTGAGTGTTGAAGGTAAGAGACAGTTCCTGCTGCCGGTTCTTTCTCATGTTGAGATAGGCGTTGCGAAGCGCCACATAGGGTTCCAGAGCGGATTGGGTGATCTGATCGTAGGTTTTGTAGAGCTTGTCGGCATCGTTGAAGGAGAAGAACACGGAGCTGGCGGCGTTCACTTCCCAGTCAAGGACATAGTACTGCGGCTTCATGAAGGCGTCGCCCGCCTCGCCGAATGCTCCGCGCACGGTGGAGGGACCGAGGAAGGGGATGATGAAGTACGGACCGTCCGGAACGCCCCATGCGCCGAGCGTGCAGTCGAAGTTTTCCGTTTCCGGATGATAGGGGTAGAGGGGCCTGCTCTGACTGGCCACGTCGGCGAATCCGAGACTCACCATGAAGTTGACCAGAGAACGATCGAACTCCACACCGGCCTGAGCAAATTCTCCCTGCAGGAGACTGTTGAGCATGCGCACGGGGAAAGCCACGTTGTGGGCAAAGTTGCTTATGCCGTTGCGGATAGGCTCCGGTACGATGAAGGCATAGCCCTTGTGCACCGGCTTGACGATGTATTGGAGAAACCAGTCGTTCACGTGGAACCAGAAGCGGTTCCATCCTTCCAGCGGATCGTTCTGCAGCGCTTCGTCTTCCGCAGTGTAGTCATCATAGTCGTCCAGACCGCCGAAGTCCTCGTCTGCGGATGCGTCTTCCGCAACGACCGTCGATGCGGCCGGGGTTTCCTGCGGAACGGAAGGTTCCTGACGGGAGGAGCAGCCCGTCGTGACAGCGAGCATCAGCATCAGAACGGCGGCAAAAATCACGCGATGCATTACTTTGTTTCCTTGGGTTTGTTTTTCTGTTCTTCGGCCTTGGCCTTCACGCGATCGATGAGTTCCTGGGGCGAGTTCTTGGCAAGAATGTCGCGGAACTGATCACGGTAGTTCTTGATCATGCTGATGCCTTCGATGAGAACGTCGTACACGACCCAGCGATTGTTCTTCTCCAGCATGCGGAAGGCTACGGGATAGACTTTTTGATCTGCCAGAAACTCCATCTGTATTTCCACGCGCTTGCCGTTGCCTCCGCTCACTTCGCCGGTGAAGCGGATTTTTTGGCCGTTGTACTCGTCGAGGGTGTCGATGTATGTGTTGCGCAGAAGGTCGGTGAAGGCGTCCTTGAACTGCTGTTTTTGTTCGGGCGTGAACTGCTTCCAGGTGGGACCGACGGTGCGGGTCGAGAACTCCTCGAAGTCGAAGAGCTCGAGAACTGCGTCTTCGATCTGCTTGCGGATGACGGGCTTGCCTTCGGGGGTCTTGAAGGCCGGATCATTGAGCAGGGAAAGAATGCGGTCGGCCCCGGCTTCAGCGGTTTGCCGTGCGGTCATGTCTGCGGCATGGGCGGGAACGGAGGTCGCCAGACAGAGGATGAGGGAAAGAAGAAACATTCTGATACGCATTATACGCCTCCGAAAACGACTTTGCCGATAAGGGCTTCAAGGTCAAGGGCGGGTTCGGTGTCGGTGATGAGGCTGCCCGGTTCAAGCAGGGTTTCCGAGCCTCCGGGGGTGATGGCGATGTATTTGTCGCCGATAAGCCCGCTGGTCTTTACCGAAGCCATGACGTCCTCCGAGAGAGGAACGCCCTCGTTGATGCGAAGATCGACGTGCGCGGTATAGTCGTTGGTGTCGAGTCTGATGGCCGACACTCGACCGATGGACACGCCTCCGATTTCCACGCTCGCTCCGGTACGCAGGCCGGCCACGGAGGAAAAGCGCGCGGTGACGGTGTATCCCTTGTCGCCGAGCACTTCCATGCGGCCGAGCTTGATGGTGAGATAGGCCACGCATACGAGGCCGATGACCACGAATATGCCAATGACGGTGTTTTTTGCAGCAGACATAGATTCCTCGCTAATCGTCCAGCCATTCGGCCAGCGCCTGACGTACGGAGCCGTCGAGCGGCGGGGCCGCCATACGGCGGGATTCTTCGAATTTACGATCGAGAAAACGGCGCAGATACGGGTCCTGCGACGCATGGAGTTCTTCTTTTGTGCCGGCGAAGGCGGCCTTGCCGTAGCGCAGCACGAGAATGTGTTCGGCAATGTGGTCCACGCTGCCGAGATCGTGCGTGACCACCACGGTGGTCATGTCGGGATAGCAGTTTTTCATGTCCAGAAGCAGTTGATCCATCTGGGAGGCCGTGATGGGATCAAGACCTGATGTGGGTTCGTCGCAGAAGAGAACGGGAGGTTCGGTGACGATGGCTCTGGCG
>CALUTB010000151.1 GCA_944323575.1 uncultured Mailhella sp. | reverse complement strand
GGCACCTGCCGCATCAAGCAGGACTACCAGCCCCATGCCGCCGAACGTCGCAAGGGACTGTTCACCGCCGACAACAAGATGCCGCGCCGCCAGTCCCACAACAACCCGCAGATCAAGAAACTTTATGCGGAATTCCTCGGCGAGCCCAATTCCCATAAGGCCCATGAACTTCTGCATACGCACTACACCGACCGCAGCAAGGTGCAGACCGAAACCATCTCCGCAACAAAGAAAAAACTGACACTCACCGACCGGTCCGCCTGAAGCTCCGTCGGAAGCATCGGACGGGGAAAGATGCGGGGCACCGCCCCGCACCCTGCCGGAGGGAAGGAACAATGCCCCCGCCGCCCCGATCTCCCGATATCTGCCGCGCTCCTGCCGATCCGCCTCTTGCGGAGCAGGGCGCGGCTTTTCCCTTCTCCTCCGACCGTGCCTCCTCCGTTCTCCGTGCCTCTCTCCGGGCCGCGGCCTTTTGCCTCGTCATCCCCCCCTCGCTCCACGCCCGACCTGTCCCATGCCGCAACGTTCGCCTGCCTCCCCCGCAGCCTGCACCGCGATTTCTCCCCTCACTCCCGTCGCGTGCCCCCGCTGCACGACGGCGGGGAATGGAAACGACGCCCGCGGGCATGACGACGGAGGAAACGCTTCCTCCCTGCGTGAACGAGGCTTGCCGGACTTGTCGCCGGAAGCATCCCGGCAGGCCCCCCTGCACGGACAAGGCCGCCATCTTCAGAGGACACAAAGGATTTTTGCTCCTGCCCCTCATGCGGGCGAGGCCGCCCCGCGCCTTCTCCGAAGCGCAGCCGAAAAATCCGGTCCCCTGCACTCGGCGGGAAGGCGGGATGGGAACGTCCGGTCGAATCTCGTGAAAAAAGACGCTTCCTGCCGGAATCATGACATTTTCTCCCCGGTTCCCCAGAGAAGTCCTTGACCGGAACAGGATGCCGTGCTAGTTTGTCCCCGACTGAAAAAACAGCGCAAGCTGTTTTGCCAAAGCGCATAGAGCCGGTATGGATTTGGATGAAGAAACCGGGAGAGACCGCCCTCGGGGCGGCGCCGAAGGGGCCGCAAGAACTCTCAGGCAAAAGGACCGGTTTTGGACAAACTCTGGAAAGCAGACATGCACCCATGAGGCAATCCGCACTGCGGAGAATCTTTCAGGTAGGTAACAGAGGCACAGCTGACGAGTTTCGCTCGTCGACTGTGCCTCTTTTTTGTTTTTCCCTTTTTCAGGAGCTGGTTTCATGGAACGCAAAACCCCTCTTTACGACGTGCACATTGCCGAAGGCGGCAAAATCGTGCCCTTTGCGGGCTATCTTCTGCCCGTGCAGTATGCGGGCGGCGTCATCAAGGAACACATGGCCGTGCGTCAGGCGGCCGGTCTGTTCGATGTCTCCCACATGGGAGAAATCCTTTTCACCGGCCCCACGGCGCTGGACACCCTCAACCACCTGCTCACCAACGACTTCACCGACATGCCCGCAGGCCGGGTGCGCTACAGCGTGATGTGCAATGAAAAGGGCGGCGTCATCGACGATCTCGTCATCTACAAGTTCGGAGACGAAGAATATCTGGCCGTGGTGAACGCCGCCAACCGTCACAAGGACTACGCCCACATGGCCGCGAACCTTCTGCCCGGCACGAAGGCCGAGGACATTTCCGACTCCGTGGCGCAGCTCGCCCTTCAGGGTCCTGCCGCTCCCGCCGTTCTGGGCAGTCTCGTTTCCGAGGACAAGCTGCCGAAGAAGTACTACACCGCCGTGCGCGACGTGGACATAAACGGCATGAAGTGCATGATTTCCCGCACGGGCTACACCGGTGAACTCGGCTACGAAGTCTACACCGCGCCGGAAAACGCCGTCGCGCTCTGGAAGACGCTGCGCGAAGCCGGCGGGGAACACGGGCTCATTCCCTGCGGACTCGGCGCGCGCGACACCCTGCGTCTTGAAGCCGCCATGCCCCTGTACGGCCATGAAATGGACGAAGACATCTCGCCGCTGGAAGCCGGTCTCAACTTCGGCGTGAAGATGGGCAAGAGCGACTTCATAGGAAAGGCCGCTCTGGAAGCCGCGGGCGAACCTTCCCGCGTGCGCGTGGGGCTTGAAATCACCGGCAGAGGCATCGCCCGCGAACATCAGGACGTGTTCATCGGCGAAGAAAAGATCGGCGTCACCACCTCGGGCACCCACTGCCCGGCCGTGGGCAAGGCCGTGGCCATGGCTCTTGTGAGCGCAGACCGCTCCGCTGCCGGCACGGAAGTGGACGTGGACATCCGCGGCCGCCGCGTGAGCGCCGTCATCGTTCCCCTTCCCTTCTACCATCGCTGATCCGTTTTTTCCGGGAGGCCCGGCAGAGCCGCGGTCTGCTCCGAACCTTTTACCCGCTTTCTGGAGGATACCATGTCCAACATTCCCGCCGAACTCAAATACACCGCTTCCCACGAATGGATCAAGAACGAAGACGGCACCGTCGTCATCGGCCTGACCGACTTTGCCCAGAACGCTCTCGGCGACATCGTGTTCATCGACCTGCCCCAGGAAGGCGACGCCGTGACCATGGGCGACTCCTTTGCCGACGTGGAATCCGTGAAGGCCGTGTCCGGCGTGTTCAGCCCCGTTTCCGGCACCGTGAGCGCCGTGAACGGCGCGCTCATCGACAACCCCGCCCTGCTCAACGAAGATCCCTACGACGCCTGGCTCATCAAGGTTTCCGACGTGAGCGAAACGGGCGAACTGCTCGACGCCGCCGCCTACGAAGCCGTATGCAAGTCCGAGGAGGCCTAGGCATGGGAAGCTACATTCCCGCCACCGCGGATGAACGCAGGGCCATGCTTGCCACGCTCGGGCTATCTTCGACCGACGAACTGTTCGCCGCCGTGCCCGATTCCGTGCGCGTGCGCTCCCTCGATCTGCCGGAAGGCATGAGCGAGATGGAAGTCGCGCGCAAGGTCGGCGGCATGGCGGACAAGAACGTCCGCTTCCGCAGCGTGTTCCGGGGTGCAGGCGCGTACCGTCACTACATTCCCGCCATCGTGAAGACCGTCACCTCCCGCGAGGAATTCGTCACGGCCTACACGCCCTATCAGGCGGAAATCAGTCAGGGCGTGCTGCAGTCCATCTTCGAGTATCAGACCCAGATCTGCGAGCTGACCGGCATGGACGTGTCCAACGCCTCGGTCTACGACGGGGCCGTGGCCGCGGCTGAAGCCGTGCTCATGTGCCTTGAGCGCCGCAGAAACCGCGTGATCGTGGCAGGCAGCGCCGACCCGCAGACCATCGCCACGGTGCAGACCTACTGCGAAAGCCGCAGCGTGCCCGTCACCGTGCTGCCCGTGAAGAACGGCGCCACGGATCCGGCCGATCTTGCCGCCGCCCTTGCATCCGACGCCGCCTGTCTCTACGTCCAGAGTCCGAACTACTACGGCGTGCTCGAAGACATGGACGCCATCGTCTCCGCCGTGCACGACGCCGGAGCCAGAGTGGTCATGGGTGCAAATCCCATCGCCCTCGGCATCCTGAAGACGCCCGGCGAATACGGCGCAGACATCGCCGTGGGCGAAGGACAGCCCCTCGGTCTGCCGCTCGGCTTCGGCGGTCCGTATCTCGGCTTCATGGCCTGCAGAAAGGATCTCATGCGCCGTCTGCCCGGCCGCATCGTGGGCGAAACCGTCGATCATGACGGCCGCCGCTGCTTCGTGCTCACCCTTCAGGCCAGAGAACAGCACATCCGCCGCGAAAAGGCTTCGTCCAACATCTGCTCCAACGAGGCGCTGTGCGCCATGACCGCGTCGGTGTACCTTGCCGCCAACGGTCCGCAGGGACTCGCCCGCGTGGCGGAAAACTGCGCCGCCAACGCCCACTATCTGGCCGCGGAACTTGCCGGGATTCCGGGATTCGCCCTGCGTCATCAGGGCAGGGAATTCTTCCATGAATTTCTCACCGACTGCCCCGTGGATCCGGAAATGCTCTGCGCAAAGCTTGCCGAAAAGGGCATCCTCGGCGGCCTTCCCGTGGAGGGCGGCCTGCTCTGGTGCTGCACCGAGCTGTGCGGCAAACGCGACATGGATGAACTTCTCACCGCCATCAGGGAGGTATGCGCCTCATGAAACTGCTGTTTGAAAGAAGCCGTCCCGGTCGCCGCGAAAGCCTGATTCCCGCCTGCGACGTGCCCGCCGCCCACTTTTCCGCTTCCGTGCGGCGCGCTTCGGCGCCCCGTCTGCCGGAAATCTCGGAAATCGACCTCGGCAGGCACTATACCGAACTCGCTTCGCAGACCCACGGCGTGAACAAGGGCTTCTATCCGCTCGGCTCCTGCACCATGAAGTACAATCCCCGCATCAACGAGGAAATGGCTTCCCTGCCCGGCTTTGCGGACATCCATCCCCTTCAGCCCGAATGTACCGTACAGGGCTGCCTTGAGGTGCTCTACGAAGCCGAAAGACTGCTGTGCGAAATCACCGGCATGGACGGCATGACCTTCCAGCCCGCGGCCGGCGCTCACGGCGAATACACCGGTCTTCTGCTCATCCGCCGCTACCATCAGTCGAGAAACGACGACGCCCGCACGAAGATCATCGTCCCCGACTCCGCCCACGGCACCAATCCGGCCTCGGCCACCATGGCGGGCTTTGCCGTGGTGTCCGTTCCCTCCAACGAGAAGGGCGGCGTGGACATCGAGGCGCTGAAGAAGGTCGTGGGACCGGATACCGCCGGACTCATGCTCACCAATCCCAACACCGTGGGCCTGTTTGATCCCAATATCCTCGAAATCACGCGCATCGTGCACGAGGCCGGGGGACTCTGCTACTACGACGGCGCCAATCTCAACGCCGTCATGGGCCATGCCCGCCCCGGCGACATGGGCTTCGACTGCGTGCATCTCAATCTGCACAAGACCTTCTCCACGCCTCACGGCGGCGGCGGTCCCGGCAGCGGCCCTGCCGGATGCAAGGCCTTCCTCGAACCATTCCTGCCCTCGCCCCGCGTGCGCAGGGATGAAGACGGCTTCCATCTGTTCCGGCCCGAACGCAGCCTGGGCCGGGTGCGCAGCT
>CALUTB010000150.1 GCA_944323575.1 uncultured Mailhella sp. | reverse complement strand
GGCCGGGGTTTCCCGGCCTTTTCATTTCTTCAGGCAACAGTTCCGGAGAATCGTTTTCGGGACGCGGCATCCGATTCCGTCCGGTACGACAGGCGTTGTTTTTTTCGGCGGAGTTTTTTTGATGTCCGTTGCGGGAGGATGTCCTGCGCTTCCGTGCTGGTCTACCGTGCGGCGTCCGCCTTGCGGTGCAGGACAAGGCGCGTGATTTCCGAAGGTACGCCCAGACGGCAGGAAAAGCCGTTCCACAGCCCTGTTCCCGGACTGACGTAGAGAAGGCCCCCTTCCGGCGTCGTGTAGAGTCCGCGGACATAGCCTCCGTTATACGAGGCGATGAGAGGCGAGAGAAAGAAGATCAGGCCGCCGTGGGTATGGCCGGAAAGCTGGAGGGCAACGCCGGGGGCGGGAATGCCCCTGTCGGTCGGCTTGTGCGACAAAAGAATGCGCGGACCGGCAGCGGCGCCGGCAAAGGCGGCCTGTACGTCCGCGCCCTTTCCGCCGAAGCGGGCCGCCGTGCTGTCGGGAACGCCTCCGAGCACCAGTCCATGCGGCAGCACCCGATGTTCGTTGTTGAGCATGTCCACGCCGAGAGACCGGAATTCCTTTGTCCAGCCGCGGGCGTCGTAGTAGTATTCATGGTTGCCGGTCACGCCGAACACGCCGTATCTGGCTTTGAGTTCACCGAGGGGCTGCACTTCCCCGCGCAGCGTGCCGGGCAGTCCGTCGATCATGTCGCCGGTGATGACCACGGCATCCGGAGAAAGCGCGTTGACCTTTCCGACCACCGCCGCAAGCCAGTCCCTGTCCTGGACGGGACCGACATGCAGATCGCTGAGCTGCACCAGCGTGAAACCTTCAAGTTCTGCAGGAAGGTTGGGAACGGAGACGTCCACGGTGCGCACGTCGGGGACCTTCACGGCCTGCCATGTGCCCCAGATTCCGCCGGCCAGAGCGATGCTCAGAAGCAGGACGCAGCGTATGCCCGGCGTGAAGGGCAGATGCAGGGTGGAGCCGAACAGGCGTCCTGCCCGCAGACAGAGTCCTGCGGCATCCTTGATCAGGGTCAGAAAGAACAGCAGAAGCAGAGAGGCGTACAGGGCCTCGGCGGCGAGCATGACCGCGGCAGGCAGGTCCGGCCGGAAGAAGCCGCCGCCGGCCACCTGATAGAAGACGAATTTGAGTCCTGCGGCCATGAGGGCGGCTCCCATGAGAAGCTTTGCCCACAGCGCCGTTTTGAGCGGCATGACGAGACTCAGAAACACATAGACCGCCATGATGACGGAAGGCAGAAGTAGTCGCATGGATATCGGGTCGGAGATGAAGACGTTTTGAGGTTGGAAAAGAAAAATCAGGCGTTGCGGCCCAGCAGAAAGGCTCTCGTCATTTCATCTCTTCCCGCCACTTCGCCCCGTTTCCAGACGCCGGGAACCAGAAGGGCGCTTTTTTCCTGCGCGCCTTCCAGACAGTCGGTAAAGCCGCGGAA
This sequence comes from uncultured Mailhella sp., assembly GCA_944323575.1. Taxonomy (GTDB): domain Bacteria; phylum Desulfobacterota; class Desulfovibrionia; order Desulfovibrionales; family Desulfovibrionaceae; genus Mailhella. The sequence goes on along the minus strand of CALUTB010000150.1, from coordinate 3,624 downwards.
GGTGTCAAGCGTCCGCTCCAGAGTCTTCGGATTGTCGTCGGCAGCCGTGGCGATGAAATAGAATGCCTTGCCGGACATCTCGGTATAGCGGGGCACGGTTCTGTCGATGAGCATCTTCATCTGCGAGCACAAGGTGTAGAAATAGACGGGCGTGGCCATGACGATGACGTCCGCCTTCACCATGCTGTCGAGAATGCCGGCCATGTCGTCCTGCTGCACGCAGACGTGCGTGTTCTGGCAGGCTTCGCAGCCGAGGCAGGGATGAATGTTCTTCTCCCGGAGGGTGATCTTTTCCACCCTGTGTCCGGCCTCAAGAGCGCCTTTCATGAACTGTTCGCAGAGAAGATCGGAATTGCTGCCCCTGCGGGGACTCGAGGAAAGAATGAGAATGTTCTTCATGAGATGCTTCCTGTGCGTTTGTCAGCGTTGTTCCGAACAGGGATGCGGCAGGATCTTCGTCGCAGCTGCACGTTGTTTTCCCCGCACTCGCGTCATCCTCCTTCGGCGGATGCGTCCCGACACGGAGAGGTCCGTTCAGGGTGAGCCTTTTTTCCTGCCCTGTCCATGGATGATTCTTCCGATTTCCTGCCCGATTCTCTCACGGCGTCGGATGTCCGGAAGGGTGCGGCGGCTTGCGGCGCGTCCGGTCATCGCAAGGCGCAGACGGCCGCTTCACCCCGCATCCGCGCTCAGACCTTGTCTCCGGGAGCCAGAGCGTCGGCATAGAAACGGTCCATGTCCTTTCTTTCGGAAAAGGTGGCGATGAACATCTGATCCGCCATGGCACCGGACAGGGCCTCAGGAATGCGTCCCGTCATCTTCATGTTCGAAGCGTACATGCGCAAGAGCTCGTCGTGGGAATAGCGGAACGTCCTGCCGTCCCGGCGTCCGACGAAGGCGCAGTAATAATGTTCGCCCTCCGGCTGCGTGGAGCGGTCGAAGGCGATCATGTCGGCCCAGATCTTGTAGACGTCGGTGCTGTTGGCGAAGTTCATCATGTCCGGGCTGTAGCCGCCGCAGGGACGCATGTTCACTTCAAGAGCCACGACGTCGCCCTTCCTGCCCATGCCGGGCTGATCCTGCGTGAGACGGAAGAATTCAAAGTGCACGAAACGGCTCTTCACGCCGAAGCTCTTTGCCGTGGCCCGTCCCGCGGCCCGGGTGTCTTCGGGAAGATCCTTGAGAATGCAGTAGATGGAATTGCCCGATTCGTTCACCACGTCCATGAGCGAAAAGAACGTGATGTTGCCGGTTTCGAATATCGGTTCTCCGTGAGAGTCGAAAATGGCGTCATAGGAATTGATCTCGGCATGGATGAACTCCTCCATGATGTACTGCACGCCGGGAAGTCTGCTCGAAAGAAAGGCGTCCAGATCGGCTTCGCTTTCAAGCTTCCGGGTGTCGGAGGCTCCCATGCCGTTGTCGGGCTTCACCACCACGGGCCATCCCGTCTGACGGATGAAGGCCAGGCAGGATTCTCTGTCGTCCACGATATGATAGCGCGCCGTCGCTATGCCTGCGCGCCGGTAATATTCCTTCATGCCCGACTTGAAGCGGATGCGGGGAATGTCCTGCGTCTGAAAGCCGCTCGTGATGTTGAAGTCGGTGCGGAGCGCGGCGTCCTGATCCAGCCAGTACTCGTTGTTGGACTCAAGCCAGTCGATGCGGCCGTACTTGTGGATGAAGAAGCCCATGGCACGGTACACTTCGTCATAGTTTCCCAGACTGCCGACCTTGTAGTACTCTCCGAGAGAGGCCTTCAGCTCCGGCAGAAGCTCGTCGTAGGGCTGATCTCCTATGCCGAGGACGTTCAGGCCGTTCTGTTTGAGATAGTGGCAGAATTTCCAGTAGTTGGAAGGAAAGTTGGGCGAAATGAACACAAAGTTTTTCATGGATGCTTCTCCTTGCAGTAAGGCCTGCGGCGCTGCCTGCGGATGCAGCGCCTCCCCGTCCGTCCCGCGCCGTTCTACTGTGCGCGTTCGCCGAGCAGCCAGGGCAGGAAGTATTCCACCTGCCTGTACCACCACGGCCAGTCGTGATTGACGTCGTGTCCCCACAGATCAACCCACAGATGAATGCCCTTGCGTTCGAAGATTTCCTTGAGTTGTCTTGTGGTTTCGGGCATTTCCCATGCGCCCTGTCCCACGCAGATCGCCGCGCGCTGGCTGTTGTACAGGGAGATGTAGGGATGGTCCGCGGGCAGATTCGCCATGTAGTCCACCGGAGAGTTCTGATAGACGACTTCGTCCATGTAGCTGCCGAAGCCGTAGCTTGCCGTGTAGATGCCGGAAAGCGCCAGCAGACCGTTGAAAAGATCGGGACGGCGCAGATACAGGTTCGCCGCATGCAGCGCGCCCAGACTGCAGCCGAAGGCTATGATGCCGGTGTCGGAGCCTTCGCCGTTCGCCGTACGGGCCAGATGCTGTCCCAGAGGCACGATTTCATGGAAAAGATGATTCATCCACGCTTCATGACGGCGGATGCGCCGCCACGGATCGCCGCCCTTGTCCGACCATGTTTCCTGATCGATGGTGTCCACGGCGATGACCATGAGTCTGCCGTCCTCTATCCAGGGAGCCATGGTGTCGGACATGTGGAAGTCCTCGAAGGAGAAGAACCGGCCGTCCTGACAGGGCACGAACAGCAGCGGACGACCCGCGTGTCCGTATACCTTGCATTCCATGTCCCGGCCGAGAGCAGGGCTGTATTCCTTGAAATACTGTGTCTGCATGACATTCCTCCGTAGTCGGTGTCAGCCTTCCAGGCCGTACATCAGGGTATTCATGAAAAAGGGCGTCTGTTTTTCCCAGCTCGCCTCGGTGTGTTCTCCTCCGGGAACGACGCGCATGGTCAGATGCACGCCCCGGTCGAGAAGGGCGTCCGCCGTCAGACGCAGATCGTGCGCCATGCCCCTGTCGCCGCCGAATTCCTCGGACCCCCAGTCCATGTAGACGACCGTGTCCGGCGTAAGGGGAGCGGTGCGCATGAGATGGATCAGTCTGTCGCGTCCGGCCCATATGTGCGGAGAGAGTGCTGCCGCGCGGGAGAAGATCTCGTTGTACTTCGTCACGGCATAGAGGCTCATGAGACCGCCCATGGAACTGCCGGCAATGAAGGTCTTCTCGCGCCAGGGAATGGTGCGGTAGCGTCTGTCTATGGACGCCTTGAAGGCATGGATGAGCCAGTGCATGGTCTTCTCGCCGCGTCCCGTGACGTCCCCGAATTCCGGATCCGAGAAATCATAGGGGGAGTATTCCGAAAGACGCCCGTTGTCGGGATGATGATTGCATTCAACGGCGGCGACGATGATCGGCACGTCCAGAAAGTCGAGATATTCCGAAAGTCCCCAGCTCTTGCCATGGGTGGCGTGGGAATCGAAGAAGACGTTGTGCCCGTCGAACATGTACAGGACGGGGAAGCGGCGTCGCGGCTGCTGCCGGTACATGGTGGGAAGATAGAGATAGGCCCGGCGTTTTTCCCTGCCGGTGAGTTCGGGAATGGTGAGGTTCCAGATTTTTACCATAAAGGCGAGTGTTCCTTTCCCTGGGAGGGACTGCAAAAGCGGCATCTGCCGGAGCAGAACTTAACACAGGCGGGACAGGATTTCAATTCAGGAACAACCCT
>CALUTB010000149.1 GCA_944323575.1 uncultured Mailhella sp. | reverse complement strand
GTAGAGGAGCGAATGCGTCCGGATTGGGCTTCGTGGGATTTCTACTTGAGCACGCGTTTTTGGCTGGTGTAACCTGCTTCATTACAGGCGGTTGGTATTGGGGACTGAACGCCTTGTGCACTGATATTAGGCTATATCTGGGGGCGGAAGATATTTTTCTGAGTCTGTCTCTGACGGCTTTTTGCAGTCAGAGGTTCGGCAGCATGAGCATGAGGGAGACTTTCGGAGATCGATACCGGACGTTCGAAGGCAGAATAGCGCTTTTGCGCATACCGAGGGGTAAAAAAGATGCGTAGATTTTCTGTTTTTGGAAAAAAAACATGTTGCAGCAAGTCTGTGCATCACGGGTACGCAGTCGATGGTATTCAACAGGTGTTTAGTTATGCAGCGTTCCATTCCGTCGGAATAAAACAGAGCTTTTATTTCCATTGCGCAGAAGAAAATTTTTCATCCCTTGACTCCATTAAATTTATTTTTGAGGGCATATGTTGGAATTGAGGATTATCTTCTGAATATATATGATCTTATCATTTAATTACATTTTATACTTTTTTCGTCATGTGGGATATGAAAATAGGCAGGGAGCACATTTAGTGTCATAATTTAAATACTACTACTATGCTTTTGATGGGACTGAGTTCTGGCAGCAGGTCGTAATCGAAATCCTTGAAGAGATTTTTGCGAAGCAGAAAGTTTACAGATAGATGAGCAGTAGAGAAATGAGCAGCATGGCTTGGCAGCACGACTTGTGATGACGATGCAAGGATATGCTTCAAAAATATTAAACGGCTGGGCAAAATTGAGAAAAAAATAACAGTTATTATGTCTGGAGGAAAAAATATTTTTAATATATTGAAATAATAAAAAATATTTTTCCTGATAACGGGGGGATACAATATGTTTGCTTTATGGAGGCAGCAGTGCCGCTATTCCATTAATAAAAATAATTATAATAGGTTAAAGAAGAATCGACAGATTTTTTTTTGAAAAAGAGTTATTAAAAATTCAATACTTGTTGTTTCTTTTTACGCTTGGTCATAATACTTGCTAATGTCTTCTATTTTTTATAATCCTATCATCATAGGTTTATTCAGATACTTTTTTTAAGAGCGTCTGGTGTAATGATTATTTTAATGGATGGGGGAGAATATTATGGCGTGGACCCAAGTCTATGATCCTGTCGTCAGCGAAGTTGTATCAGCATGCATTGCCGCTATTCCGCTTATCATACTGCTCTATATGCTGGCTATAAAACGTGCTAAGGGACATATTGCTGCGCTGGCCGGACTTGCGTCTGCCTTTATCATTGCCATTCTTGTGTGGCGTATGCCGGTGATTACAGCTGTAAGTTCTGTCGGTCTTGGTGTGGCAAACGGCCTTTTTCCTATTATATGGATCGTTATTACGGCCGTCTGGGTTTACAATATGACGGTTGAATCCGGCGAGTTTGAGATCATCAAGGATTCTCTTGCTCGTGTGACGCCTGACCGTCGCCTTCAGACCATTTTCATTGCGTTTGCCTTCGGATCCTTCCTTGAAGGTACTGCAGGTTTCGGCACTCCCGTGGCCATCACTGCAGCCATGCTTGCCGGTCTGGGCTTCAACCCCATCTATGGTGCAGGTCTTTGCCTTATCGCCAACACGGCTCCCGTAGCCTTCGGCGCTATCGGTGCTCCGGTGCTCACAGCAGCCAGCGTGTCCGGCATGGACCCCAATCTGATCAGCCAGGTTGCCGCTCGTCAGCTTCCGCTGCTTGCCATCATCATTCCGTTCTGGCTGAGCATCGTCATGTGCGGCGTCCGCCGTTCCATGGAAATTCTGCCCGCCATTCTCGTCGCCGGTGTCTGCTTTGCCGGTGCGCAGTTTATTTTTGCCAACTATCATGGCCCGACTCTGCCTGATATCATGTCGGCCATCGCCACCATCGTCGGCCTTCTTGTTCTGCTTCGTTTTTGGAGGCCCAGTTCCATTTTCCGTTTTGCGGAAGATCCTGCCGTCAGCACCGACGGCCCCGGATATTCCGGCAAGGTCGTTCTGCGTGCCTGGGGGCCCTATCTCATTCTGGCCGTCATGGTGTTTCTGTGGGGGCTTCCTCAGTTCAAGGCCATACTGAACAGTATTTCCGCTCCGAGTTTCGCTTGGCCGCTGCTTGACGGCATGGTCAATCGCGCGGCTCCCATTGTGGCGACGGAAGCTCCTTATGCCGCCGTCTTTTCCTTCGGCTGGGTATCGGCCGGCGGCACTGCCATTCTTCTTTCCGGTTTCATTGCCGTACCCCTCATGCCCGGCTATTCCTACGGCAAGGCCGTCAAGTGCTTCTTTACCACGCTGCATCAGCTGCGTTTTCCCATTCTGACCATTGCCAGCGTGCTCGGTCTCGCCTTCCTCATGAACTATGCCGGCATGAGCTCCACTCTGGGGCTCGCCTTCACCAAAACCGGCAGCTTCTTCCCTTTCTTTGCGCCTTTGATCGGCTGGCTGGGCGTGTTCCTTACCGGTTCCGACACTTCGTCCAATGCGCTGTTCTGCAGCATGCAGCACACCACCGCTACGGCCGTCGGCATTCCTCCTGAACTGGCCGTGGCCTCCAACGCCGTGGGCGGCGTGACCGGCAAGATGATTTCTCCTCAGTCCATCAGTGTGGCGACCTCCGCTACCAACATGGTCGGACAGGAAGGTAATCTTTTCCGCTTTGCTCTCGGACATAGTATTGCTCTTACGCTCATTCTCTGCGTCCTGGCCTACTGTCAGGCCGGTTTTCTGAGCTGGATGCTTCCGTAAGAAGGAAGACGGGATCTGCATGGAAAAGTGATCCATGCGCAACCATGGCGGGGATCGTTCCGGGGGGTCGGAGCGGTTCCCGCCTCCTGCTTGAAGGCAGGCATGGAAGATCGTCGATTATGCAGAAAGGGAAGATCTGAGGGCCGGATCATCCGGCAGAAGTTCTCTTGCCTCCGGCACGCCCTGCGGATATACTGCCCGTCGTATTTCTTTTCTTACGGGGCTTGCCATGGAATTTACGGATACGGAAAAGGCCGTTCTGCGTATTGTGCAAAAGAATCTTCCCGACTCGTTGACGCCCTATGCGGATATTGCCGAAGCTGCGGGAATAACGGAAGCCGAGGTGCTGGAGCTTCTTTCCGGTCTTAAGGAGTCGGGGGCAATACGTCGTTTCGGAGCCAGCATCAAGCATCAGCGTACGGGATGGACTCATAATGCGATGGTGGCTTGGATTGTTTCTCCTGAGGACGTGGATGAGGCGGGGCGCAAAGCTGCCGAGCATCCGCGTATTTCCCATTGTTACTACCGGCCCAGTCCGTATCCGGCATGGCCCTATACGTTTTATACAATGATACATGGAAAGAGCGAGCAGGATTGTCTGGATGTGGTGGATGAACTGCGTCGTACAACGTCTCTGGAAACGTGTGAAGTTCTGGAGAGTCTGAAGGAACTGAAAAAAATTTCCATGACTTATTTTGCGGAACCGGCGAAATAACAGGAGCACGATATGAACACTCAGCATTCTCACGATCTTTTTGTTCACGCCCAGCAGCTTATTCCGGGTGGAGTGAACAGTCCTGTGCGCGCCTGCCGCAATGTTCACGCCGATCCCCTGTTCATCTCCGATGCCAGAGGTTCTCATCTGACTACGGCTGACGGCGATGACGTCATTGATTTTCTCGGATCATGGGGTCCCATGCTGGTGGGGCATGCCCATCCTGAAGTGACGGAAGCCATTTGTCGTGCTGCCGTGCGCGGCACAAGTTATGGCGCTCCCTGCGAGGATGAGGTTCGTCTTGCCGAGGAAGTGTGTTCCGCTCTTCCTTCCGTGGAGATGGTGCGCATGGTGAATTCCGGAACGGAGGCTACCATGAGCGCCCTGCGTCTGGCCCGTGGTGTGACGGGGCGGGACAAGATGATCAAGTTCATCGGCGGCTACCATGGGCATGGAGACGCCTTTCTGGCAAGTGCCGGATCCGGTGTGGCCACGTTTTCCATTCCCGGTACGCCCGGCGTCCCTGCCGCTACCGTGGCCGATACGTTGCTGGCTCCGTATAATGATCTGAATGCCGTGAAGGCTCTGTTTGAAGCATGGCCCGATCAGATCGCCGCTCTTTTTGTGGAACCGGTGGCGGGCAATATGGGACTCATGCTGCCGCAGCCCGGATTTTTGAAAGGTCTCAGGGAACTGTGCACGCAGTACGGGGCACTGCTGGTCTTTGACGAAGTCATTACCGGATTTCGTCTTTCCTATGGAGGTGCCCAGGCTCGATTTGGAATCATGCCTGATCTGACAACGTTCGGTAAGATCATCGGCGGCGGGCTGCCTGTTGGAGCGTACGGAGGCAGAGCAGAGATCATGCGTCATGTTGCTCCGGAAGGAGAGGTGTATCAGGCCGGAACGCTTTCGGGAAATCCTCTGGCCATGGCTGCCGGTCTGGCGACCCTGAATATTCTCAAATATGCCGATTATGCCGCGCTCGAGGCCCGTGTGCATGATTTTGTCATGGATCTTGAGCAGATTCTCAGGGAAAAAGGCGTACCCGTGCAGATTCCGCATATTGCGTCGCTGTTCACCGTCTATTTCACGGAGGCGCCGTTGCTTGATTTTGCCAGCGTGCAGACTACGGATCAGAAACTTTTTGAAAGTTTCTACAAACAGATGCGCGAGCAGGGCATTTTCATGGCGCCTTCAGCCTTTGAGGCCAATATGCTTTCCTTCGCCCATAGTGAGGACGATTTCTCCAAAGCTCTGGAAGCTGCCCGTCGCGTGAAGTTCTAGCGTCTGTGGAATGTTCCGATCTTCCGTACGGATGTTCATTGCGGCATAAGGTTGGTTGTCGTTTTATAAGGAAAATAAATCTCGAAGTTGATATTTTATTTAAATATACCAATAAGTTACTGATACTCCTAGAAACTCTTCTCTTATGTCCGCACAATAAAAAACAGCAAGCTGGTAGCAAAATATAAACAGTTTCAAACTACTCAGGACGTCTTTTTGTAGCCTTGCGATTAAAAACTGGCAAGTAGGTAACATAGTCTGTCTTCATACTCGTTCTTAGATTCAGGACTCATTAAATATAAAAGATGACAATGGCAGCAAGACAAATGGCCGAAAAGAACGTGTGGGCACAACGGTC
>CALUTB010000148.1 GCA_944323575.1 uncultured Mailhella sp. | reverse complement strand
GGACGGCGAAATCGAGGTCACGGACATGGCTGAAAGATCGCTCTGGTAATGCGTCCTTTTTCCAGACGCCTATAGCGGCCTTTCTTTTCTGAAAGACGCCGGTCGCGGACCGTTCTGCGGACCGCTTCAGACCCGCCGGACGGAAACGGCAACGCTTCGCCGACCGGCATCAAGGCAGCGCTTGTCGTTTACACGGAAGACTCGATATGCCCTTGCCTCCGCCGTCGCGCACGGCCGGCAAGACGCCCCGGGAACAACAGCATTTTCCTGAAGAAATTCCCTCCTCAAAGCACCGCATGTCTTGCCCGGAAGCCTCCTTCCTGTTATTTGAAATGGAAAGGAGCACGCGTGCATGGAACTTTCCCTCTTCGGACAGCAGTTTTCCCTGTTTCCCATCTATCTCTCCCTGAAGGTCGCCGGACTCTCCACCCTTGCCTCCCTGATTCTGGGAACGCTCACCGCCCGTCTTCTCGCAAGACGCCGTTCCGTGGTCGCCGCCTTTCTTGATTCCCTGTGCACGCTGCCCATGGTTCTGCCTCCCACGGTGCTGGGATACTATCTCATTCTGCTACTGGGGCAGAAGGGACTCTTCGGTCCGGCGCTGAAACAGCTCGGCTTCCAGTTCATGTTTTCCTGGCAGGGGGCCGTGGTCGCCGCCACGGTCGTAGTCTTTCCGCTCATCTACAAGTCTGCGAAGACCGCTCTTGAACAGGTTGACGCCAACATAGAGAAGGCGGCGCGCACCCTCGGAGCATCGGAAGTTTCCGTGTTCTTCGCCATCAGCCTTCCTCTCGCGGCACGGGGCATTCTCTCCGGAGCCATGCTGGCCTTTGCCCGAGGCATGGGCGAGTTCGGCGCTACGCTCATGCTTGCAGGCAACATTCCGGGCAGGACACAAACGCTCGCCCTTGCCATCTACGACGCCTTCCAGGCCGGCAACGACGCCCTTGCCGCATGCCTCGTACTGCTCACTTCGGGCATCTGCGCCGCCATACTCATCACTGCCGACTATCTGCTGGGAGGCTCCCGGTGATTGATCTGTCCATCAAAACCGTGCTCAAAGGAAAACAAGGCTCCTTTTCCCTCGACATCAGTCTGACAAGCGCTGCTTCCCGTCTGGTTCTGTTCGGCCCTTCCGGTTCGGGCAAGACGCTCACCCTGCAGATGATCGCAGGACTCGTCCATCCCCGCAGCGGCCGCATTCTCCTGGACGACACCGTATTCTTCGATTCCTCCAAAGGCATCGACCTGCCGGCCAGAAGCCGTCGCGTGGGCTACGTGTTTCAGGACTATGCCCTGTTCCCGCACATGACCGTATGGCAGAACCTCGCCTTTTCCCTGCGTCAGCAGGAAAAACACCTGCCCGTTCTCGGCAGCGCGTTCAGGGCCATGGTTCCACCGCCTCTCAGCGACGAACAGAAGGACGCCATCCGGTACATGCTCGAACTTCTGGAAATCACACACCTGGCGGACCGGAAGCCGTCCCAGATCTCCGGCGGACAGAAACAGCGCGTGGCTCTCGCCAGAGCGCTGCTCATTTCTCCCCGCCTTCTGCTTCTCGATGAGCCGTTCGCCGCGCTCGATCCTTTGCTGCGCATACGCATGCGCAAGGAAATCGACCGCATTCTTCAGGATTGCGGCGTTCCTCTCGTCATGATCACCCATGACCCTGAAGACGTGGACGCCTTTGCCGAGGACCTGGCCGTGTACGCCAACGGCAGCATTCTCGCCATGGAACGGGGATTCCATAGCCGTTCTCTCTATGCGCAGGATTCCCTCTCCTATCTGTCCGACATTCTGAGCCGCGGCGGTCAGGCCGACAGACCCTTCGGCTTCGACGACGTGTAGATCCCGCCTGCTTCGCTCGCAAAGGGGCCGTCCCATCCCTCAGGAGATGAAACGGCCCTTCCCTTCTGCATGTGGATCTCTCTTCGGCATTTCCTGCCCTCCGTACCTTCCTTTTCCGGCGTCTTTGCGGAGCGGATCCTGCTGAAACAAAAACGTCCCGCACGGTTCCACGGTCGGCAGACCGGAAACTCCGTGCGGGACGCTGCTGAAAAAACTACTACTTCACAGGGCTGAATCCGTGATCCGCAAGGATCTCAAGACCGCGCGGCGACAGAACGAAGTCCACAAACTTCTGTGCCGTCTGCTTTTCTGCGCTGTCCTTCGTCACGGCAATGGGGTAGCACACAGGCTTGTGACCGGTCATGGCGGTCACGATGCGCACGTCCTTGCCGCCTGCAAGCGCGTCGGTACGATACACGAAACCGGCATCGGCCTCGCCGCGCTGAATGTAGCTCAGCACCTGACGCACGTTGTTGCCGAAGACGAACTTGCTCTGCAGAGCATCCCAGGTGCCGGCCGTGGTCAGAGCCTCACGGGCATAGCGACCGGCGGGCACGCTTTCGGGAGTGCCGATGGCGATGTGCTTCACTTCCGAACCGGTCACCGTCTCGGGGCCGGCCAGCGTACCTCCGGCGGGCGGGATGAGCACAAGATCGTTCAAGGCAAAGTCCCTGCGCGTGGCGGGATCAATCAGATTCTTCTGCTGCGCCGAGTCCATGGTCTCCTGATCCGCGGAGGCAAACACGTCCACGGGAGCGCCCTGCTCCATCTGACGGAGCAGATTGTTCGAGGACGCAAAGTTCAGATTGACCTTCACGCCGTTATTCTTCGTAAATTCCTGAGCGATCTGCGTAAAGGACTCCGACAGACTGGACGCCGCGGACACGGTCAGTTCCGCTGCGGAAGCCGACACGGCTCCCAGACCGAAGACAAGCATCAGCGCGGCGAAGGCAAGTTTTTTCATGAGATCCTCCTCATTTCAATATTTGCTTGTAATATACAAGATTAATTTCTTTTTTCAATATTTTGACTCATTTTTTTTTAAGAAATTAAATCATCTATAATATCAGGACGTTATTTTTTCATCTCCTGATGATGCCTTCCTGTTTCGGGCAGTCATCGCTGCTTTTTTTGAACATATTTGTTATGTGATTTAATTCACACTTCAGTTTGTCAAAGTTCAGCGCAATACATCAGCCCTATACATATCGAAAAACAGCCGTCTCTTTTTCAGAAAAGCAACGACATGAAGTTTCTCTGCTCCATTCAGTGTTTATGCAGACGCTTTTCTTTTTGATCATTTTGTACGATACAAAAGATGTTCTGATCCTCAGCCTCCTGTTCTGACCTTCCATCCGCACTCAGGGAGAGAAACACATGCCCGTCCTTCATCTGCTTCGTCACGGAACGCTGCCCTCCAACCCGGAACGCCGTTTCATCGGTCAGCAGGACATTCCGCTCTCCGAAAAGGGCCGTCGCGAAGCACTGTTCTGGCATGACGAATTCTCCACTGTGTCTCTTGCCGGGGTCTGGACATCCGATCTGTCCCGCTGCCGGGAGACGACGTCCATCATTCTGGACTCGCGCTCCATTCCCGTGCATATCGACGCCGCTTTCCGGGAAATCAGTCTGGGCGCGTGGGAAGGCCTGACGAAAACCGACGTGGAGTCCCGATTTCCCGGAGGGCTGGACGCTCGAGGATGCGATTTCTGGAATTACGTTCCCTGCGGGGGAGAATCCTTTGCCATGCTTTCCCGGCGTGTAATGAAGGCTCTCTTCCGTCGCCTGTCGTGGCTGGGAGAGCAGGAAGAAGCTCTGCTCGTGGCTCATTCCGGAGTCAACCGCATGATACTCATGCACTACATGTCTCTCTCTATGAAGGACTTCTTTTCCATCCCTCAGCCCTGCGCATCCTGCACTTCGCTGTACATCTCACCGGAGGATATGAATCGTCTTCAGACGCTCTGCTGACGTTCCCGCATCCGGAGCCTTTTCCTCTGCAACGGCTTTTTTCCCCCTCCATTTCAAATGTTTCACAGCAAAATAATCCGAATCCGCGTCCGCAGGATGCCGTCTGCCGGAAAACACGTCGCATGATATGGACGTATGGACCGCTTTTCTTCCACATTTCAAAATAGAAATTAATCACTTTCATTTCAAAAATATGTCATTTTTTGTTCATCATAAAAGTATTACTATAAAAAATCTTTTTTATAGTATCTTTTCCTTCACTGAAATAAAAAATATTCATTTTTTAAAATAAATTTAAAATAAGACAGTATTGTGATTTAAATTTCAAGCCATTTTTCTTCACGTATAAAAAACTATCATTAATTTTCCTTTTATACCTTGACGAAAACAACCTGTTTCAATATGCTTAAATTAAAGTTTTCGAGTCTGCCTCTGCTAAAGTGCACACCATGCAGACAGACCTGAGCCACCGCTCACAGGGTAAGGCGGGAAACGGCCTTGCCTCCTCAAATGCTCCGGCATGGAAAGAAAACATGGATGAACGCATGACCTGCGCCGTATCCGGGACTGCGATTCCGGACGCCCGTCGGGCCATGTTCATGAAGCGTTTTTCAGCGGCGAGCATTTGTTATGTCCAGAATTTCCATGACCACCATCCCCGTTGCCCATGCCGTAGGCACGGTGCTCTGTCACGACATCACACGCATAGAACCCGGTGTTCAGAAAGGGCCGGTTTTCCGCAAGGGCCACATTGTCCGGGAAGAGGACATCCCCGTTCTTCTCAGCGTGGGCAAAGAAAACCTTTACGTCTATGAACCGCAGCCCGGTCTGCTCCATGAAAACGACGCCGCCGAGCGCATTGCCCGTGCCGTGACCGGGCAAAACATCAACTTCTCCGACATCAGGGAAGGCCGCATCAACTTTCTCGCCGCCGGGCACGGCCTTCTGCGCGTGGACGTATCGGCCCTTGCAAGGGTGAACGCCTTCGACGACATCGCGCTTGCCACACTGCATACCATGCAGGAAGTGCAGAAGGGACAGGCCGTGGGCGGCACGCGCATCATTCCTCTGCTCATTGAAGAAGAAAAAATTTCGCAACTGGAACATACGGTCACAGATCCCGTCATCGAGGTTCTGCCCTTCCGTCCCTTCCGTGTGGGCGTGGTCACCACGGGCAATGAGGTTTATTCCGGGCGCATCAAGGACGCCTTCGGTCCCGTGATCCGCCAAAAATTCGAAAACCTCGGAAGCTCCATCCTCGGACAGACCTTCTCCGACGACTCCATCGAGATGACCGTTCAGCGCATACGCGACTTCCTCGCGCAGGGCGCCGACATGGTGGTCTGCACCGGC
>CALUTB010000147.1 GCA_944323575.1 uncultured Mailhella sp. | reverse complement strand
ACAACAAGAAACAATATCTCCAGCATCACAAGATAGAACACATGTTTTCCCGGTGAATGACTGGCGTCACATAGCCATGCGCTATGATCGCTGTGCTCATACATTCCTTTCAGCAATTCACCTTGCGGCTATCGTTATTTTTTACCTTTAATGAGTCCTGAGCCTAGATAATGCCGCTGACGACACGCCTGTCATCGACTCTCGGAATGCCATGGGAACGAGGAAAGTAGCATTTGATACGAGCAATCTGTTCATGAGAAAGATAAAAAAGTTCCTTCATGGCATCCTCCCTATGCCGACAATAAGGACTTCTTATTTTTTTGGCAATTAATGAGTCCTGAACCTAGGAATGGGGTAAGACGCGCCCTCAAGTGAGTTACTGTCTCAGCGAGAAGAGCACAGCCCGGAATACCCCTCCGGTATGTTTCCATTGGACGCACCGCAAGCGTCAGCACTTATCTTCCCCTTTTGGTTAGAAATAGGTTAGAAAAATGAAAAGGCACTTACGGTTAGAAAACTGTAAGTGCCTGATTTTCTTGGTTGCGGGGGCAGGATTTGAACCTACGACCTTCGGGTTATGAGCCCGACGAGCTACCAAGCTGCTCCACCCCGCGTCGTGTTCGTTATCTCTAGACCGGATCCGGAGTTCTGTCAACAATTTTTTTTTGATAAAATTCAATTTTTTTTTGATTATTTTTTATCCGTAAATAAGCGACTGCTGACTTCCTTCAGCTTTTATGCTAACCTTTTCCCATCCCATTAACCCAATAAACCTAACATCATGAAATTCTGGGAAATCTCCGATTCTTTCTGGGAGGCCGTCAAGCCGCTCATCCCGGAAACCGTCCGTGATCCGGAAAAGGTTTACCAGCGTATCGCAGGCGGCGGCCGCAAGCCGCTCGACTACCGTAAAGTCTTTTCAGCCATCGTCTACGTGCTGAAAACAGGTACGCAATGGAAATCTCTTCCCAAAGAATTCTACGGCAGTCCGAGTTCCATACACGCCTACTTCAAAAAGTGGGAGGCTCAGGGTCTCTTCAGCGAACTCTGGAAAAAAGGCCTTGCAGAATTTGAAGAAATGAAGGGCATTGCCTGGGAATGGACACTCGATACCGCCCGCAGCGCCAAAGCGGCAGCCGGCAACGCCGACGAAACTGCGGACGAAACAAAACGTTCCGATCCTCCCGAAGAATGCCGTATCTGGCGACCGGTCATCAGCCGCAGAAGCAGAGAGCACGCCAAGGCTCTCTGCGACAAGGCTACGGCCCTATTTACGGATAAATTCAAATCTTGATTTAATTTATCGTCAAGTCCTATATATTATTGCATGGCTTCAGTCAGCCTGTCCCTCATCTTCTCAGCGGCAGCAGGAGTTATGCAATGTTCCGTTCTTCACTCAGCACACGCCTCTCCGGGGTGTTGTGCCTTCTTTTCTGTCTGTCTTTTCTTCTTCCCACATCTCAGGCCCGCGCTGAAGGCTTCGCCATCATGGAAAACAGCGCGCGCGGCATGGGCCTGGCCGGCGGACTCATTGCCCGCGGCGGCGACGCCTCCACCCTTGCCTACAACCCTGCTGCCATGACCATGCTGGAAGGTACGCAGATGCAGGCCAATCTTGCCGTCTCCCAGTTCTACTGGGGCGTGGACACCCGAAATGATGCGGGCGAAAACACCGGCAACTATCACAGCGCGCATCAGACCTGGCCCATTCCCTCCTTCTACGTCACGCATCAGATCAATGACGAATGGTGGCTCGGCATCGCCTCCTACACCCGCTTCGGACTGGGCGTGAAATATCCCCACAACTGGCCCGGCGGAGCCAATCTGCACAGCGTGCAGCTCATCACGAACTCCTTCAATCCGAGCATCGCCTATAAGATCAATGATCACCTCTCCGTAGCAGTCGGAGCGGAAATGATGATGGCTTCCATGCAGATGCGCAAGAACCTCGATGTTCAGGCTCCAGGTTTCGGTCTCGGCGACGTGAACATCAACGGACACGGCGTCTCGTTCGGCGGCAACGTGGCCGTGCACGCAAGGCTCAACGACCAGTGGTCCTTCGGTCTCACCTACCGCGCTCCCATGAGCCTCAAGGTCAGCGGCAAAACCCGGTACGACAATCAGATCGGAGCAACGGCCTTCGGTCAGGCGCTCGGTCTCAGCAAAATCCAGAACTCCCGCCTGCGCGGTACGCTCCATCTGCCTGATTCCATCGGTTTCGGCGTAGCCTATAAGCCGCTGGAGAACCTGAGCTTCGAAGCCGACGCCGTCTATACTCTCTGGAGCCGCTTCCAAGACTTCAACATCCACATGAAGGACCCGGTAAACTACGACCAGAACTCCGCCAGATACTGGAAGAACAGCTGGACGCTGGGTATTTCCGCCGAATACAAGCCCGTGGACTGGATGGCGCTTCGCCTCGGCTTCATGTACGAAACCTCGCCCATGAATATCGGCAATGCGGACTACATGGTCCCGTCCAACGGACGAAACTACTACACCGCAGGCGTAGGCTTCTTCTACAAGAACTGGACCTTCGACCTTGCCTACATGTATATCCATAACCATGTGCTGGACTACACGCTGGCGTCTCAAAACGAGGAAAGCGGCATAGTGGCCGGTCGTACCACCCATCCGCATGCCCACAACTTCGGCATCGGCATCGGTTACAAGTTCTAACGCGATACCTCAGAAAAAGTCCGGCGCAGGAAAAGGCTTTCCTCTTCCCGCGCCGGACGTTTCCATCTGCCGTCATGCCGACGGCCTGTTTCCCTCTATCTTCGCTTTGAAAAAGGGCCTCTGCCTCAATCGAACAACGACGGCAGTTCCTGTAACGCCGCACCGCGTTTTCTTTCTGCAGAAGGAGCTTTCCCGGACAGCCCGAAACGTTGAACAGGAAAGGCATGCCTCAGGCCCCCTGCTCGGCCAGAACTTCGGCAAATCGCTTGAGCTTTGCCTCATCATAGAAGTTGACCATGCGCAGAGGAACGGTGGCCACTTCTCCCAGTTCGCCGTTTTCATGAAGTTCCATGAAAAGAAGCACGACGTCCCAGGGGGCAAAGCAGCGCGACCCGTCAGGCATGTTCAGCCCCTCTCTGGCCAGCGCGAAGCAGAACGCGGAAAACTTCGCCGCCCCGGTTCTGTACGGACCGGACATCATGGCGCAGCGCCCGTCATATTCCGCATATTGCTCGGCAAAGGAACGATACAGCTCCTCCATCTGCGCATCGGTATAGGGAGGAGTCAGGGCAGCCAGTGAATCACAGTACGGCAGACAGTAGTCCCTGGCACAGAACATATCCGTCCATTCCTCGTTTCCGGAAGGAGAAGAACTCTGCACGGTCTTCTCTTCCGCCATGCCGATGAAGGGACGATAGCTGTCTTCCTTGTCGAACATATGCTCGGGAAAAGCCTTGAGCGCATAACCTCCGTTCTCCTCCCGCAGGAAAAGGCGCACCTTCTCTCCCGGAGTGAACAGGCCCTCCACGCCGTCTTTGGTCACGGCTCGAACCATGAGAGGATAACGCCCCCAGAGACTGCGCCGGGCGGCTTCAAGCAACGAATACGGTCCCACGGTACCGTAAAACGCGGCGATCTCCTCCACGGAAAATTCCTCGCCTTCCTTCACATTCTCCCATCCGGTAAATGCCATGTATCCTCCATTGCGGACGGTATCTCCGCCCTCTGTCGTTTCGAATTTCATCGGAGAACAAGCATTCCGTCTTTTTGCCGAAGACTCAAGAAGAAAAAGCAGAGAATGACACGGAAGGCGCTCCACCATATCTCTTTCCCTGACGAGATTTCCGAAAAACGTCCCGACAGCGGCAGATCAGCCAGAATATAAGGATAAGCACATAGCTGATGACGGAGCGGGAGAAGAAGCACAACAGCGGATTCATTTCAATGCCGGTGCTTGCTTTCAGGCATCAGGATGAATGACCGACATGACCTGATAGGGCAGGCATACCGCCCCGACAAGGCCGGCAAACACAATGCCGAAGAGCATCACGTTGGTATGGAACTCTTTGATCGTATAGTCGCAGCTTGCCAGAATCTTGTAGAAAAAACTCCGGGGCTGTCCTGGCTAAGAAAAAAGAGCTGGGACAGCAGGATGTATGAAAGACGCAGCAGACTACATAATCGGCAACATACCGAATTCATATTTTTTTTGTGGCCGGTGTCTCGGCAAACTGCCGGAGAGATGACAGGAGTGAACCGTATAACACGGCCACATCCTGTTTCATGCGTTTGCGACGTCTTACTGCTTCACATCTCCCCAGTTATCGGCTGTCTGATGAGATAGAAGCCGACGAAAGTTGCTTTGGAGGTGCAAGAAAGGGAAAAAGAGAACGGAGAGCTGCCGGAAAAAAGCCTTTTGGTCTGCTGAAGAAAAACGGCAGAGTCTGTACGGTAATCATTCCCGATGCACGCACTGAAAAACACTTCTCCCCATCATCAGGGAACGGGTGGAACCTGACAGTATAGTCTATACGGATACATTTTCAGTTTACAGCGCCCTGGCTATCAACGGATTCCATCATCGCATCAATCATTCCCGGAAGTTTGCGGAACAGCACAATCATGTCAATGGAATAAAAAATTTCTTGAATCAGACCGAAAGACACTTACGTCGCTCTAACGGTATCAAGCCTGAACATTTTTACTGGTTCCTCAAGACATGAGAATAGCGCTCCAATGAAGGCAACCATAAACAACTTCTAACTCAGCTAACTTATTGGGAAAAGAAAGATAAACACCAGTCTTGGCCAGAGGCAGCCCCTTCTTTTAACCAAAAAAGCACCTGCATCACTGCAAGTGCTTGAAAGGAAGTGGGACTACAATCAAAATTATAATATATTATTTTTATTTGATAATTTCAAAAAAATTTTCAGCCAATACCAAGGATTATACCAAGAATTTTCATCGGTACCCCCCTTTTTTACCCCATTTTATCACTTTTTGCCCCTTTTGGGGAAGTCCCGAAAAGGCGGCACCACCTCGCAGGCCGGAACCGGTGAACAGGGCGCGGCGGCCATGCCCTGCCGATGATGGGAGAGGGACGCCCTGACCGGAGCCGGGCCGAACGGCGAACGCCCGGAGCCATGAGCGCGGCACCG
This sequence comes from uncultured Mailhella sp., assembly GCA_944323575.1. Lineage (GTDB taxonomy): Bacteria > Desulfobacterota > Desulfovibrionia > Desulfovibrionales > Desulfovibrionaceae > Mailhella. The sequence goes on along the minus strand of CALUTB010000147.1, from coordinate 261 downwards.
CCACCGGCGGCACCCTTCCGGCATGGCGAGGGCACAGGCGTACGCTCTCGCCGCCTCTCAGCGCCTTCTTTCTGCCGGGGCTGGGCTTTGTCTCACATCCTCGCCCTTCCGTGCCCGTGGGGTGACTCAGGACGCAGCGGCGGCACCACCTCGCAGGCCGGAACCGGTGAACGGGACGCGGCGACCATGCCCTGCCGATGATGGGAGAGGGACGCCCCGACCGGAGCCGGGCCGAACGGCGAACGCCCGGAGCCATGAGCG
>CALUTB010000146.1 GCA_944323575.1 uncultured Mailhella sp. | reverse complement strand
ATCCTGTTAAAGACACCCGATCGGCTCCAGCGGATAAAACGATTGTAGAGAGTTTTGTATGGTCCATACTCGCGCGGGGCATCTTTCCATTGCAGGCCGTGCTTGATGACATGGATAATGCCGCTGACGACACGCCTGTCATCGACTCTCGGAATGCCGTGGGAACGAGGAAAGTAGCGTTTGATACGAGCAATCTGTTCATGAGAAAGATAAAAAAGTTCTTTCATGGCATTCTCCCTGTGCCGACAATAAGAACTTCTTACCCTTTTGGCATTTAATGAGTCTTGAGTCTAGGACATACAATAGCCATGGGCTAAAGGAATCTGGGCATCTCTTATAAGCCTGTACCACTCATGTTGTGCCGGATCCTTTTCCAGTTCCGACAAAGTGCCAGTCAGTCCCTCTTTCCGAGGAGTCGCCAAGAGCAAGACGCATGAGTTTTGTACACTCCAGAATACCACTGTACCCTTTCGCTTCCAGCCTCCGCCGTTGGGTATAGGCGTCGCTACATACAACATTGGCGGACAGATACCGAAGAACATCGCTCTTCGTAGCAAAGATGTAATTCCTATTCATCCAACTGAGGTAAATGGCTACGTCATCCCCCAGATATACGGCCACAGTTGCCCCTGGGGAATCGCCTCCAAAAACCTGCGGATCTCCTTGACGTTATTCAACGTCGTTACCGTAATTTTTTGACAGATATCCCCGGCGTTGCTCAGCGTAGGTATGGACGCGGCATCACTCCCTGGATACTTCTCTTCAAGCAACTGTGCCGCGATACGACACGGGCCCAGAGAACCGGCATATACAACCAGCTTCTGGATATCACCCCCTTCAAGTATCCATGTAAAGAAGTCCTTACCCACGGGAGGGGAGCACGTATAGCTCCCGGCAACATTCTGATAATCTTGTCAGCCCAATGGCCGTCTCGTCAAAGACATAAATAAACAAAAGGTAATTCCCCAGCTGAGCCGGGGAATTACCTTTTGTTTATTAAAAGAGATAATAGACCTGTTCAAATCTCTTCATCCACAGAATATGCGGCCGGTCAGACTGAGTCTGACCGGCCTTTCTTTTTATTCCGCAAGTTCCGTCTTGTTTCTTTACTTCCCACAGATCACACGACCGTCTCTCATCCGGTCTCCTTCCACCGGCCCCATCTCCCCTCTTCATGCCGCTCCGGTGCAACTCCCTCATCAGACATCGCCCGTTTTCCCCTCCTGCCGGATATGTGCTTTTTTCTGCGAAGAGAGGCCGAAGCCTTTCCGGCTTCGATGTCTCCGTCTTCGACAGAAAATTCACAAAAGAACAGACAACTACTATTGACATAAGACAACTAAGCAACTACATCTGAAGCATTCCAAGGGAACATATCGAATCATTTTCCACAACCGGCTCAACACACAGGAGAATATGATGTCTCACTACAATATGTATCTTCCCAGCTATTCCATCGGTTCCGACTGCTACAGCGAAATACCGCATGTCACCAGACACTACGGCAGAACCGCTGTGGTCATCGGCGGCAAGACGGCCATGGCCAAGGCTCACGACGCACTGCTCAAGGGTATTGAGCATTCTCAGGTATCCATCATCGACTTTGTCTGGTTCGGAGGCGATTCCACGTACGAAAACGGCAGGATGCTCATGGAAAATGAATCCGTAAAAAAAGCCGACATGATCTTTGCCGTAGGCGGCGGTCGTGCCTGCGATACCGCCAAGTACGTTGCCAATGAACTGGACAAACCCCTGTTCTGCTTCCCCACCGTGGCCAGCAACTGCGCCTCCGTCACCGCCATCTGCGTCATCTACAATTCCGACGGCAGCTTCCGCGAGTATTACTACCCGAAGCTTGCCAGTCATACCTTCATCAACTCCGACATCATCGCAGACTCTCCGTATCAGCTGCTCTGGGCGGGCATCGGGGACGCTCTTTCCAAGGAATGCGAAGCCGTTTTCTCAAGCAAGGACGCCGATCTGAGTCATACGCCGCTCATGGGCGTACAGCTTTCCCATGTATGCACCTCGCCGCTGCTCCGTTACAGTGCAAGCGCTCTGGAAGCCTGTCGGGCAAAAAAGTCCTCCTACGAGCTGGAACAGGTGACGCTGGACATCATCATCTCTACTGGCATGGTTTCCAACATGACCACGCATACGCCCGACTACTATTACAACTCCTCTCTTGCTCACTGCGTATACTACGGAGCCACGGTCACGAAAAACGGCCATAAGCATCTGCACGGTGAAATCGTCTCTCTCGGCGTACTCTGCCTTCTGACCTATGAAAAGAAATATCAGGAACGGGATGCCATCATGAAGTTCAATGCGTCCATGGGATTCCCGATCTGCTTCGACGACGTGGAAATAGAGGAAAGCGAGTTCGACGCCATGGGACAGAAGGTTCTCATTTCCACGGAATGGGCGTATCGTCCCAAGGATGTGACTCTGGCAGGTTTCATCGACGCCATGAAGGAACAGAATCGCTGCGGCAGAGCCTACAGGGACAGCCTCAAGGCATCTCGCCCGTAAATGCCGTACCGTCCTTTTCCGCGCCGATCGCGTTTTCCTGTCCATTCCGGAACGGAAGACGGGGCGGCATAGAATCGATGGACAGCCATGCAGGCTTGATCTACTCTGACGAACGTCTGCCTGCAAAAGGACAACGCGTCATCGTTTCGTCCCAGGATGCGGGATTTTCCCGGCGTAACCGAATCGTGCATGCTTCACGCCGTGTTCGATTGCGCCGGCAACCTATGTTCAACTGCACGTCTTTCCGGAGATTTCCTTGAAAAAAACAGAACGACTTTCCGACAGCGTGGCCGAAAACATTCTCTCCATGATCACCGTGGACAGAAAACTCAAGCCCGGCGACAAGCTTCCCAATGAACTGGAACTTTCCAGAAATCTCGGTGTCAGCCGTATTACGCTGCGCGAGGGCATACGCATGCTCGCCGCCCGCGACGTGCTCGAAATCCGCAGGGGCAGAGGCACCTACGTACGCGACGACTTCAAGGTCCGGTCCTTTCAGGAGCTTCATGACGTGCCAGCCATCGAGGGAAACGCTGAATCCGTCTATGAGATGCGCATGATCTTTGAACCGGAAGCGGCCTATTATGCCACGCTACGCGCCACCGACAACGAAATGAAACACATTTGCGAACTCGGTGAACGCATTGCCACGGGAAGCGCCGACGATCCGCAGCTGCTGGAGGATGAAAGAACCTTCCACAGAGCCATCGCCCGAGCCACGCACAATGAGTTCATGAACAGGCTCATGCCCGTTCTGCAGGAGGCTTTCGAACAGGCCATGGATCTGGCGCCCCGCCATCCGGAAGCGCTGCACAGAAGTCGGTACGACCATCAGCTCGTCCTTGATTTCATGGTCAGCCGCAATGCGGAAGGTGCCAGAAGCGCCATGAAGATTCATATCCTTCACATCATGGACGCCCTCAATATCCGCACAACGCGGGGCAGAGACTTCTGATTCCGCTTCCCCGAAACGGGTCTCCCCTGCACACTCCACAATGCCGTTGACGTCAACACGGCATATCACTGCTCTTTGGAAGAGCCTTTTCTGCAACCGAAGTCCGCTGCTTTATCCATCCTTTTCTACATCCCCACTTTTTTCTTTACATAATGCCCCTGCTGGAGCAATGTTTCCGCCGAAAGGAGAAGGACCTTCTCCTTCCCGACGGACAAAATGTCCGCTGACATCACGAAGATAAGCGATTCCGCCGAGATATTCTCAAAGCAGACGCCTCCGGGCCATGCTTGGAAGGCGTCTGCCCGCGCTGCAACAACACGGTCATTCCTTTTCTCAGAAGCGCATCGACGGCTCATGTGCGCTGCCGTACGCTCAAAACGGTTTTCTGCTTCCAAAGTCTGTATCTTCTCCCATGCCTTTCCACTTCCCAAAGAATTTCGATCTGCGTCTGCTTCTGCGCATCACCATACCCATCTTTCTGGAACTCATACTCCAGCTTCTTGTCGGCAACGTCGACAAAATCATGGTGGGAAACGACTACAGTGCCACGGCCATCAATCAGGCCAACACCATTCTCGACATGCTGACTGTCAGCCTTTCCGTTCTTTCCGCAGCTTCGCTCATTCTCATCAGTCAGTATAAAGGTGCACAGAACCGGGAAAAGGAAGAGCAGATCTACGTTCTTTCCTTCTACTTCAACCTCTTCGTCAGCCTCGGCATAGGCGTGTTGCTCGCTCTGCTGGCAAGACCGGTACTCTCGGCCATTCGGGTTCCGCCTGAAATCATGGATGAGTCCGCCGCCTATCTGCGGATCACCGGCGCAGGACTCTTTCTTCAGGCCGTCATGTTTTCCCTGAGCGCCTATCTGCGCAGCAACACCTACATGAAGCAGTGCCTCCTTGTCGCCGTCCTCTTCAATATCATCAATATAAGCGGCAATATGTTCTTTCTCTGGGGACTGGGCATGCAGGGAGCCGCGGCCGTGGCCATTCCTTCGGTCATTTCCCGCTTCCTCGGGGCACTCATTCTCTTCTATGAAGTCAGAAAATATCTTCGCCTCAATCTGTCCTTCCGCAGACTGCTCTTCTGCCGGAGCGCAGAACTGTGGAAAATCCTCAGACTCGGCCTTCCTTCCTGCGGAGAATCTCTTTCCTACTCCTTCAGCCAGATCGTCATTCTTGCCGTCATCAATACCTTCAGCACCAAGGAAGCCGTCGTCAAGACCTACGCCACCATGCTGGCCATGTGCTCCTATCTGTTCACGTCCGCCATCTCCCAAGCCATGCAGATCCTGCTGGGACGCGCTGTCGGAGCAAAACGCTACGACGAGGCCGAAACGCTCGTCATGTGGGTCACCGTCATATCCTGTCTAGCATCTGCAGGCATTTCTCTGCTCATTGCCCTCTTCTCCTCCACCATCTTCGGGCTGCTTTCCAATGATCCCGCCGTCATACAGCTGTGCCGCGTCGTCATGATCATCGATGTGGTGCTGGAACTGGGACGAGCCGTCAACATCGTCATGGTCAGAGCGCTTCAAACCTGCGGCGACGTTCTTTTCCCCACTACTCTGGCCATCATTTTCTGCTGGGTGGTTGCAGTCGGAGGCTCATGGACCTTCGGCAGTCTCATGGGGTTCGGCATCATCGGCGTCTGGACGGCCATGACCACCGATGAACTGTGCAGGGCAGGCATTTTTCTTTTCCGCTTTCATCGTGGAGGCTGGAAAAAACTCTCTCTCATATGAATTCATTCCCCATGGAGCACGAACAATGGGAACTCTACGCCAGAAACTTGTGTATCTCTATCTCTTCCTCACTTTCTTCTTATGGGGAAGCCTCTATGTCGTCAGTAAATATGTTCTCGACAGGGTGCCGCCGTTTACCGTTTCCCTTGTGCGCTATGCCATCTCCTTCATGCTGCTTTTCATCTTCATCCATATAAAAAAAGGGGCTGTCCTAGCTAAGAAAAAAGAGCTAGGATACCGGCATGTATGAAAGACGCAGCAGACTAAATAATCGGCA
>CALUTB010000145.1 GCA_944323575.1 uncultured Mailhella sp. | reverse complement strand
CCATGAAGTCATCGCCCACCATGACGGCAAAATAGTCTTCCTGGACCATGTATCTGGCGCAGCCGACGGCGTGGCCGAGACCAAGCTGCTGCTTCTGACGCACGGCCATGACATCCACCATGCTGGCGGCTTCCTGCACGGCCTTGAGCTGTTCGATCTTGCCGGCTTCGGCCAGAAGCTCTTCCAGCTCGATGTTGCGGTCGAAATGATCCTCCACCACGCTCTTATGACGATTCGTCACAAAAATGACTTCCCGCACACCGGCACGCACGGCCTCTTCCACAACGTACTGGATGACCGGCTTATTGTAGATGGGCAGCATTTCCTTGGGAATGTTCTTGCTGGCGGGAAGAGAACGTGTACCCCATCCTGCGACAGGCAGAACAACTTTGCTTACTTTCATGACGACCTCTCAAAACCTTGAAAAAGCATTGACGGCTCAGCCGTTTTCCGAAACGAAGCGGAAACATCCGCTCAAACATATGCCGGCATGCACTGCCGAACGGACAGATTTCTGCCAGAAATCACTCTGTATCAGACAAAAAGCCTTCCTGCTTAATCAGTCGGATACGGATGCAAGGGGCTTCTTTTGTCTTCAAACTACACGTTTTTTCTGATTACGTCCATATCTGCCAGCAATTGTAAAAAGAATGAAACAAAAAAATCGCTATCTTGCTGATGGAGGAATTCATTACGAAAAAAGCCGTCAAAACCGTCTCTGCGGACGTCATGCATACCTTGAAGTGCTCATCTTTTCTTATCTATTTTCTGCACAACACTTTCTTTCAAAGGAATCCTTATGAAACTATGCAACATGGCCCCGGAAAAGAAAGACTTTCCCGGAGCCATGCCTGGTGAAACGGATTCGAATTTCATGACGGAAGCCGGATCATCCCTGATGATGTCCGCAACCACCCCTGCACAGATTGCCGGAGCCGAAGGCCTGCAGTCTGCCGTCAATATAGGCCTGCAGCGCCTCTCTTACGCTTCTGAATCCTGCGGCATAGAAAACCTGTATTCCCATCTGATGCATGGCATTCAGAGGCCCCATGCCCATGCCGCCGGCAAGAAGAACTCTGACGCCTTTGTCCGCCAGCGTCTGAACAGGAATAATGCAGCCCCCCTGTTCATGACCTTCATTGTATTCAATGCTCACATCCTGGATGAGACCATCCCGGATACATGCCACGGTATAGGCATCGCAATGGCCGAAATGCGCACTGGGCACGGCGTCAAGTCCGGCCGGCGCATTGGAAGGAACGGCAACAAAAACGGATTCGGACATAGTGCAAACTCCTTCTTCTGAAGCATACGACATGCCGGATATGAGCAGCATCATGACTTCTTTTTCCGTGGAGAAGAACTTCTGAAGAAAGCACTTCGACCTCGCCAGGATAATCCCGAAAAGGTGCATATCCGGAACCAATCGCATGTATTTTTGATCAAATGAGCAAATAATATCATCCAGACCTTACGTCAAGACATCATACGGATTTTCTTCCTGTCTCCCTGCTTCTTCGATATCGGTGTCGCGACCGGATCTCACATCCCGGATGTACCTTGCGAAAACGAACGTCCGCTCCGTGTACGGACATACCTTGTACGGAGCGGACGAGTCATGAGAAAAAGTTAAAGTTACACTTTAATTTTTACTTTCAGGAATGATAACGCGCGGCACGGAGTCCGTTGGCCACCACCAGAAGGGCCGTACCGACATCGGCAAAGACAGCCATCCACATGGTGGCGTATCCGGCAAAGGCCAGAGCGAAAAACACCACCTTCACTCCCAGTGCCAGAGCGATGTTCTGCACAAGGATACTGTATGTCGCCCGAGAAAGCCGGATGAATCTCGGAATCTTGCGCAGATCGTCGTCCATGAGCGCCACGTCGGCGGTTTCCATGGCGGCATCCGTTCCGCCCCCGGCCATGGCAAATCCGATGTCGGCCCGAGCAAGAGCAGGAGCATCATTGATGCCGTCGCCCGCCATGCCGACCCTGCCCCAGCTTTCCGACAGACCTTCGACGGCCTTCAGTTTGTCTTCCGGGAGCAGATTGCCGCGGAATTCATCCACCCCCGCCTGTCCGGCAATCACCCGCGCAACGGTTTCATTGTCCCCCGTCAGCATCACGGTGTGTACGCCCAGCTTCTTCAGTTCACGGACAGCCTCCACGCTGCTCTCTCGGATGGTGTCGGCTACGGCGAGAACGGCAAGGACTCGCGTGTCATCGGCCAGCACCACCACGGTTCTGCCCTGAGCTTCAAAGGCTGCCGTCTGCCGTTCGAGCGCTGCCGAACTCAGGTTGAGTTCCTTCATCATGCGAAGGCTGCCGAGACAGTAGCTTCTGCCTTCCATGTGTCCGCGTACGCCACGACCGGCTACGGCTTCGAAATCCTCCACATTCAGAAGAGCTTCACCATGCGCCGCGGCTCCTTCCGCTACGGCCAGAGAAACGGGATGATCCGAACGGACGGCAAGACTGGCTGCAAGCCTGAGAGCCTCTTCCCTGCCCTTATCCGCCAGAACCGCCACATCCGTCAGTTTCGGCCTGCCGTAGGTCAGCGTGCCGGTCTTGTCGAGAGCGAGGCAGCGCAGAAGACGTCCCTGTTCCAGGAACATGCCGCCCTTCACCAGTATACCGCCTTTCGTCGCGGCAGCAAGGCCGCTGACTATGCTCACCGGTGTGGAAATCACCAAGGCACACGGACAACCGATCACAAGAAGAACAAGTCCGGTGTAGATGGAATCCGTCCAGTTCCAGCCGAAGAACAGTGGAGGAACCACAGACATGAGTATGGCAAGCAGAAACACGGCGGGAGTATACCGGCGTGCAAAGCTGTCCACCAGACGCTGTACGGGCGCACGCCGTCCCTGAGCCTCTTCAACGGCATGAATGATGCGTGCCAGCGTAGTATCGGACGGACCTGCCGTCACTTCAAATTCAAAGGAACCGGAAGTATTGATGGTTCCGGCGAAAACGACGTCTCCTTCCACCTTTTCCACGGGAATGCTTTCCCCTGTGATGGGGGCCTGATTCACCGCGGAATGCCCGGAAAGCACACGCCCGTCCAGAGCGACGCGTTCTCCAGGTCTTACTCTGACGCGACTGCCCACGGGAATCTGCCGGATATCCTTTTCCATCCAGCTGCCGTCACTCTGAAGCACCGTGGCACGTTCGGGAGAAAGTGCAAGAAGTTTTCCTATGGCATCACGGGCACGATCCAGAGCTCTTGCCTCAATGGCTTCAGAAACATTGAAAAGCACCATCACCATGGCGGCTTCGGGATACTGACCTATGAGTACGGCACCCGTCACCGCTACGGACATGAGCGCATTGATGTTGAGATTGAAGTTGGAAACCGCAAGCCAGCCTTTGCGGTAGGTTCCCAGTCCGCCAAGCAGAATGGCGACAACCGCAAACAGCAGAGGCAGCGTTTCAACAATGGAAAAACCGTTCTCCGCCCTCTCGATCACTCTCCATTCAAGCGCAAATTCAAAGCCTTCGGAAAGAGCAGCGAACACTCCGGCGGCGGCAAGCTTCTTCCATGCCATGCGTGCAGGCGCAACGGCAGACCGATCCTTTTTGTCTTCCGTGCCCAGCGGTTCCGGAATCATGTCTATGGATCTGAGAGCATCTTCTATGCTCAGCGTGGACGAAAGATTATGATGAACGGTCAGCACTCGCTGCATCAGATTGAACTCAAGTCCTGTGATTCCCTCCACGGAACCAAGGCGCTTGCGGATAAGCGCCTCTTCCATGGGGCAGTCCATGTTGGTGATGCGATACACGGCGGTCGTTGCCGAAGCGCGGGCAACGATCGCCGTGTCCACGGGTTCCGCAGCCGCGTGCTCATGTCCGCAGCAGCAACCTCCCTTGTGATCGTGAGCATGTTCGTGCCGGTGCGCGGTCGCCTCATCATGTTCATGTGCCGTATGGGAAAAGGGTCGAAGAACAAAGGCATCCGCGCAGGAACATGCCTTTGCGGCACCGCCTCCGGAAGCCATGTTGTTGAAGTCGTCTTTCACGGTGATTCTCCTTGTTGAAATCAACGTAGTGCCTATAGCGACTATAGAGTCAACCCTTTTTTTCAATTTTTTTCCTTCCACACAAAAAATTCGAAACGACCGAAAAGTCCGCGACAATGACTCTCTTGACTCCTGCAGTCCGGGCGTTACCTTCATAACAGATTGAAAGAAGGAGCATGTTCATGCCGCTGAAGATCGGAGAACTCGCCAGGCTTGCCGGCTGCCAGGTCGTCACCATACGCTACTATGAAAAGGAAGGACTTCTTCCTCCTCCCGAACGAACAGACTCAAACTACCGGCTCTACGGAGACGCTGCCGTGGAACGGCTCCATTTCATCCGCCGCTGCCGGCTGCACGGCATGAATCTCGCCGAAATCCGGGATCTTCTTGCATTTAAGGACAATCCGTCGGTCAGCTGCGCATGGATCAACGATCTTGTGGACAAGCATATTGCCGACGTCGAACGCCAGATCGCGTCGCTTCAGCATCTGAAGATGCATCTTGAGGCGCTCCGGCATGCCTGCGCAGGAGATCATCGTGAAGGTTGCGGCATCATCGATACGCTCGACCACGGCTCTCCCTGTACATGCTGCGAGGAAGAACACTGCTGTCTCAATGACGGGCAAGGTCCCTTTTCCCTCCGCAGGAGTTCCGGAAAAACCACGTCGGCACAACAAAAATAATGCGTCTCCGGGAGCGACGGAGTACGACAAAAAGCCGATATCCCCTTCCGATGCGCTCTTGCGCGCATCGCTTGCTTGTCGTACCATTGCCCGGCCTGCGGGAAGTTCCCTTTCCGCGCAAAAGGAAGGACCATATGAGTTTTCTCAAAGCAAGCACCAGCTTCACGCGCTTTCGCGTCATAGATGATGTGCCCGCCGAACTGTGGTCGGCGATTCCCGAAAAGCTCCGTCAGTTCGCCTTCATGGACATTGACGACATCGCCGAAGAACGCGCCTTCGGCTGGACCAACTTCGACGATATGCTCGACACGGAATGGAAGCTCAGTCCGCCGGAAAAGGCAGATTACCTGACCTTTTCCCTCCGGCTCGACACCCGCCGCATTCCGCCCGCCGTTCTTCGCAAGCATACCCGCATTGCGCTTCGGGAAGAAGAAATGCGTATCCGTGAACAGGGCAAGAAATTCATTCCCCGCGAACGTAAGAAGGAAATCGGCGAACAGGTCAAGCTGCGTCTTATGGGACGCTTTCTGCCTATTCCGGCGGAATTCCAGGTCATCTGGAACACCCGCAGCGGACGTGTCTACTTTGCGTCCACACAGACCAAAATGATAGAACTCTTTCTGGAACTGTTCACGCGCAGCTTCGATCTGCGTCTTGAACAACTTGTTCCCTGTTCGCTGGCTCTTTCCATGTTCGGTGAACAGTACACCGAAAAACTCGACGCCGTGGAATCCACGCATTTCATCTCATAAAGGGCTTCGAACATGGCAGATATCGGTTACATCGGGGAGAATACCGACCTCATTCT
>CALUTB010000144.1 GCA_944323575.1 uncultured Mailhella sp. | reverse complement strand
GAACGAGGAAAGTAGCGTTTGATACGAGCAATCTGTTCATGAGAAAGATAAAAAAGTTCCTTCATGGCATCCTCCCTCTGCCGACAATAAGAACTTCTTACCCTTTTGGCAATTAATGAGTCCTGAGCCTAGAGATACCGCCCAAGATGAGTGTATCGGCGTTTGTCGGATATTTGAAAGGAAAGAGCAGCCTGATGATATATGAGCAGTTCGGTGAGCTGAAGTTCAAATATCGGAATCGGGAGTTCTGGTGCCGTGGTTACTATGTCGATACGGTAGGTAAGAATAAGGCAAAGATAGCTGAGTACATCAGGCATCAACTGGCCGAGGATAAACTCGGAGATCAACTGAGCATCCCATACGCCGGAAGCCCGTTTACGGGCCGCCGGTAACAGAAATGCAGATGTCAGAGCGTACATGCGCCTGCCAGGGCGCGGCTGGTAAGAAAGCCTTACAGGCGCACAAGAGGAACCACCGGCTATGCTGGGGGGCCCCATTTTGTCCTCAGCATTGGGCCGCGCCGTGGAAGAGTTTTCTGATCCATGCAGACCGTATGCTGAGTGCTTTGCAGGGAAAGGGAAAATGCCGCATATGCGTCAGACTCTCCCGGGAAATGTCGTAAGCTGGCGTCAGTCATTTCTGGGGAGGTTTTCATGAAGTTCTCGTCCTGGTCGGTCATGCTGCTTCTTGTCGTATGTTATGCCCTGTGGGGAGGTGGAATGGTCGCCATGAAGTATGCATTCGAGTCGTTTGCCGTGTTTCATGTGGTCTTTGCGCGTGTGGCGTTCGCCGCGCTTTTCTATCTGGCACTTTTCCCCCGATGGAAACATCTGCCCTATGAAAAGGGAGACTGGAAATATCTGCTGCTTCTTGTCATGTTTGAACCATGCCTGTTCTTTTTGTGTGAAACATTTTCAATGAAGTATACCACGGCTTCCCAGGGAGGCATCATTGCAGCCTGTTTTCCCTTCTGCACGGCCGTGGCTGCATGGTTCCTTCTGAAGGAAAGACTTACTTGCCGGACGATTGTCGGCATTATTCTCGCCGTGATCGGCGTTGCGGGGTCCGCATGGTTTGCCGAGGACGATGCCAGGGCTTCCGATCCGCTGCTCGGCAATCTGCTCATGTTCGGCGCGGTGCTGTCCTCGTCGGGATATGCCGTATGCGTGCGTTTTATTTCACGCCGCTATTCCTTTCTGAGCATCTCCGCCATTCAGGCTCTTGGCGGAGTCGCTGCCTTCGCACCGTTCCTGATGGGATCTTCCCTGCCACGGACCGTGACGTTTCCCGCTCTGTGCGGGCTGCTTTACATGGGCATCGGCGTAGGCATACTGGCCTATCTGCTGCTCAATTTTTCGCTCAGGTATCTGGAGGCCGGTGTTGTTTCTCTGTTCGGCAATCTCATTCCCATATTCACACTGATTTTTGCCTGTCTCATTCTTGGTGAACGCATCAACCTGCCCCAGGTCGTCTGCATCGGTCTTACCCTTGTCGGAGTGCTGTTTTCTTCCACAGAGAAGAGACAGGAGGGGAAAGCTCTCTGAGCGCGGACAATATCCTTCGGACAGAAGCCGGTTTGTGAAACGTACCGTTTATTATGTTTCCGTCCGGCTTGACGATGCGGCCCGGCATTTGCCATCCTTCGTAGTGCGGCGTATAGCAGCGGAACGGCGCAATACTGCGCCGCATAAACAGGTTTGCGCCCCGAAGGAATGTTATGTCGGAACCCTTGTCCGAACAGAAGCGTTGTGTCGTTCCTCATCTTCCGGAACATCTCTGTATCACGTTCATAGGTATGGCGGGAGCAGGCAAGACTACGGTGGGACGTCTGGTGGCCCGCGCCCTGGACTGGGCCTTTGCAGACAGCGACCACATTATTGAAGCCGTTTTTGCCGCGCCGCTCCAGAGTGTGGCAGACGCCATGAGCAAGGAAGCCTTCATCGACGTCGAAGCCGAAATCGTGGGGCGTCTGCGCTTGTCCCGTACGGTCATTGCCACGGGAGGGAGCGTTGTGTACCGGAGCAAGACCATGGAGCATTTTGCCGGTCTTGGCCCCGTCGTCTATCTGGATGTGCCCATGGACGTCATTCTCGAACGCATCGCCCGCAATCCTGACCGAGGACTGGCCATAGCTCCCGGACAGACGCTGGAGGAACTCTTCCGAGAGAGAGAGAAACTGTACCGACGCTATGCCTCGATCAGCGTGAGTTCTTTCGGAGTCTCCCCGGGCGAGAGCGCCCGCAGAGTTCTGGAAGAGCTTGCGCGTCTGTACGCTTAAAACATTCTTGACGCCTTCATGTCCTCAAGGGTACTGTTGGCCGTTGTCCGTGCCTCTTGTTTCGGCACGTCATGTATGCTACTTTTTCCTTATTAAGGAGTCTTATTATGCTTCGTCGCACTGTCATTGCGCTGGCTGTGGCCTTTTTCTGCTCCGCCGTCGTACTGCCTTCCCAAGCTGAGGCCGCCGGCAAGATCGGCGTGGCCAACCCCTTGCGCCTTTCTTCTCAGAGCGATCCCGGCAAGGAGGCGGAAAAGCAGCTGACCGCCATGTTCGCCAAGGAGCGCGAACAGCTTGAAAAGCAGAATGCCGATGTCAGCAAACAGGCTGAGGATCTGCGCAAGCAGTCTGCCGCTCTGTCCGAAAAGGCCCGCAACGAGCGCTTCCAGAAAATTCAGAAACAGGCTCAGGAGCTGGAAACCAAGGGTACCGCTTATACCCAGCGCCTTTCCCGCGTGCAGCAGGCCATCAATTCCCAGATGAACGAAGTGATGCGCACCGCCTGCGAGAACTATGCCAAGAAAAACGGCTATGACATGATCATCGATGCCTCCGTGGTCATGTTCTATGTTCAGGCCAATGACGTGACGAGCGGCCTGATCGAGGAAGTCAACAAGGTTTGGAAGGACAAGGGCGGCAAGTTCAATCTCAGCTCCGTGAAATAACAAAGGAGCAAGGAATGCCCAATCCGTCGTTCAAGCTTTCCGAAATAGCGGAAAAGCTCGGTGTGAGACTGGCTCTCAAGGATCCCGATGACGATATCATCATCACCGGGATCAACACGCTGGAAGAAGCCGGCCCTTCGGAGCTGAGCTTTCTGGCCAACCCCAAGTATGTTTCACAACTGTCCACCACCGGAGCCGGTGCCGTCATCGTGCGGCCTGAGCATGAGAAGGATGTTGCCCGTGCGCTCGTGACGGACAATCCCTATCCCATGTTCGCTCAGGCTCTGACGCTGTTCGTCAAGCCTCAGGGCAGCTTTACCGGTGTGAGCCATATGGCCTGCATCCATCCCGAGGCGGAGCTTGGCGAGGATTGCACCGTTTACCCGTTCTGTTACATAGGCCCGCGTACAAGACTGGGCAAAGGCTGCGTCATTTTTCCCGGATGCTACATCGGAGAGGATTGTGAGCTGGGAGATGGCTGCATTCTGTACCCCCGTGTTGTGCTCATGGCGGGTACGAAGCTCGGGACGGCCTGCGTGCTTCAGCCCGGCGCCGTGATAGGCGGCGAGGGTTTCGGTTTCGTGAGAACCGCGGAAGGCATACGGAAGGTCCCACAGATCGGCCATGTGGAACTGGGGGATCATGTGGAGGTCGGCGCCAACGCCACCATCGACCGTGCGGCGCTCAGTGCCACGCTTGTGGGTACAGGCACCTGCATCGACAACCTCGTCATGGTCGGTCACAACGTCCATATCGGGAAGGACTGCCTCATCGTCTCGCAGGTGGGAATTTCCGGTTCCACTCATGTGGGTGACAACGTGACCATGGCGGGACAGGCCGGCATTTCCGGACATCTCCATATCGGCAGCAATTCAACCATCGGGCCGCAGGCTGGCGTGGCCAAGGACATTGCCGAAGGCCAGGTCGTCGGCGGCTCTCCCACCATGGACTATAATATCTATCTGCGTAACGCCACGCTCATGCCCAAGCTTCCCGAACTCTTCAAGCGGGTGGCCAGGCTTGAGAAGGAAATGGGGCATAAACCCATGTCCAGCGACAAGACCGATCGTTCCCTCGTGGCCATGTGGAACCGTTGGATGTCCATGATGCATCATCGCTGATCCGGCGGGCGGCGGAGCAAGGCTCCGTCGCCGACGGCCGTTTTCCGCGCCTTCCGTTCGTATCTCACGGGAGGGGCTGCGCGGGGACGGTCGGGCCGTCACTATAAACCGTTAAAAGGCAACAACACCATGAGCGAGTCCATTTCCCTCGGCATCAAGGAGATTCTGAGCATCCTGCCCCATCGCTATCCCTTCCTTCTGGTGGATCGCGTGGACGAGCTGGTGCCCGGAGATCACATCCGTTCGTACAAGAATCTTACCTTCAACGAACCGTTCTTCCAGGGACATTTCCCCGGCGTGCCGGTCATGCCCGGCGTGCTCATCATCGAAGCCATGGCTCAGACGGGCGTCATTCTCGTGGCGCACAGCTTCCCTGAATTCAAGGAGCATCCCGATCAGATTTATCTGTTCACCGGCATCGAGAAAGCTCGTTTTCGTTCGCCTGTCCGTCCCGGTGACAAACTGGTCATGGAATGCACCAATCTGACGCACAGAATGCAGCTCTGGAAGATGGATACCAAGGCGTATGTGGACGGCAACGTGGTTGCCGAAGCCCGTCTTACCGCGTCCGTTCTTCCCAGGGAGTCCTTCTGATATGGCAGCACCTCAGATCCATCCGACCGCGTTTGTCGCACCTACGGCACAGATTGGCGATGACGTCGTCATCGGTCCCTGCGCCGTCATTGAAGATGACGTCGTCATCGGCGCCCGTACCCGCATCGACGCCTTTGCTTCCATCAAGCGCTATACCACCATGGGGGAGGACAATCACGTCTATTCCTATGCAGCCGTGGGCGGAGAGCCGCAGGATCTGAAATTCCACGGCGAGGTGAGCAGGCTCGTCATCGGCAACAGAAACAATATCCGCGAGTTCACGACGCTTCATCGAGGCACCGAAGCCGGCGGCGGCGTGACGCGCGTGGGCGACAACAATCTGCTCATGGCCTATGTTCATGTGGCTCATGACTGCACGGTGATGAACAACATCGTCATGTCCAACAACGCCACGCTTGCCGGACACTGCTTTGTGGACGACAACGCCATCATCGGCGGCCTGTCCGCCGTGCATCAGTTCGTGCGCGTCGGCAAGCATGCCTTTGTGGGCGGTATGTCCGGTCTTGCGCAGGATCTTCCTCCGTGGATGCTGGCCGTCGGCAATCGTGCCACGGTGCAGTCTCCCAACATCGTGGGTCTGCGCCGTGCCAAGGCTTCCATGGAGCTGCTTTCGGCTTTCAAGCAGGCCTATCGCATGACGTGGTATTCCGGCATTCCCCGTCCCGACGCGCTCTTGCAGCTCGAGGCGGAATACGGTCATCTGCCGGACATTGAGGAATTCATCTGCTTCGTGCGGGAAAGCAAGCGCGGCATTCTGCCCGGCGATGAGCGCAAGAAGATCATGGATCTTGCCTGAGTCGCATATGTGCGGAAACCCTTTGTCGCAGCAGTTCGTGCCATTGTTTCGGGCGGAACGGATGCGGCAGGGATGAATATTGACAAGAGAAGAGGGTCGTTCGGCAACGACCCTCTTTTTTGGTTAAAAGAAACCCCCCAGCCAGGCTGGGGGTTCCCGAAAACTTATAGTTATGCGTAAGTGATAACCACTCCTTTTGATTTGCTAAGAAGGAGGTGCGGTCTGGCAACTGCGCCCACAAGCAAATCAAAAGGAGGTCACAATGGGTGA
>CALUTB010000143.1 GCA_944323575.1 uncultured Mailhella sp. | reverse complement strand
GGTTTCGTCCGCGGGACGCGGCCGCGTCGGCCCGGGTGCGTCCACGGCGGACGGCCGGTCCGCCGGAACGGGACGTAACTCATTGCACCGCAAGGAAAAAATAATGCTTCCATTGTGATAAAGTTAACGATATACAGGGAAACTCCTTTTCTCTCTTCGGAAAAAGTAAGGAAAAACAACAGAAAGAGGTGATATGAAATGAACAGATGTCTTGTGATTTGTGTAACGATTCTTTGTCTGACCGGTACCGGCTGCATGTCGGCGGGGAAACATAGGGAAGCGGTGCGCGACGACACGGCGGACAGGATTTCCGTGGGCAAGGTGCAGCGTGAGATACGGGAAGGCATGACGGGCGCGGAAGTGGTGTCGATACTCGGTTCGCCCAACATGGTGACCACGGACGCCGAGCGTCGGGAGACGTGGGTATACGACAAGGTGGCCACGGAGCGGGCGTATTCGGGATCGCAGGGCGGTTTCGGCGGAGTGCTGGGCGGTCTTGTCGGCGGAGCTTCGGGCGGTCTTTTCGGCGGCGGCAGCGGCCATGCGGAGCGGGTGAGCGGGGCTTCGTCCACGAATCAGAGGACGATGACCATCATCATCAAGTTTGATGAAGAGGGCCGTGTCGGGGATTACAGCTACCGGCAGTCCAGCTTCTAGGGGAACGGCGTGAAGAGAATGGTCTTTCTGATGCTTTGCGCGACCATGCTGACCGGCTGCGGTCCGGAGATCCCGCGCGATGCGCTGCAGCTTTCTCCGGAGAGTCTGCACAGTCGGCAGATTCAGACGCGGAGTTTCGACACCACGGACAAGGCGGGCATGCTTACGGCCGCGACGGGCGTTCTTCAGGATCTGGGATTCAGTCTTGAAGAGGTGGAAGTGCCGCTCGGCGTGCTGGTCGGCTCCAAGAAGAGGGATGCCACCAGCAGGACGCAGCTTGCGGGGGCGTTTCTTGTTGCGGCGCTGGGCGGGGGATCCGTGCCTGTGGATTCCCATCAGGTGATCCGCGTGTCCATGGTCATGCGCGACGGCGGAACGTCGGGGACGGCTCCGGTGAGGACGCTTTCCGAGGCGGAGCTGGGCGCGATCCGGGCGGACGTGGAAAGATCCGTTGCCGCGGGTCTGCGGAAGCTCCATTCCCGCGAAGTGATCGACAACGTGGCCCGTCAGGCCGCCGACAATGCCGTGAAGACGCTCCGACAGGATCTGAAGAGTCTTCTGTCGGTGCAGGCGGGAGGCGGTCGGTCCGTCGTGAGGGTGACGTTCCAGCGGATCATCTTCGATACCGCCGGCGGCATCACGCGTGCCGAACAGATCAATGATCCTGCGATCTATCGGGATTTCTACGAGAAACTTTCCAAGTCCGTCTTCCTGGAGGCCCACGAGATATGAAAAGAATGCTTCTGACGATCCTGTGTCTTTGTCTGACGCTGCTCGGCGGCTGTGCGGTGTCGCCCACGCAGGGACTGTTTGACGGGCAGGGCGGTTCGCAGCTTCGGCTCAGGCAGATGCAGACCCGGTACTTTGATACTTCCGACAAGAAGAAAACCGTGGAAGCGGTCATTGCGACGCTTCAGGATCTCGGCTTTGTCATCGACAAGGCCTCTCTCGATCTCGGCAGCGTTACCGGCACCAAGCTCAGCGGCTACACGCTGCGCATGACCGTGAACGTCACGCCGCGCGGCGCATCGCAGATGACCGTCCGTGCGAGCGCCCAGTACAACGTCACGCCCATTGAGGATCCCGTGACGTATCAGAGCTTTTTCAACGCGCTGTCGAAGAGTCTGTTCCTGCAGGCGCATCTGGAAGAATAGCGCTTCGGTGCGGCCGTGTTCCGATCCGGTGATCCGTCGGCGTCGTTTTCGCGCGGACGGATGGCCGGATCATTTTTCATGGCGGAAAGCGCGGAACGAGACGCGGTCGGAGCAGCGCGGCGCGGGGAAGACAGCACTTGAACGCTTGAATGCTTCGTCCATGTCGTCGGAGCAGCGCGGCGCGGGGAAGACTGTCGTTTATGCTGCGAAAGGATGCTTTTTCATGAGACGGCGCGTTTTTCTGCAGGCTGAGGATCTTTTGTCGTCGGGCGTCTTCATGTTAGGATGGAGCGTTCCGACAGACTGCCGGACGGGGGGTGAAGGATGAAGAGCATATGGCCGGCGGCTCTGGCCGTCATGACGGTACTGATGACGTTTTCGCTTCCGGCATCGGCCGCGGAGATTCTTGAGGAGCGGACGCACGGGGACTGGACGTCATTCATTGTGGCGACGCCGTCGGATGCCGTGGCGCGCATGACCACGACGCAGGATGCGACCATGCTGGCCATAGACGTCAGATCCGGCCCGTCGTCGTCGAGCTGGAGCATCATGATGCTGGAAAATCTTTCTCCGGAGGACAGGGCGTACCTTGATTGCACGGGCGGCTTTTCCCTGTACGGTCGGATGCGCGTGGACAAGGGCCGGATGTATGACGTGCAGTTCGACTTTCGTGCGCAGAACGATGCGCTTATCATTGCCATGTCCGGGAATTTTCACGAAAGTTTTCTTTATGAGGCTTCGCGCGGTTCGCTGCTCCGGGTGAAGGTGGACGACAGCGATCCCGTGTATCTGCGCTTTTCTCTGAACGGTTTTGAGGAGGCGTTCAGCCGCTGCATGGAGCTTTCGGCCGCGGTGGGGAACATGTTTCCGCCGGATGAGGACTTTTTCGAGAATCCGGACAGGCCTTCGGAAGACTTTTCCGGATCCGGGGTGCGCAGTCTCTGAGGCGCGGCGAAGGCCGCATGTCCCGTGACGGCGGAGGGCGAACGTCGCAGAAATGCATGGCGCGCGGCCGACGGGTCGTGCACGGCGGAAAAGAACGGGGAGAGAAGCAATGAAGGTCACGGAAAAGCAGCTTGCCGAGCGCTATGCGGGCATGACGGATGCGGAGCTTGAAGCGCTTGATCCGCGCAGACTCACGCCGGAGGCGGCACAGCTTCGCGCCGCGGAGCTGAAGAGGCGGGGTGCGGCCGACACGGCGGCGCAGGAAGAGGCCTGGGCACGGCAGGACGAGGAGCGCGAGAAGCATCTGAAAAGGAACCATGCCCGGCAGCTTACGGCCGTGGCGCTTGTGACGGCGGCGCTGCTGACGGAGTTTGCGGCCGCGCGCTTCATCGACATTCCCGGAGAGGTCTCCACGGCGGTTGTGGTGGTGCTCTGCGGGCTGGCGTTCTATGTGCTGCGGCGCAGAACCTGAGCACCAGGAAGCGGCCTCCGCGCGGCACGGAAGAAAGGACGCAGGAGGGGAGAGCGTCGCACTTTCGGACGCGACGCGGGGAAGAATCTTTTTGAGGGGGAGGACTCGCGCTCTTTGGGGAGCGGAGACGTCCGTCCCCTCGTTCGTACGGCAGGCCCGGATTTCGTGCCTGCCTTTTGTTTAAAGGAAAAGTCCCGGCCGTGCGGAACTTCCCTCCCGCGGACGGCCCTCTCTTTTTCCCTCTCGCCCCGCAGACGGACAGCCCCAAAAATAAAACGTTTCGGAAAGGAGGATGGGGGGGCGGGGGAAGGAGGAAAAGCCCTTTTCAAAGGGTTTTCCTCCTTCCCCCGCATCTCTCCTCCTCTCTTTATCCGTAAATAAGAAGGGCAGAAAAAAGGGGGGACTTGATTCTTTCCGATTGCAAGGTATAATCGCCCCACAAATGGCGGCTGCGTCAGCGGCCGGAAGGTCTGTCATCCCGACGCATCCGGGGGGCGGCCCGGCGCTTTGCGCCATGTTGCGTCATGTGCCGGACAGGGCGGGAGGAGAGGATCGCCTTGTCTTTTTCTTTCATTATCACATGGTCTTATGGCCTTTTCCCCTTTGCAAGAAGGAAATGGCGTGAATAAACAGCATAAAGTGCTTATTGCCAACCGCGGCGAGATTGCGGTTCGCATCATTCAGGCATGCAGGAAGCTCGGACTGGACTTCGTATGCGTTCATACTGCGGAAGACGCGTGTTCCGGTCATGTGGCTCTTGCCCGCGAGCTCGGCGGAGAGAAGAGTCTGTACCGCATATCTTCCTATCACGATGCCAACGAGCTGCTCAGTGTGGCCGACGAATCCGGTGCCACGGCCGTGCATCCCGGCTACGGCTTCTTTGCCGAGGACTTCCGTTTTGCCCGCCGCGTCACGGAGCGCGGGCGTCCGCTGATTTTTCTTGGTCCTTCGTGGCGCGTCATCCGCGATCTCGGCGACAAGATCAACACCAAGCGTCTTGCCCGTTCGCTCGGCGTGCCCACGGTTCCCGGTTCCGACCGTCCGATCTACGACGAGCTCGAGGCCGAAAAGATCGCCCGTTCGCTGTTCGAGTTTCAGGTGCAGCAGGGCATTGCCCGTCCGCTCGTGCTGGTGAAGGCTTCGGCGGGCGGCGGCGGCATGGGCATCGAGGAAGTGTACGACATCGACATGTTCCGTCAGGTGTACCGCCGCATCCGCAACTACGCCATGCGTCAGTTCAAGGACGAGGGCGTGCTCATCGAACAGCGCGTCAAGGACTTCAACCATCTGGAAGTGCAGGTGCTTTCCGATCGTACGGGTCGTCATCCCGTGCACTTCGGCACCCGCAACTGCTCCATCCAGTCCACGGGCCGTCAGAAGCGTCTGGAAGTGGCTCCCGGTTTCGATCCTTCCTCCATCCACTACGACTTCGACGCCGCCGCGCTCCTTGACGAAATCGTCATGCACTCGCTCAACATGGCCCGCAAGGTGGGCTACGACAGCGTGGGCACCTGGGAATGGATCGTCACCCGCGACGGTCATCCCTTCCTCATGGAAGTCAACACCCGCATTCAGGTGGAAAACGGCGTGTCCGCCGCCATCAGCCGCGTGAAGGGCAAGGAAGTCGATCTCATCGCCGAACAGATCCGCACCGGTCTCGGCGATCCGCTCGGCTACACCCAGGACGACATCACCTTCCACGGCGTGGGCGTCGAATACCGCATCATTGCCGAAGATCCCGACAACGGCTTCTCCCCCTGGGTCGGCGACATCGACCGCTTCAGCTGGGAAGAACACGAATGGTGCCGCGTGCACACCCATGTGCCGCCGGTTTCCCCCGAGAATCCCTACACCATTCCCACCGAGTTCGACCCCAACCTCGCGCTTGCCATCATCTGGGGCAAGGATCTTGCCGAGGTCAGCGCCCACGGTCTTGCCTTCCTCGACTCGCTGCGTCTCGAAGGACACGACGGCAAGGGCGAACCTTTGAAGTCCAACGTGGAATTTCTGAAGCATAAAACCGAGCGCATGCTGCGTTTCTAGTTTCCTGTTCTGATCAGGAAGGGATATTTTTTATGATGGAATGGGAAAAGCAACTGCATCAGCTTGCCGACAGGCTCTGCTATCTCAAGGACATCTTCCCCGGCAAGCATGAGGAAGACATCGCGCTTCTTCAGACCAGACTCGACGAAATCAGACGGAAGCTTGAGTCCTGCACGCCCGATGAGGCGCAGGCTGAAATGACTTCGCTTGAGGATCTGTTCTTCTTCATCGAGTGCAAGCTGGAGGACAAGCTCACGCCCATGGACAAGGTGCGCATCGTGCGTCATCCGCACCGCATCTGCCTGCGCGACATTCTTGAGAACGTCTACGACAACTATACCGAAATCGGCGGACAGGGCGAACATACCAACGATCCCGCCATGGTCATCGCCCGCGCCTACATCACCCGCAAGCGGCACGGCAAGGTCTATCATCAGCCGGTGCTCGTCATGGGTCACGAAAAGGGCCACGGCGAGGAATTCCGCAACGGCGGCTCCGCCAAGCCCTGGGGCAACGCCAAGGCCAAGCACTA
>CALUTB010000142.1 GCA_944323575.1 uncultured Mailhella sp. | reverse complement strand
AGATGTGGAGGAATGGCGTTTTTGCTCAGATAATGATAAAAGTCATCCGTATGCATATGAACAGACTTTTCCATGCTAGATTCTTTCGCAATAATAGATGATGTTGTAGTTTTTCCGGTTCCTGGAGATCCTGTAATCACAAGAATTCTTCCTTGTTCCATTTGTATTAGGCCCTCCATAACTCTCGGTTAATCTTTCCATTCCTTAAAAAGAAGTATATCATAGAATACCTTATAAATCCACTTTTTACCTTTCTCCCCGGTTAAGGGAGTGCCGTGGCCGTTTGCGGCCTTTCTCCGTCTGTTCCCTCTGCTTGTCGGCCTCCACAGCCGCTTCCGTCTGCTCCGGGCCGCCGTACCCGTTTGACCTGTGGATCGTCGGCGGAGCATAAAAAACCGCAAGTCCCGATAAAAGGGACTTGCGGTTTTCATGATTTATTCCCACTCGATGGTGGACGGAGGTTTGGAAGATATGTCGTACACGACGCGGTTGACGCCCTTGACTTCATTGATGATGCGACCGGAGATTCTGGCCAGAAGGTCGTCGGGCAGACGAGCCCAGTCGGCGGTCATGGCGTCCACGCTTTCCACGATGCGCAGGGCAATGACGTGCTCATAGGTGCGACCGTCGCCCATGACGCCGACGGTCTTGAGCGGCAGGAGAACGGCAAACCCCTGCCAGACCTTGCGGTACCAGCCGGAGGCACGCAGTTCTTCCATGACGATGACGTCGGCCTTGCGCAGAATTTCAAGGCGCGGCTTCGTCACTTCGCCGATGACGCGGATGGCAAGACCCGGACCGGGGAAGGGATGACGCCACAGAATGGATTCGGGAATACCGAGTTCCGCGCCCACGGCGCGCACTTCGTCCTTGAACAGCTCGCGCAGGGGTTCGATGAGCTTCATGTTCATCTTTTCCGGCAGGCCGCCTACGTTGTGGTGGCTCTTGATGACGGCGCTCGGTCCCTTGTAGGAGACGGATTCGATGACGTCGGGATACAGGGTTCCCTGGGCCAGGAACTTTACGTCGTGACCGGCGTCCTTGATGGCCTGAGCTTCCTTGTCGAACACGTCGATGAAGGTATGGCCGATGATCTTGCGCTTCTTTTCCGGATCATCCACGCCTGCGAGCAGGCCGAGAAAGATATCGGCCGCCTGTACGTACTTGAGGTTCAGATTGAAGTGTTCGCGCAGGTAGCCTACGACTTCCTCGCCCTCGTTCTGCCGGAGTACGCCGTTGTCCACAAAGATGCAGTGCAGCTGCTGGCCTATGGCCTTATTGAGCAGCACGGCCACCACGGTGGAGTCCACGCCGCCCGAAAGAGCGCAGATGACATGGCTGTCGCCCACGGTTTCGCGTACCTGTTTCACCACACGTTCCACGAAGGAACTCATGGACCAGTCTGGGGTGATTTTCGCCACCTTGAACAGGAAATTGCGGATCATTTGGGCGCCGTCTTCGGAGTGATGCACTTCGGGATGGAACTGAAGGGCGTAGATGCGGCGTTCGTCGCAGCTCATGGCCGCCACATCGAGAGTCGCGGTACGTCCCGTGACGATGAAGCCCGGGGGAGGTGTCTGCACCTTGTCGCCGTGGGACATCCATACGCGGGAAGGCCTGCCCTCGGCGAGGGAGGCAATGCCGTCCCAGAGGGGACAGTCGGCGACCTTTTCGAAGTCGGCGGGGCCGTATTCACGTGTTTCGGACTGGGCAAGCTCGCCGCCCAGCTCATGCGCAAGAAGCTGCATGCCGTAGCAGATGCCGAGCACGGGTACGCCGAGCTCCAGAAGTCCTCTGTCGAGACGTGGAGCGTCTTTTTCGCCCACGCTGGCAGGGCCGCCGGAAAGAATGATGGCGTCGGGCCGCATGGCGGCCACGGCGTCGGCGGAAGTGATGCAGGGATGGATTTCAGAATAGACTCCGGCCTCGCGCACACGACGGGCAATGAGCTGCGTGACCTGGGAGCCGAAATCGAGAATGATGACTTTGGACATGGAGGTTCCGGAAAGTTGAAGCCCCGTCCCGCCTGCGAAAGGTGGAACAGGGCCGTGTTATTTAGTTTTCAACCTTGTAGTTGGGGGCTTCCTTGGTGATGATCACGTCATGGACGTGGCTTTCACGCAGGCCCGAGGCGGAAATTTCCACCATATGGGCCTTTTCGTACAGTTCGTCCAGGGTGGAGGCGCCGAGATAGCCCATGCCGGAACGCAGACCACCCACCAGCTGGAAAATGGTGTCCGCCACGGGGCCGCGGGCAGGGACGCGTCCTACGATGCCCTCGGGCACCAGCTTCTTGGTGGGGTTCTGGAAATAGCGGTCGGCGCTGCCGGCACGCATGGCATCGATGGATCCCATGCCGCGATAGGTCTTGTAGGCACGACCCTGATAGAGAATGGTTTCACCCGGGCTTTCATCGGTACCGGCGAGCATGCTGCCGATCATGACCGTATGGGCGCCACAGGCAAGAGCCTTCACGATATCGCCGGAGAACTTGAGACCGCCGTCGGCGATGCAGCAGCGGTCGGCTTCGCGGGCGGCGCGGCTGCCTTCCATGACGGCCGTGACCTGCGGAACGCCTACGCCTGCAACCACGCGGGTGGTGCAGATGGAGCCGGGGCCGATGCCGACCTTCACTGTGTCGGCGCCGGCCTTGATGAGCGCCTTTGCGCCTTCATAGGTGGCGACGTTGCCGGCGATGAGCTGGCAGTTCTGGAAGGTGGAACGCAGCATTTCCACACTGCGCAGAACGTTGGCGGAATGGCCGTGAGCACAGTCGAGAACCAGAACGTCCACGCCGGCGGCGAGCAGTTCGGAGGCGCGGTATTCGCAGTCCTTGCTGATGCTGACGGCGGCACCCACGCGCAGACGACCCTTGTCGTCCTTGCTGGCGTTGGGGTACTGCTGCACCTTGTCGATGTCCTTCATGGTGATGAGACCGCGCAGCTGGCGGTTTTCATCCACGACGAGCAGCTTTTCGATGCGGTGAGCGTGCAGGTGATGCTTGGCTTCCTCAAGGGTGGTACCCACGGGCACGGTCACGAGGTTTTCGCGGGTCATCACTTCACAGACGAGCGTCGTCTGCGGCTCGGTGACGAAGCGGACGTCGCGGTTGGTGAGAATGCCGACGAGTGCGCTGTTCTTCACCACGGGCAGGCCGGAAACACGGAAGTCGGACATGAGTTCGAGAGCGTGCTGAACCGTGTCGTCGGGCGCGACGGTGACAGGATCGAGAATCATGCCGCTTTCGGACTTCTTGACCTTTTCCACCTCAAGGCGCTGGCGGGCGACATCCATGTTCTTGTGGATGATGCCTATGCCGCCCTGACGGGCCATGGAAATGGCCATTTCGGCTTCCGTTACGGTATCCATGGCGGCAGAGATGAAGGGTACGCCCAGCTTGATGCTGGGAGTCAGCCATGCCGACACATCAACCATGTCCGGCGTGACTTCCGAATACTCGGGAACCAGAAGGACATCATCGAATGTCAATGCCTTGCCAAGCACAGTGGCCATATTTTCCTCCGGGGTTGGATTAAATTCGGAAAAAGATAGGCCAGAATATCTAGGTGCCCTGTGCCTGTCAACCGCGGGAACGGGGACTTCCCGCGTGGAACGCGGAGGCCCCATACAGCAAAACCACGACCGGAAAGACGGTTCCCGGTCGTGGTTTTGCTGTATGGAATCAAAGGGTCAGCAGCGCAGGTTGGAATCCTGACTGGAGTTTCTGGAAATGGTTTCTTCCGCGGCGTCGCATTCGTTGGCGGGATCTTCTTTTGGGGCTTCTTCGCCGCAGTGCAGGTTGGAGATGCGGCTGGAATTTCTGGAAACGGTTTCTTCCGCAGCGTCGCATTCATGGTCGCCGTCCGCAGCGTTCATGGCCTTGCGGAGTCTGGCTTCATCCTCGTGAGAAAGCGAGGTCTGAATGATGGTTCCTCCGGTTCCTTCAAGCTCCTGAAGGGCCTTGTCCATGGTGATGCTGCGGAAGAGGATGAACAGCATGGAGCCGCCCGGTTTCAGATTTCTGCCGAGGTTTTTCATGAATTCATCATCAATGCCAACATCGGCCAGAGCACCGGAAACCGCGCCTGCGCCCGCGCCAACGGCGGCGCCGAGAAGCGGATTCAGGAAGAGCAGACCGATGAGCAGTCCCCAGAAACCGCCGGAAACCGCACCTGCGCCGGTGAGATTGTGGAGCTGGAGCAGCTTTATCTTGCCGTTCGGCTTGCGGACGGCGATGACGGCGTCTTCCAGATCAACGAGATATTCCTTCTGCATCTTGAGCAGACGAAGACGTACCTCTTCAGCCTGAAACTCATCGGGATAGGCGACGACAACAAGAGTACTCATGGAACCTCCTTTTTTAGAAAAGGTACCATGGTCAGAAAGAAAAAGCTATGAGTATTGTGCAGAAATATGAGACGGATGCAAAGTTGTTTTTTACACCGGTAAAGAAATGCGGCTTTGTTTTTTCTTTTGCTCCTCGAGAGCTGTTGAGAAAAAGAACGCGTTCAACCCAGTCTCAGATGAAGTATGGGAAAAGGCCGCCCCTGATCGTCCATGGCGCTGCGTCCGGATACGACAAAGCCCATATGGAGGTAGAAGCCGAGGGCCTGGGGGTTCTGCTCGTTGACGTCGACGCTGCGGGCACCTCTCTTCAGAGCGGCATGCAGAAGAAGACTGCCGGCTCCGAATCCACGGAAGGCCGCATCGACAAAGAGCATCTCCACGTGTTCTCCTTCCATGCCGAGAAAGGCGACGGGCCTTTCGTTGTCCAGACAGAGAAGAAGGAGCGGGACATGGCGCAGCGCCTCAAGGACGGAGGGGCGAAGCATGATGATGTCCTGTTCGGAAAGGAAGTCGTGCGTGGCCCGCACCGAGGATTCCCAGACGAGCAGCAGAGAGCCGATCAGAGCTTCCGGTCGTGTCCCTGCCTCTTCGATGATCATGTGTTGCCTCCTTCGTCGGCGACGGGCCTTCGTCCGCGATCGACGTTCCGCATCATGTCGATACGGACGGAAAAGGGCCATGAAGTACGGAAGCGACAAGCGTGCTTCACGGCCCGGACCGGATACGGATTATTTCTTTTCTTTTTTGGCGTGGGCAGATCTCAGATGCAGGCGCATGGGAGCGTGTCGTATGCCGAAAATACGGCGCAGCGAGCGTTCCAGATAGCGCGCATAGGATGGGGTCACGCGGTCGGCATCGTTGACGAAGCAGACGAAGGTCGGCGGTTCGCTTTCGGCCTGCGTAAGGTAGAAGAATTTGGGACGGACACGGCGCACCACGGGCGCCTGATGGCGGGTAAGCGTCTCTTCCATGGCCCGGTTGAGCAGTCCCGTGGAGACACGGGTGCCGCATTCGGCGTAGATGCGTTCGGCCAGAGGGATGAGCTTGTTCAGTCCTTCGCCTGTGCGCGCGGACGTGGGCACCAGAGGCACATGATAGCAAAAGCTCAGTTCTTCCTGAAGATTCTTCATGAGTTCGGTGCGGGCCTTTTGGGGGATGAGATCCATCTTGTTCACGATAATGAGGAAGGGCGTTTTGCGTTCGTCCAGAAGCTCGATGAGCCGCTTGTCCTGCGTGGTGAGGCCTTCGGTGGCATCGAGAAGCAGAAAGGTGACGTCGGCCTTGGTGGTGCTCTTCAGCGAGGAGTTTACGGAAAAACGTTCCACGGTGTCGGTAATGCGGGAGCGGCGCCGTACGCCTGCGGTATCCACGAAGGTGTAGGTCTTGCCGTTCTTTTCCACGGAGACGTCCACGCTGTCGCGCGTGGTGCCGGCCTGATCGCTGACGATCATGCGGTCTTC
>CALUTB010000141.1 GCA_944323575.1 uncultured Mailhella sp. | reverse complement strand
AGCCGTCGTCGCGGGTGATGAACCAGGATTTGTCCTTCTGCGCCTCGTGGAAGGTGCGGATGTGCGAGGCGGCCTCCACGATGACGTTGCGTTCCTCGCCGGAAATGGAGGCTGCGGCGCGGGCGAGTTCCTCCTGCGGCACGACGAGGGGCAGTTCCATGTCGGGAGCGTCGAACTGCCGGGTGCGTTCGATGAGCGCCTGATCGCCGCGTTCACGCACGTCCGCGAGGATGGCGCGCACCTGGTTTTCCACATCCTGACCGTTGCCGTCCGCGGGGTTGCCGCGTTCGGCCAGGCGCCGGAAAAGAGCCTCGGCATCCGCGTCGGCCGGAGACTTTATGTTCAGTATGCGACAGGACATTGATGTGTACTCCTTATATGGGGCGGCGGAACTCGGGCCGTCGCGTTGCAAGAATGGGGATTCCGGGGGGAATAGTCAAGCGTTTGCCGACGGCAAGCGTCAGCGTCGGCGGTCCTTGACGACCTGTCTGCCCCGGCCGAGGGCGAGCTTGCCTGCGGGCACGTCCTCCACGATCACGGACCCGGCGCCCACGAGCGCGTCGTCACCCACGGTCACGGGGGCCACGAGCGCGGCGTTGCTGCCTATGAAGCAGCGGTCGCCGATGGTGGTGCGGAACTTGTTTTTACCGTCGTAGTTGCAGGTTATGGTGCCGGCACCGAAGTTCACGCCCTCGCCGATGACGGCGTCGCCGAGGTAGGTCAGATGATTGGCCTTGGAGCCTCTGCCCAGATGCGTCTTCTTCAGCTCGACGAAATTGCCCACATGGGCGTCCTCGTCCACGAGGGCCTGCGGACGCAGTCTGGCGTAGGGGCCTATGATCGCGCCGCGGCGCACTTCGGCCTTTTCGATGTGGCAGAATTCGCGGATCTCGACGCCCGTGTCGATGACGGCGTCGCGGATCACGCAGTGGGAGAGAATGCGCGCGCCGCTTCGAATCACGCTGTCTCCGCAGATTTCGCAGGGACCGGAGAGTTCCGCGCCGCCTTCCACCGTGGACAGAGGGCTGACGCGCACAAGCTGCGGCGCGTGCAGGATCACGCCCGAGGCAAGAAGCTCCGCAGCGCGGCGGCGGGCGAGGATGTCTTCGGCGGCGGCAAGTTCGGCGGGGGTGTTCACGCCGAGCAGGGCGCTTGCCTCGCACCCTGCGCCCTCGGCGCGGATGCCGCGCACGTCCATGCCGTCGGCAAGGCCGAGGGAGATAAGATCGGTGATGTAGTACTCGCCGCTTCTGTTTTCGCAGGAAAGACGCGGCAGAAGTTTCCGCACGGCGGGCAGAGAGAAGAGGTAGATGCCGGTGTTCACCTCGTGCGCGTCGGCGAGCGGCCCGCAGAGGGCGGGATCGAAATCCTTCGCTTCCACGATGGCGCGCACCGCGCCGTGTTCGCGGATCACGCGGCCGTAGGAGGCGGCGTCGTCGAGCATGAGGCTCAGGAAGGCCACGTCCGCGCCGAGGGCCTCGTCGAGAAAGCGGTTCAGCACGTCGGTGGTGAGAAGCGGGGCGTCGCCGTTCACCACGAGAACGCTTCCGTCGCCGGGAAGATGCGGCATGGCCGTCATGAGGGCGTGACCGGTGCCGAGCTGCCGCTCCTGCCGTATGCACCGGGCCGTTCCGCCCAGCCTTGCGGCCGCGGCTCCGGCTTCGGCGCAGACCTGATCCGCCCCGTTGCCGACGAGGGTGAGCACGTTGCCGATGCGCGGCATGGACGAGAGCGTGGCCGTGACCAGCGTGAGCATGGTTTCGCCGAGCAGCGTCTGCAGGACCTTGGGTCTTGGCGAAACCATGCGCGTGCCTTTGCCGGCGGCGAGTATGAGAGCGTCGATGGATGTCATGTCAGTCTCCTCGGAGAGCGCGGCCCGCGGCGCATGCGACCACGCCGAGGACCAAGAGCACGATGCCTCCTCCGCGCAGCGTCTCGTCGGAAAGAGAGAGCATCTCCATCAGCATCTCGCGGGTTTTCCGGGGCGAAAGCAGCCAGGGCATGGCCTCGAGAACGCAGGCCAGACCGAGCGCGGCAAGAAAGAGGGAAAGATTGAAATTCATCGCGGCAGTATCCTAGGTATCGGCCGACTTGTAAAGAGGCTTTTTTGGTCCTGCCGTGTCCGTCCTGCGGCCCGCCTCATGCCTTCCGCCGTCGTGCCGGGGACGAAAATGCTTGCGAAGAATGAAAAATGCGTTCAAAAGGTAGGGGAAAGATCGTCCTGCAGGAGAAATGCCGTGAGCATGATAACGTTTATGTCCGTGCTGAAATACGAGCAGGTGAAGGTGAACGCCGCTCTGGAGAAGGAACTTGCCGCCATGCCCGCGCCGCTGCGCGAGATCGCGGGACACGTGCTCCTTGCCGGAGGCAAGAGACTGCGACCGCTCATGACGCTCTCCTGTGCCCGCCTGTTCGGCGCGGAAGGCCCGGAACTGTACGGGCTTGCCGTCATTCCCGAAATGATTCACGTGGCCACGCTCCTGCATGACGACGTGCTCGACGAGGCGCCTTCCCGTCGCGGCCGCGTGTCGGCCCACGTGCTCTACGACGTGCCGCGCGCCATCCTCGCGGGCGACGCGCTTCTTGCGGCGGCGAGCCACAAGACGGCATCCTTCGGCATTCCCTCCCTGCTTGCCTGCGTGTCCGAATCCGTGCTCATGACGGCCGCGGGAGAGGCCCATGAAATCGCGCTTCAGCACTCCCTCTCCCACAGCCTGGCGGAATACGTGAACGTCGTCGCGGGCAAGACCGGCTGGCTCATCCGCGGTTCCTGCCGTCTCGGCGCGCTCTACGCGGGCGCTTCGGAAAAGGACGTCGAGGCCGTGTCCGAGTACGGCCTCAATCTCGGCATCGCCTTCCAGATGGTCGACGACGCCCTCGACTTCGCCGACGAGTCCGTCACCGGCAAGCCCACGGCGGGCGATCTTGCCGAGGGCAAGTTCACGCCCCCCATCATGAAGTATCTGGATTTCATGCCCCGCTGCGACAGGGAGAACTTCTGCGGGAAGTTCCGTACCGGAACGTTCACGCCCGAAGACCGGACGCGCATTGCCGCCGACATCCGCCGGCTCGGCTTCGATGCCGAGACCCGCGCCATGGCCGGCGAGTATCTCGACAGGGCTGAACGCTGTCTCGACGGGCTGCCCCAGCGCTTCGAGCAGAAGCTGTTCAGGGAAGCGCTGGAGTTCGTGCGCAACAGAAAATCGTAGGAGATTCCGGTCATGGCATATTTCCGCGTGCTTTCCGCGCAGCTTGCGCTTCTTCAGAGTCTGCTCGTCAAGGAAGAGTCGTGGGCCATACTCATCACCGCCGATCCCGACGCCCTTGCAAGCGCCATGGCGTTGCAGCGCATCATACGCTCGAAGGTCAGAAGCGTGACCATCGCCCGCACCAACGAGATCACGAGGCCGGACAATCTGGCCATGATACGCTATCTCAACATTCCCGTGGTGAAGTGGCGAGCCTCCATGCGGAAGAAGGTGCAGCGCTTCGCCATCGTGGATTCTCAGGCGCATCACAATCCCGCCTTTGCCGGACTGGAATTTTCCGTGGTCATCGACCATCATCCTAAAAGCGCCGATCCCTGCACCGCGCCCTTTCAGGACATCCGCCCCGACTACGGCTCCGTGAGCACCATGATGACGGAATATCTTTATTCCGCGGGCATCCGTCCCGCCCGTCTGCTCGCCACGGCCCTGCAGTACGGCATACGCACCGATACCGGCACCTTCGGCCGCGACTGCACCGACGTGGATCTGCGCGCCTATCACTATCTGAGCCGGTTCTCCGACGCCGGTCTCATGAACCGCATTCTGCGCAGCGAATACCTGCCCGAATGGCTTCCCTATTTCTCCCGCGCCTTCGAGACGCTGCGTCCCTGCGGCCGCGGCAGCTATGTGTGGCTCGGCAAGGTCGAAAGCTCCGACCTTCTCGTCGTGGTGGCGGACTTCTTCCTCAAGGTGCACGGCATGCGCTGGGTGGCGGTGTGCGGCGTGAGCGCGGGCAGGGTCATCGTGGTCTTCCGCGGCAGCTACGGCAAGATGGATCTCGGCGCCGTGGCGGCCTGCGTGTTTCCGGAATTCGGCAGCGGAGGAGGCCACAAGACCATGGCCAGAGCCGAGGCTGCCCTCGTCGACGTGCCCGTGGAGAATCGCAGCGGTCTTGAGGAATACGTGTTCCGGCTCATTTACACAGCCGCGGAGAAAAGACGCGGACGGCAGGCCGCTGCTCATGCCGGGACAAAGACGGCCGCGCAGGAGGCCGATTCCGAAAGCGTAAAGCGCAGAAATCCGTCCAAGGACGGGGCCGAAACGCCGGCCGCCGCGTCGGATGCCGGAAAACGACCCTCCCAGCCTGAGGTCTCCGGCGCGGATGCCTGACGCCGAAGCGCCCGAAGGAGGCCTCCGGCATGGACCTTCTCCCTCCCGTCGGCCTTCTGGAATCATGCGTCGATCATTTTTGAGCCATTCAATCCGCACCTTGTCGGTTCTTTCGTCCCCGGTCTTTTTCTGTTCCTGAGATCCCGCATGAATCCCGGTCTCGTCATGGTGCTGTCGGCAGGCGTCGAGGCGGTCGCATCTCATGGAGCGACGACCTGCGGCCCGTGCCGGAGGAATGCCTTCGTGCCGGTGCCTTCCCCGAGGAGTTTCCTTCCGCAGGGAAGGGGCGTTGCGTGAGCGCCGAAGAAGGTCCGAACGCGTATCCGGAAGGCGTCCCTTGTCGCGCTTGCGGAAAAATCCTTCCGTGCCTCTTTACAGGTTTGCGTCAATGATATATTTTGATGTCGAACTAAATAAGACGGACGATGCCGCCTTCATGCGCCTTTTCGCCGGAACGGCAGCTCTTCGACGCATGCGGAGTGTCCCTCAGGAGAAGCACATGACCATACAAGAGATTTTTGATCGGTTCGACAGCATCGGCAGCTGTGTGTTTGCCACCATCGGCAACGGCTACCCCGAAACGCGCATTGCCCACTTTCTGGCCTGCGATGAGGAAGGGCTGTACTTCATGACCATGACCACCAAGCCCTTCTATCGTCAGCTCAAGGAAAGCGGCAGGGTTTCCGTGTGCGCTCTCGGAGCCGATCCTTCCGTTCGGATGACGGAAGACCGGCAGCTGGAGATGAAGCCCGGATACTTTATCCGCGTTACGGGAGACGTGCGGGAAGTCGGCATGGAGGAGATCAAGGCCAAGAACAATCCTGATTTCGCTTACGGCATCGAAGATCAGGAGCGCTATCCGGCCATGACGACCTTCGTCATGTACAGGGCGAAGGGGGAAATCTACGACTATGATTTCGACATGAAGACCCGGGATCACAAGCTTGAGCGGATGAGATTTTCCTTCGGCGGATTCCCTGTGGAAAAGGCCGGGCTCTCCATTACGGACGCCTGCATCGGTTGCGGAACGTGCATGAGAGGCTGTTCGTTCAAGGCCATACGCAAGGAAGGCGACCGCTACGTCATTGACGGATCCCGCTGCGACGAATGCGGCAACTGCCTGGTGCACTGCCCTGCGGGAGCCGTCCGGCATAAGGGGCTGTAGCCTGTTTTTCCGTGAGGGCGTCCTGGACGCCTCACGGCGGTTCGGAACGTCTGTCGTGCGGACAGAAGAAGGGCGGATGGAAACATGACGCAGGAAGAAAGAAGAATCAGGCTGACGGCGGCGCTGCTTGAGGAGCGCGGTGAAAAGGCGGACCCCGGCGACGTCGGCAATGAGAAGGCGCAGAAGGAACGTTTGCGGGCGCTGTTCAATACGCGGCCTCCGTGGCCGGTTTCGTCGGAGTTTCTGGCACTTCAGGATGCCTTTCTGCAGGAAGAGCGGAACATTCGGGGCGTGACATCGGCGGCGTCGATTC
>CALUTB010000140.1 GCA_944323575.1 uncultured Mailhella sp. | reverse complement strand
TCCCGTAAAGGAATCACGCCGTGCATTCCCGGCAGACACAGCCGGAAAACTCCGGTGGTCTATGACAAGGAGGTTTACAAGCAGCGGCACAAGATAGAAATCATGTTCGGCCGACTCAAGGATTGGCGCAGAATAGCCATGCGTTATGACCGTTGTGCCCACACGTTCTTTTCGGCCATTTGTCTTGCTGCCATTGTCATCTTTTATATTTAATGAGTCCTGAACCTAGTGCGCAGAAGATTCCAAGTATAAAAAACAGACGTAAGACGCTGCCCGGATGACGACGCAAAGAGCCACGGCACCTCTTTACGACGGGGGAGTCTACGAATAAGTCTGATTGCTTCGGTATTCAGGGGAATAAGTCTGCTCTGCCCTGTGTAGGTCATCCTTGTGACAAGGACTGCACGACGCAAATGTACATCTTGCCAACGGGCGTAGAGGATTTCCGACTTGCTGGCTCCGGTAAGTAAAAGCAGATGAATGGCCTGCGCACTGGGACGATCGGCATATTCCTCAAGCAGATAAACAAGCTTCAATGCTTCCGCCGGAGTAAGAATTTTTGGAGCTGCTTGCGGCTTACTTTTACGCACGACCATATTCTGGAATGCGGCATCACTCTTGAGCACGCCCAATCGTACGGCAAAGTTCAAAATATACTTGACGAGCCAGAACAGACGATACTGTGAACTGGGGGCCAGACCATTGTTTTCCAGTGAAGAGAGCCATCCCCTGAGCCTCTCTTCAGAAATTTCAGACAGAGGACAGTTACCAAGATATGGTAGGATATACCGGTTCAGATATCGCTCGTCAGTCTTCCAGCTCCGCTTATTTTGCTGCACGTAGGGAAGATACCTGCTTCTAACGAACTCCTTGAACAGACACAACTTATTGATATCACTCACATAGCTTGTGATGATGGTACTTTTCTCCCCTGCCATACGCAAATCCTTAAGTCGGAGCGTCTAAAAGGTGTACTTTTTGGCTGGTGGGAGAAAGGAATAAATCAGCGTGATTTTTTTGCTGGAATTTTAGAATGTTCCTTGCTATAGAACTGAAAAAAGACTGACATCATCAAGAGTGTCGAAAAAGTACACTTTTCTGCCATGTTACCGACATGTACATCCATAATCAGCAAAATTAAAATATTTTTCATCCCATATTGACGCTTTCATGACGCACTGCGCTTGTTCATGATCCCTGTTCTTTTCCGAAGCTCCCTCCGACGCAGCGGATCAGAACAGGGATCAAGACACAAAAAAAGACACCCTCCCGGCGGTGGACGGCGATGTTTCCATCGCCCCGTCCGGAAAGGGTGTTCCTGCGGAAGAACGCGGCCCGGCAACGGAGGATGCCGGTGGCGGGACGCCGCTACATCACGCCTGCCATGCGCACGGACGTATTGATGAGCCGCGTGCGGCTGAGGGCAAAGCCCGAAGTCCAGTACTCGTCGGGCAGAAAGTCCGGATCGACGCAGCGCCGCACCGCGTCCGCATTCGAAAGATGTTCGAAGATCTCCACCGCGCTGCGGAAGGACTGCTCCTGCCCACCTTCAAACTCCAGAAAGGGACGGTCCAGAACATGGACGTCGCCCTCACGGGCAAAGGCGCGGAAATCGGCGTCGGTCATGAGAAGCGCGGCGGCAAGGGACTCCCGCGTCTGAAGCGCGGCCGGTCCGGATACGCGGGCCAGCTCGCGGAAGAAGCCCGGCACGTTCCTCATGCTCTCCCAGTGCGCGGAGGAAAGCGGCCGGGGAGCAGGACCGCCAAGCATGACCGGATCCACGCCGTTCCACCACAGCTGACAATGGGGAAAAACCGCGGCAAAGCTCTTCATCACGCTGCGCGCCTGCGCGGGCGTCATCTGACCGCAGGGCAGCGGCATGGAAAACACGCCTCCGTCCGAAAGATGTTCCGCCGCGCGTCGGAAAAAGTCCGTGGTATAGAACACCGCCCCGCGATAGCCGAAATACGGCGGAGTGGGTTCGGCAAGAATGAGATCCCACTTCTCGCCGCTGCGATCAAGGAAGCGGAAGGCGTCCTCCACATGGAAGACGGCGCGCGGCTCATTCTTCCAGCGGGCATTGTCGGCAAAATGGTCGAGGGCAAGCTCCATGTTGTCCCGCGAGATGTCCACCATGTCGAAACGGCTCACCTGCGGCAGCATTCCCGCCGCGTTCGTGGAAAGGCCTCCGCCGAAGCACAGGGACAGCACGCGCTGCGGCACGTTCCGTCCGGTCATGAGCGGCACGAAGCCCTCCGTACGGAAGCTCGCGGAGCGGTCGCGGCTGATGATGACGCGATCGGAGAAAAGAAAGCGCTCCCCGCCCGGAAGCTCGGCCACCCAGGAGTCGCCGTACAGCCCTTCGCGGATCTCAAGAATACGCGCAAGAGACGCCCATGCACCGAGTTCTCCGCGCAGCTTGGCTTCCAGCGCAGCACGCGTCATGTCCGGCAGAAGCGGCGCGCAGACGACAAAAAGCAGCGCGCACGCACAGGCCGCCGCCGCACTGCGGCGCGCGCGAGGCACGCTCTGCCACAATCCGGCCGCCGTGCCGAGATACAGTGTCAGCACGGCCGAAAGAAACGCCAGCGACAGCGTCAGCCCCGCGCGGGGAAAGAGCAGCAGAGGAAAGAGAAGGACGCCGGATACGGAGCCGAGCGTATTGCAGGCAAAGAGCCTTCCCGCGCCGAGCGATGTCTTGCGGCTCCGGCAGAGCACCGTGAAGAAGGCGGGCATGCTCGCACTGAAAAGAAAGGCGGGCACGCCGGCGACGGCACAAAGAATAAGCAGCAGAAAGACGGGATGCGCGCCGAGCCGCACCACGTCCTGATAGAAGAACGGCATGCCCGCGACGCACAGCACGGCGACAAGCCACGCCAGCAGCGTGGAGCGGACGAACACGACCGGCACGCGACACCTGCCGAAAACCGCGCCGAACACGATGTCCGCCGTGCCGGAAGCCAAGATCACCACGGCCGCGACGCCGGAATAAAGAAGGGCGGTGTCGCGGAAGTACAGCCCGAAAACCCGCATGACGCAGGCTTCCCAGCCCATGAACACGAGTCCGGAAAGAAAGGCGGCCGCGTAGAGTCGCCCGGACGCCGGTCCGTCCTGCTCCGCCTGCGGCGCGGAGGGCACGGCAAGACGCGGCGCAAGCGCAAGAACGGCAAGACCGAGCAGCACGTTGACGCACACGGCAAGATGATGCGTG
Organism: uncultured Mailhella sp.; assembly: GCA_944323575.1. GTDB lineage: Bacteria > Desulfobacterota > Desulfovibrionia > Desulfovibrionales > Desulfovibrionaceae > Mailhella. The sequence continues at coordinate 2,678 of CALUTB010000140.1, read as the reverse complement.
ACCGTCACACCGAGAAAACGGATGCCGAACGCCCCGGCCAGAAGCGAGCCCGCAAATGCGCCGAGCGTGTTCACGCCGTACATCCGGGCAAGGCCCCTGCCGCCGGCGGGACGAAAATACGGCGTCAGCACGGGCAGCACGCAGCCCATGGGCACGGCCGGGGCCAGCATGGCCGCTCCCGCAAACGCGCAGGAAAGGCCGGGCGAGGAAAGACCCCCGATCCGCTCATGGACATACGGCACGAGAAAGGCCAGCGCGGCAAGGATGAGCTCCAGCCTGCCGTAGAGGGAAAGCGGAGCGTCGTTCTCCGCGGCAAGACGCCCGCCCAGACGGCTTCCCAGCGCAATACCGAGAAAGAACATCGCCGTGACGAACGACACGGAAAGCAGGGTGGAACCGAGGGTCAGACTGAAAAGCCGTATCCAGAGAACCTGATAGACGAGGCTGCAGCAGCCTGAACAGAAACAGAAGAAAAGGACGGTCATGTGCTGACCGGTCATGCGTTCGGCATTCATGCTCCGGCTCCGGAAACGGGAGAGAGGACGCGCCTCTCCCCCGTGCAGAGGTTCCGCCGTCAGTAGCGTTTGAAGGTGGTGAATTCCTCGCCGGACATTTCCACTTCGTGATCCTTGCTGATGGACGGATCATAGATGAAGGGATCCTTGTATTCCACGGGCGTTTCCTTCGGGGCCTTCACCTGCTTCACGTAGTCGTAGGGATAACGGTAGGCGCGGTACACGGAGTTGGTCGGACGGGCCTTCTTGTCGGCGCGCTGCAGTTCCTCGGCCACGAAGCCGCTGACCATGCCGTACCACATGTAGGGCGTGACGTATTCCCAGACGGTTTCATGATCCGGCGTCACTTCGAAGATGCGGCCGCCGTCGCCCTCGCAGATGAGGGTGTTGCCGTTGGGCAGACGCTGGGCCGAACTGATGGTCGCGCTGAAGAAGTAATGCGACAGGGAATGAGTCGGGCCGTATCCCAGAGCCTGACCGGAGTATTCCCAGACCTTCTTTCCGGTAACGGGATCAAATTCCACGACCTCGGAATAGGGCAGGCCGTTGTTGAACACCATGATGTTGCCCTCGCCGGGAAGACCGCGGGGAATCATGTGCGCATGATGCAGCATGCCGCCCGCAAACAGACCGCGATAGCCGCCCTCTTCAAGCCTCATGCCCAGATGACGCAGCGGATCGTCCTTTCCGTACTCCGGACCGACCTGCCATACGGGCTTGCCGGTCTTGTGATCGAGAATGTAGATGACGGACTGACCGTCGTCGCAGATGATGTTCTCCGGATGAAAACGTTCGTCGCCCGCATCGTACCACTTGTTGGGGCCGAGCCAGGAGGCCGCGTTCTGGAAATTCGCGATGCCCTTCATGTCGTCGGCATGGTCCATGTAGTTCCACGACCAGACGACATTGCCGTCCTTGTCCACGATGACCAGAGCGGCGCTGTCCTGCCCGTTCACTTCCTTGTGGCACTGGATGAGTGTTCTGCCGTTCTCCTTCGGCATGGAGGTGGGCGTGTAGTACACGGCCATGCCCTCGCGCTGCAGATCGTGATGCTGCTGCGCGCTCCACATGGTCTTCTGTCCCTTGGCCTTCAGTTCCGGCGTGGCCTCGATTTCAACGCCTTTGTCCCATTCCCAGACGATTTTGTCGTCCCAGGTCTTTTCCACCACGGCGGAGCCTTCCAGAAGGCGGCCCGTCCACTTGTCGGGATCGTACAGCACCTTCTCGGCCAGCAGGTTGCCGTTGGGCAGAAGCTGGGCGGGCTGACCTTCCACGCGCATCCATTTGTTGACCACGTTGCCGTTCATGTCGATGAGGGGCAGACCGTGGGGCGTGGCGCGCAGCACGCACAGAAGCGTGTAGCCGTTGTAGGCCTTCTCGGGATTGTAGATGGTCACGCCCGTGGGAAAGACCGTGGGCGCGGCGCAGGCCGTTCCGGCCACTCCCATGACCAGAGCCAGACCGAGCAGACAGCTCTTCAGTGTTTTCATGCATCCGTTCTCCTGTTTGCCGACCCGTCCTGTCCCCGGACGGGCCGATGATCGATCACCGGGACGCATTCCATTGTGCAAGAGCCGTGCCGAAGAAAACTATTTTTCATGATTCCGACGGGATATGCTGAAACATCCTCGACATTTCCCGTCAAAAATGTTGAAATATCCACTTTTTCATGTATATTTCCACTTTATGTGGACATTTCCACTTCACTATTCTCCGGAGTCGCCATGCCCGACCTTCTTTCTCCCGCCCTCTTCCGCAGCGCCGTGGCGTGCATCTGCAGCGGCGCGGACATCAGACGCATGCTGCACGACACCCTGCACTTTCTTTCCGCCTTCCTGCCCGTCGACGCTCTGGCCCTCAGCCGCTTCGAGATGGACAGGGGTGCGGTGCATCGTCTGGCGCTCTGCCACAGGGACGGCTCGGAGGAAGGGGAGTCGCTGGAGAAAATCCCGGACAATGTGCTGAAATTTGCCTGCGGCATCATACGCTCGCGCAGACGCTACGTGCTGACCTGCTCCTGCGCGGACAATCCCGTGCGCGCCTACATGCACGACTGCGGCCGTTCACGCTTTCAGTCCGCCGTGGTGCTGCATCTGTACGTCGACGACCGCTATCTCGGATCCGTGGACGTGTTTTCCGAAAAGCCGCGGGCCTTTTCCGCCG
>CALUTB010000139.1 GCA_944323575.1 uncultured Mailhella sp. | reverse complement strand
TCCTGAATGGCCTTGGCGGCCTCAAGGCAGGTGACGGAGGTGACGTTCTTCAGATCCACGCCGGGAATGGGGGGGATGCGGGGGCTGCTGCCCGTGGCGATGACCAGCTTGTCGTAGGGCATGTCGCTCTTTTCGCCGGTCAGGGTGTTTTCTACGGTGACGGTCTTTTCCCTGCGGTTGATGGAAAGGGCTCGCGTGTGGCAGATCGCGTTGACGCCCTTGAGTTCCTTGAAGAAGGCTTCGTCGCGCACGACGCCGGCATTGGTGGTGCGCAGACCATTCATCTGGGGTACGTCGCCGCCGACGAAGTAGGGAATGCCGCAGCCGCCGTAGGAGATGTAGGTCCCCTGATCGATCATCGTGATGTTGCTGTCGGGCATGAGCCTTTTGGCTCTGGCGGCAGCCTTAGGACCGAGGGCTACGCCGCCGATGATGAGAATATTGGGAGCCATGTTGAAAACCTCCAGAGAATAAGGTTCGTGTCGTCAAAATAAAACTATCACGGAACAGTTTACCAGCAAGTGATGAGAAAATGCAAGATAATTACTGCATATTACTGGTTCTTCACAAAGCGTTTTTCTGCAACTGAAAGATGGAAAAAATATGAAAAACCAGTAAATTAAGTGTAATGTACCGGATTTTCCGGCCAGGAAAAACGAAAGTTAAAGTTCATGGGCGCAATCTTTCGCCGATGATCCGGTCTGTTCTTCATGATCCGAAAACACAGAAGCGCAGGCGGGGCTTCTTTTTGTTCCAACAACTTGTTCCCTTTGAATAAAGCTTTGTTCTTTTTTTTACAAGTAAAAAAACGGACACGGAAATCAAAGGAAAATGGTTTTGCTCATAGATGGCTGGATACGAAGAATAAGAAGAGATCCCGGTCGCCGTTCTCTGAGAATGCTGGGCGGTGGTGATGCGGAACGACGGAATTTTCCATGCTTCGGGCGGAGGCACGCGACGGCGGAAACTGCCGGATGGAGGCGGGTTTTCGAGAAGGCTTTACAGCGGCAGGAAGTCGGTTCCCTAGAATCTGCTTCCTGCCGCGTGAAGTTAAATGCCGTGTTTTTTCAAGAAGATGACGGATGCGTTCCTAATCTTCGAGCGCCCTGTGGTAGGCGGCAAGAGCCGTTTCCAGATAGGAGCCTTTGGGCCTGACGGGCAGACTCCAGGCAAGCGCATGCAGACCGGCGGCAAGATCGGCCCAGTCTATCCATCCCATGTGCGCGAGTCGGAGCACTTTGTCCTTGAGATCCCCCTGACCGGCGGTGAGAATGACGCCCCAGTCCTTGAAGGCCCTGGCGACAACGGGTCCTGCCGGAATGTCGTCGGGCATGCGTATGCTGGTAAGCCCCCAGGTGCAGCGTCTTTCATCCTTGACGAAAAGCTCCATGCCCATGGCGGAGATGCCGGTTCTGGCCATCGATGTCAGGGCGCGCTGCTTTTTGAACACATTGTCCATGCCGAATTCCTGGAGTATGGTCAGCGCTTCATGCAGGCCTACAAGCAGGCTGATGGGCGATGTATAGTGGGTCTGATTCTTTTCGCAGCAGGCTCTTTCCTGAATGAGGTCGAAGTAGTAGCACTGGTTCCGGACGCTTTCCGCCTTTTTCCATGCGCGGGGAGACAGCGCCACGAAGGCCAGTCCGGGGGGAAGCATGAGGCCTTTCTGCGAACCGGTGATGAGGCAGTCTATGCCCCAGTCGTCCATACATACGGGGGAGATGGAAACGGCTGAAATACCGTCCGCCACAAGAAGGACGTCCCGCCCGCGGGTGACGGCGGCAATCTCCTGCACGGGATGCAGTACTCCTGTGGATGTTTCGGAGATCTGCATGAACACGCCGCGTATGGAGAGATCGGCATCCAGCATGGCACGGATTTCTTCCGGATCAAAGGATTCGCCTGCCGGTCTGCGCAGAACGACGGGATCGAGTCCCCGTGTCTTCACTATGTCCACCCAGCGGTTGCCGAAGTAGCCGGCCGTGACCACGAGCACGCGTTCTCCAGGCCGGAACAGATTGAAAGCCGCGGCGTTCATGCCGCCGGTACCGGAACTGGCCAGAGGAATGACGGGAGACGTCGTACAGAACAGTTCCTTCAGCATGATCTGGTTTTCGGACAGGATTGTTTTGAACGCATCCTTGCGATGATGAATCAGGGGAGCGGCCATGGCCAGTCGGACACGGTCGGGAATGGGCGTAGGCCCCGGAGTAAGCATGCGGGTAGCCTGAATGGATGTCATGGCGGAACCTCTTGTACCGGCATTTCGTCGGAAAATGTTGCGCGAAAAGTACGCGTTTTCCACGTTATAGAAAAAAGATACGGGCGGCAAGCATACCTTCTTCGAAGGCTTTTGTCCGGCTCGGAAACGACGCGGGGCGGCTCCGTTTGTGGAACCGCCCCGCAGATGTGCCTATTCGGGCAGATGGAAAAGGAAGGTTTTGAGATAGGCCGTTTCAGGCATGGCCGGATGAATGGGATGATCCGGCCCCTGCATGCCCTGGCGAAGCAGTCGTGCGAAACGGCGGCGCTTTCCCGCCGCGCGCGTGACCATGTTGCGCAGCGCGTCCGCTTCCAGATGATGGGAGCAGGAGCAGGTCATGAGCATGCCGCCGGGGCGGACCAGATCCAGTCCCAGCTCGTTGACGCGCTGATAGGCTTCCAGTCCCTGTCTGGTATCCTTCTTGCGCTTGATGAAGGCCGGAGGATCCAGACAGACGATGTCGAAGGTGCGTCCCTCCCTGCGCAGATCGGCAAGAAGCGTGAGCGCGTCGCCCTGAAGCGTTTCCGTTTCCGTGCCGAACTGTTCGGCATTGCGGCGGGCATAGCCCAGCGCGTGGGCGGAAGCATCCAGAAAGCTGACTTTCCCTGCGCCGTGTCTGGCGGCCAGTGCTCCGAAGCCGCCGGCGTAGCAGAAGGCGTCCAGCACATGACAGCCGGGACGGGATCGGACAAAGGGGATGAGCGCGGCGCGGTTCAGACGCTGATCGTAGAACCAGCCCGTTTTCTGTCCTCCTCTGAGAGAAACGGCATAGTTCATGTCGTTCTCCTCCACGTGCATTTCCTCGGGAACATCGCCCAGCGCGGTGCGCTGGAACCGTTCCAGCCCTTCAAGATCCCGGGAGGCGACGTCATTGTCGAGGAGAATGGAGGATGGATGGAGCAGTTCATCCAGAACGCCGAGCAGCGTTTCGGTGTGGATGTCCATGCCGGCCGTCGTCATCTGACAGACGATGTGATCACCGTGTCTGTCGGCGATGAGTCCGGGCAGAAAGTCGCCTTCTCCGTGGCAGAGACGGTAGAAGGGACGGGAAAACATGGTTTCGCGCAGATCCAGAGCATCGGCGAGTCGACGGCGCAAAATATCCGCGTCGAGCGGTTCATAGGCTTTCCGGCTGACCATACGCACGGCAATGAGCGAGGCCGGATTGATGTACCCTGTACCGAGATGGCGTCCTCCGGCGTCGGCGACGAGCACGGATTCGCCCGGTGCAAAGGAAGAAAGAGGAGAGCGGCCTGCGTCGATCTCGTTGCTGAACACCCACAGGTGTCCTATGCGCATTCGGCGGTCTTCGCCTTTTTTCAAGAAGACAGTGTTCATGGGATTCCTGTGCTGCAGTGACGCGGTCGTATCCGGTCTGAGCGGTCGGTGTTTACCCTCCCGCGGCGGGCAGAGATTTCCGGCAGCGGCCGGAAGCGGAGTGATGTTAGAAGAGATCAAGAACGAATATGCACAGCCACAGCGCGGCGTTCAGGGCGAGCATGAGGAACACGGCGGCGGAGGCCATGTCCTTGGCGTTCTTCACGGCAATGTTGTAGTCGCGCGTTATGAGGTTGAGCGCCTCTTCGATGGCGGTGTTGATGAGTTCGGCCATCATCACGAGCAGCCACGCGCCAAGGGCGATGAGCCATGTAGTGAGGGGCTTTCCGCATACGCAGAGAAGAATGACGAGGGCAATGAGAATGCCGGTTTCCTGCCGGAAGGCGAGACTGAGACGAAGGCCCGTCGCAAGTCCGGCCAGGGAATAGCCTGCCGCCTTGAAGATATGGAAGAATCCTTCCTTCAGATGTTCGCGATTCATGCTCATGCCTTCTGTTCGGGATCGCCGCCGATTTCAAAGGAGCGGAACTGATTGGTTTGACCGTTGGCCTTGGGGCACTCATTGCGCAGATAGCAGATGTCGCAGGCGCCGTGGAAGGGATAGGGCGTGAGTATGCTGAACTTGGGCAGCATGGAGTGGGTGACGTCCTGATAGTTCAGACCTTCGGCGGCGAGGGCTTCACGAAGAACCGCGGTGGGCTGCGGTGCGGGCGCGCAGCCGGCTTCCTCGACTTCTGGCATGAGCTGATAGACGGCACACTGGCACATGGTCTGGGCAAGAGCGCTCAGCCGGTATCCGTATTCGGCCGACTTGGCCCATTCTCTGTCGACTTCCTCCTCCACTTCGGGATCGAGCCACAGGGCAAGATATCGCCCCTTGCCGGTTTCCAGCTTGATGGCATGCAGTTTGGGAAGCCAGCGTTCCCATACATCGGCCAGCTCTTCAACGACCTTTCCGCCCAGACGTTTTTCGGAAAGAAGGCTCAGCAGCAGTTCAAAATCGAAAACAGGACGGACCTGTAGGGTTTCCTTGGTATGGCTGTTCATGAGAATTCCTCTTGGCAGTAGTGTCGGACAGGCGCAGTTTTGCCTGAGCCGTCAGGAATGTTTCAATGTGCCGTGAGGCTGTCGTTCCGTCAAGGGGCGGCAGCCTGGAAACGGTCTCCGGAGCGGAGGATATTCTTTACTTGCAGGGCAAGGCGGGCTATGAAAGGAAATTCGGCTCCGCCTGCGAGGCGGCTATTTTTGAGAGGTTTGCATGAGTCAGATCAGATATCCCAGCAGGGTGCGTTATGAATACACACAGGATCCCGATTGTCGTCTTCAGTATACGCACGGCGTATGGGGCGGCATCAATCCGCAGGGTGAAATAGAGGTGAATTTCTACGTGGAAAGCGACAAGTTTCCCTCGTTTTCCGAACGGGCCGTGGAGCCTGACGGCGCCTTCGGTGCGGAAGTGGTGCCTTTCGATGAGGAAGAACGTGTGATTACCCGTCACATTCATTCCCGTGTGCTGTTCAACTATCATACGGCCCGCGCGCTGATGGAATGGCTGGAAGAGAAGATCGACACGCTGGAAATGGAAGAAAGCGCCAATTTCAATCCTGAAGAGAGCGGTCCCGAGGTGCAGCAGTAATGCCCCGCAGGAATCGTTATCAGATCGGCGGCGGAGAAGAACAGGAACGCGTCAGCCGTTCTCAGAAAAAACGGGACAGCACCGCCCTGCAGGCCGTGGGAGAAACGCTCGCCAGAATGCCGGCCGTCAGACGGGCGAGGCTGCCGTTGCCTTCGGATCTTCGCGAAGCCTTGGAGAAATACGACCAATTTTCCGGCTTTGAGGCGAAGCGTCGTCAGCTGCAGTACATCGGACGCCTCATGCGGGAAGCCCGCGAAGAGGGAACGCTTCAACCCGTTCTGGATGCTCTTGCCGTGCTGGAATAGAAAGTCCGGCCGGAAAATTCCAAAACGGATAAATTTTTCTTGACGGATGTGTCCGAATCTGGCACATTTACATCTGCGACGGGGATGTAGCTCAGTTGGGAGAGCGCTTGAATGGCATTCAAGAGGCCAAGAGTTCAATTCTCTTCATCTCCACCAGGTATTTCAAGGGGTTATGGCATAAAGCCGTAACCCCTTCTTTTGTATTCTTGCTTTGTTGTGCCAGTTTTGTGCCAGTTTTTAAGAGAAAATGAAGAAAAATTTTGGTCGATTTTTTGGATATCGCGCTCTCCCAACTGAGCTACATCCCCGTTTCTTCATCCAGGAAAAGAAAAAATAAAAATTCCCTCAAAAAAATTGGGGCTAGAGAAAAGTTCCAAAAGCAGTAAGTATGGGCAAGGAC
>CALUTB010000138.1 GCA_944323575.1 uncultured Mailhella sp. | reverse complement strand
TCATTGTATATACATGACGATAAAATTCAAACTAATATACAATCAATAACAAATAAATCAACGCTTGAGAAAAAGATAAATTATATAACAAAATCTAAAAATTTAGAAGACATTATTTTATCACTGAATATTGACTCACTAAAAACATTTATAAATAAAATTCCAAATATTAAATATGTTACTCGTGGTGGAATATTCAGCAAGAAAAATTCAAAACAAAAATCATCCACTGCTGACTTCGCAGCAGAGGATAAAAATTGTTACCTTCTTTCTCGTGAAGAAACACAAAAATATATTAAAAATAATAAAGATCAATTTAGTTTATGGGGGCGTGCGGATACTTTTTATTCATAAGATTATAGCAAAAATACATGCTATATATGATGTACTAATACCCATAAAAAGTCTCCGTCAATCCTTCGGTTACATAAAATGCATTGAATATATGCTATAATATATTGAAATTACAATATTTTACTATGCCTTTTATAGAGTGTCTCTTTTCAAGAAGTTTCTATATTATTAAATATGTAGGACTTGGCTTTTGATATGTTTTTCTTCCCCATGCCGTAAGGTGTGGGGAGTTTTTTAGCTCAACGAATGAATTTTTTCTGGCATGTCTGGAGCCCTCTACCCAGATTTTTTCGCAGAAAGAGCAGTAGCAGAGCTGGACAGGTATTTTTATATAATCATTTGAAATTATTCATATTTTTTATACACTACAAGGATGTATGAAAAGATGTATGCTCATTAACACAACTTCCATATTACCAAAAGATATCAATACGTTACATTTACAGTTCAAATCCCTCTCTCTCAGAACGTTTTTGAAGATCCCCTCAGTCCGTCAAGGTCTGCGGGGATTTTGCGTTATCTTGGCCCTCACCCTCAAACCTTCTTCATCCTTCAGACACGCACGGAATCCTCCGCGCAGTGCGCCGGGAGCATGCCATGAACGACTACATGATCGAAATTCCCCTGAATACCGTTCCCGGCTTCCGCACGGGACACGCGCAGAACGCTGCGGGCATGACAGGATGCACCGTACTGCTTGCCGACGACGACATGGCCGCGGCCGTGGACGTCAGAGGCGGAGGTCCCGCCTCACGGGAAACCGAACTGCTCGCGCCTACGGCCGCCTGTGAACGCATCCATGCTCTGTTGCTGAGCGGAGGCAGCGCCTTCGGTCTTGCCGCCGCGGACGGCGTCATGCGCTATCTGGAGGAAAGAGGCCGCGGCTTCGACACGGGATTTGCCAAAGTGCCTCTGGTCTGCGCGTCCTGCCTGTATGATCTTGAAATCGGCGACGCGTCGGTCAGACCTGACGCGGGCATGGGGTACGCAGCGTGCATCGACGCCGAACGGAACGCAGGCGAATGCGGTTGCGTCGGCGCCGGAACGGGCTGCACCGTCGGCAAGCTCAATGGAACGGACTCCATGATGAAATCGGGCCTGGGCAGCTTCGCCGTACGCATCGGGGACGTCATGGTGGGTGCACTGGTCGCCGTGAATGCGCTCGGCGACGTCTTCGACATCGACACGGGTGCACGGATCGCGGGCATGCTTTCTCCGGATAAACGCCGCTTTGCCGAAAGCGAGGAGGCTCTGTTCAGAACCTGCGAACGGCGGGCCGACAATCTTTTCACCGGAAACACGACCATCGGAGCCGTTGTCACCAACGCCGCCTTCAGCAAGAGTCAGCTGAAAAAGATTGCCTCCATGGCGCATAACGGCCTGGCCAGAACCATCCGTCCCGTGCACACCTCCGCCGACGGAGACAGCATCTACGCCCTGTCGACGGGACACGTCCGTGCCAATCAGGATGCCGTAGGCACGCTGGCCGCACTTGTCATGGGAAAAGCCGTCAACAGGGCCGTACGCGCCGCCACGGGCACGGCGCGCTGTCCGGCTGCCGGAGATCTGACCTTCCGCGAAGCTCGCGGATGATGCCGAAGAATGCCGCCCACAGAAAAGCGCTCCCCTTCCGCTCCTGCGCCCTCATGTGCTGAGGCTCCCTCAGAATGGACGCCCCGCTCCCAAAGACGGCGGCCGGTGCGGGCATGAAACGCTCCGACACAAGGAAGAGCATCAGGCCCGTGCAAGGCGCCGCAGCGAGCGCAGGAAAAGCCGCACGGTAGTTTATGTGATGCGCGAAAGTGTCGCCGCAGGTGCTGTCGGGAGAAAAACCTGCCCCTTGCATGGCGAACACCGGGCCGATGCCTCGTCATATGTAAAAATGAATCGATGCTGCAGCTCAAACGGTTACTTATCCATGCGACTCTTACCGTAAAGGAAATCTCCAGTCTCCTCGGCATGGATGATCATGTCCATTTTCACGTCTATTCGAGCAGAGGACAGGCGCGTTCCCAAGTCCGTTCAGGCAACACCCTTAAATAGTCCAAGAAAAGCCTCACCCTGCCCATCCGACAATGAAGTAGATCACAGCATATGGCTCAACCGTGATGCGGCTCATACCATGACAAGTCTTCCATGGTCATTGTCCGCAGCCGTTCATTTCAAGCGACTTTGCGGCAGAAATCCGGCTGCTGCTTAAAAATACGATGAGAAAAAAGACATTGTCCCGACACTGACAATCACGTTCACGCCGGCAACCATGACAGGAGTTGTGCTGACGGCCTGCGGGCAGGACGCCGATTCATCCACAGACATATGGAACTTCAACCTCGGAGCATTGCTCGTTGTCCTTTGCTCCATGCACATCATAAGGGAAAAAACAGGATAGTCCGTCCGTAAAAAATGCGCTTTGTCCGGCACTGAGTCTGCTGCTGATTCGCATCGCATGGGTGTCGGTCTGAACTTCCGAGGTCGGTGCCGTGTCTTCTTTCAACGGTTCAAATTCCCATGTCCTTTGACCCGCAGGCTGTTCCTGACCTCAAAACGCTTTCCCTGCTCCGGAATTTTTCTGCTTCGGTCGCTTTCGTTCCCTCAGCCGCCTGAAGACCATGAAAAACCGGTCCCTCTGCAGTGCCCTGCAGAAGAACCGGTCCGGAAAAGGGAAGGAAGAGGAGGGTATGAAAAGGCTTCGGCCTGAACGTGCACCATTGGCCCTTCACAGTTCTTTTCTATCCGCAATAAGAAAAATGTCACGTTTCAAACTCTTTCCATACTCTGAAAGGCTTTGCAAGGAAACACTCCGCATTTCACGGAACACATTGATTCTTCATTTATTTTCCTCTTTTCGGCACAATTGCCTTTTTTTCATGTCACGGTTATGCTTTAAAAAAGTGCCATCCCGAAACGTTCCCGGCAACGGACGGCACCTGCTCTTCCGCAGAGAAAAGACTTCTTCGCCCTTCGTCATGAAGGCCATTCCAGAAAGGAAGGATGTTCCATGAAAAAGATCTATACGTTGGGACTCATCGTCACTCTGCTTCTCGGCAGCGGCTGCGCCACGCAGAGCAACATGGGCAGAGGCGCGGCCTACGGCACCGCAGGAGGCGCTGCGGCCGGCGCCATTCTCGGCCAGATCATCGGCGGCAACACCAAATCGACACTCATCGGCACGGCGGCAGGCGCCGTCATCGGCGGTCTTGCCGGAACCGGCATCGGATCCATGATGGACCGGCAGGAAAACGACATGCGTCAGGCGCTCGCCAATTCGCAGGCCGTGGCCGTCCAGCGTGAAGGCAACGCGCTCGCCCTGACCTTCAAGAGCGACTTCACCTTCGACGTCAACTCCGCCAGCATCCGTCCCGGTCTGTACACCGAACTCGACCGCGTGGCGCAGGTGCTTTCCTCCTATCCGCAGACCACCATTCTCATCGCGGGCCATACCGACAGCACCGGATCCGAGTCCTATAATCAGCAGCTTTCCGGACGCCGCGCCGAAAGCGTGAAGAACGCGCTGGTACAGCGGGGCATCGACCCCTCGCGCATTCAGGCCATCGGCTACGGTGAAAGCTCTCCCATTGCCGACAACAGTACCGAATACGGCCGTCAGCAGAACCGTCGCGTGGAAGTGCGCATCAATCCCATGCAGTGATACGTCAGGCGGCTCAGTGCGGCATGAGGCCGGATGAGTGCGCCTTTCCGTCTGCACCATGCGGGGCGTCCGTCCGGACGCCCCGTTTTTACCCTTTTCCAGAACGCTTCCGGAACGCGGTATCCGCTCCGTTCTTTTTCGTCTGCGGACACGTCATGAAGGAATACCTTCTCATGTTCGTCGTGGCCTTTCTCTCTGCCACGATCTTTCCCGCCCAGTCCGAAGCCGTGCTCGTTGCCCTGGTCGCCGGAGGAGAACATTCGCCGTGGGGGCTTGTCGCCGTCGCCACGACAGGCAACACTCTCGGTTCGGCCATGAACTGGCTGCTCGGCATTTTCGCCCACAGATGCATGAACGCCCGCTGGTTTCCGGTCAGCGAGGCCACGCTTCACCGGGCCGAGGCATGGTATCACAGATACGGCCGCTGGTCCCTGCTGCTGAGCTGGGTTCCCGTGATAGGCGATCCCCTCACGCTTGCCGCGGGTGTTCTGCGCGAGCCCTTCCCTTCCTTCCTTGCCATCACGCTCACGGCAAAGCTGCTCCGCTATCTCGTTCTCGTCGCCGTCTATCAGGCCGTTCTGTAGGAGACGGCACAATGCCGACCCGACGACGGCCGCGGAAACACGCGTCCGCACCCCTTTAACGCAGAAGGCCCCGCTCCTCTGATGGGGAGCGGGGCCTTCGCGCAGTCAATGCTGAAGAGGAGAAATTACTTCACTTCGGTGAAATCGGCGTCCACGACGTCGTCATCCTTCTTGCCGTCGTTCGGCTGAGCCTGCTGGCCGGCCTGGGCACCCTGCTGGGCCTGAGCGTTCTTGTACAGCATTTCCGCGAGCTTGTGAGAAGCCTGGGACAGATCATCGGAAGCCTTCTTGATGGCTTCGGTGTCGCTGCCTTCCATGGCCTTCTTCAAGACCTCGGTCTTGCTTTCCACGTCGGACTTGACGGCAGGATCCACCTTGTCGCCGAGATCCTTGAGGGACTTCTCGGTGGCGTAGATGAGGGCATCGGCCTGGTTGCGGGCCTCGATGTTTTCCTGCTTCTTCTTGTCCTCGGCCGCATTGGCTTCAGCTTCGCGCACCAGCTTGTTGATCTCTTCCTCGCTGAGACCGGAAGAGGACTTGATCTGGATGGACTGTTCCTTGCCGGTGCCGAGATCCTTGGCGGAGACGTTCACGATGCCGTTGGCGTCGATGTCGAAGGTGACCTCGATCTGCGGCACGCCGCGGGGAGCGGCGGGAATGCCGGTGAGCTGGAAGTTGCCCAGAGTCATGTTGTCGGCCGCCATGGGACGTTCGCCCTGCAGAACATGGATGTCCACGGCGGGCTGGTTGTCCGCGGCTGTGGAGAAGGTCTGACTCTTGCGGGTAGGAATGGTGGTGTTGCGGTCGATCAGCTTGGTGAACACGCCGCCCATGGTTTCGATGCCGAGGGACAGAGGCGTCACATCGAGCAGCAGCACGTCCTTGACGTCGCCGGTAAGGATGGCGCCCTGGATGGACGCGCCCATGGCGACCACTTCATCAGGGTTCACGGAACGGTTGGGATCCTTGCCGAAGAATTCGCCGACCTTCTGCTGCACCAGAGGCATACGGGTCATGCCGCCGACCAGAACGACTTCGTCGATATCGGAAGCGGAAAGACCGGCATCGGCGAGAGCCTTGCGGCAGGGTTCGATGGAGCGTTCCACCAGATCCATGACCATCTGTTCCAGCTTTGCACGGGTCAGGGTCATCATGAGATGCTTGGGCCCGGAGGCGTCGGCCGTGATGAAGGGCAGGTTGATCTGGGTTTCCAGCGAGTTGGAAAGTTCCTTCTTGGCGTTTTCAGCGGCTTCCTTCAGACGCTGCAGAGCCATGCGGTCCTGCGACAGATCAATGCCGTACTGTCCCTTGAACTCATCCACTATGTAGCGGATGATGCGCTGGTCGAAGTCTTCGCCGCCGAGGAAGGTATCGCCGTTGGTGGCGCGCACTTCCACGA
>CALUTB010000137.1 GCA_944323575.1 uncultured Mailhella sp. | reverse complement strand
CTGAACAGCCTTGACAGAGCGCTTCTTCGTTCCTACTTTCCCAGTACCACTGTTGGAGGTCTTTTCATGAGTCAGGAATTTGAACATAAGGATGCCGTGAACGAAGAGGCGGAACTCGAAAACCGGGACCAGACCCCGGAAAACGAAGTTCCCGTTCCGGAAAAATCGGAAGAAGAGCAGCTCGAGGAGTGTCGCGCCAGACTCTGTGCCGCCTGCAATGTGGCCGCCGAGGCCAACGCCGTCAAACTCCGCGCGCTGGCCGAAATGGACAACTTCAAGAAACGCGTCCAGCGTGAAAAGGAAGAACAGGCCCGCTACGCCGCCGAAAAGGTTCTTGCCGATCTGCTTCCCACCCTGGACAATCTCGATCTCGCTCTTCAGTACGGCGGTCAGTCGGAAGAGAGCCGCAATATGATGGTGGGCGTGGAAATGACACGATCCATGCTTCTCGACGCCCTGAAAAAACACGGACTCGTCCCCGTCGGAGAAGCCGGACAGCCCTTCGACCCCAATGATCACGAAGCCGTCGGACAGGAGGAGGTCGAAGACGTCGATCCCGGCTGCATCGTGCGCGTCATGCAGAAGGGCTACAGACTCAACGACCACCTGCTGCGCCCCGCACGCGTCATCGTCGCCCGCTGATCCCGTCTGCCTGCCGCGAACGGAGCGCTCTTTACGAGGCTCCGTTTTTTTCGCGCCTCGGAAAAGGCATCGGCTGAAAAACACAGGAAAGGCACGGAGTGCCGCGTCTGCGGGAGAGAGAAGGGGACGAATATCGGTTGCCCCCTGCTCCATCGGGGGGGATGCTTCCCTCCTGCCCCTCGGATTGCAGCGCGGAAGGGAGTGCGGGTGCATGGCCGGAATCCTTGTACGGCAACAGGAGGTCGGGGAGCGGCACTGAGCCGGAAAGCTCCTGCGGACGCTGTCCGGACAGTCGCGTCAGTGCCGTGGCGTGCTGCCCACGACCGCCGGTTCCGTTCTGCGGCATCAGCGACAGGGAGGGATTTCCGGAAAGGCCGTGGTCGCGCCGTTCGAAGATGACGGTTTTCTCAGCAGACTGAACATATTTGTACGGCGGCACTGCGTTTTTTCAACGATCCCAGGCTTCCGGCCGCTTTCGGACGGTCTTTTGCCGTGCAGGTTCCGCATTCCTCGGAGTGTCCTGCGCCGACGGGCCGCGGCGTCGGATGGGCATACGCAACGAATCGGTCTTTTTCATCAGTGTCTGTTTTTTCCGTCAGGTTCGACGGAATGTTTTATGCTCTTATTTTCAGGAGGTTGTCATGCAGGTTCTTCTTGTCAACGGCAGTCCGCATCCCAAAGGCTGCACTTGGACGGCGCTTTCCGAAGTGGCCGCGGAACTGGAACGTCAGGGTATCGGCTCCAGAATCTTTCAGCTGGGAACGCAGCCCGTTGCCGGCTGCATCGCCTGCGGATCCTGCCGCAGGACCGGACGCTGTTTCCGCAACGACCTGGTGAACGAGGTGCTTGATCTCGTTCCGGAGTTCGACGGCTTCGTATTCGGTTCGCCGGTGTATTATGCATCCGCGTCCGGTCAGCTCGAGAGTTTCCTCGATCGTCTGTTCTTCTGCGGCGGCTCCCTGTTTGCGAACAAGCCCGGCGCAGCCGTGGTCAGCTGCCGTCGCGGCGGCGCAACGGCGGCCTTCGAGCAGATCAACAAGTATTTCGGCATGAACAACATGCCCGTGGTCACGTCCTCATACTGGAATCAGGTGCACGGCAACACGCCCGACGAGGTCCGGCAGGATCTTGAAGGCATGCAGACCATGCGTCATCTGGCCCGCAACATGGCCTGGATGCTCCGCTGCTTTGAGGCCGGACGCGCCGCCGGCGTGCCTCTGCCCGTCATGGAGCCGGTGATCCGCACCAACTTCATCCGCTGATCCTTCTGCTGAAGCGGCGCTTCGCAGCGAAAACGTTCCTCCGGCCCGCGGTCGACAGTTTTGCGTTTCCGCGTTTCGGGGGTTCTCTGCGGCGTCCTTCCCCGTCAATGCATCGTTGCCCGGCGGCGTCCCCTGATGCCGCCGGGTCGCCGTTCTCGTTTTCCCGGGTTCCGTCATGACCATGAAAAAAACTGCCGTCGGCCATGCCGTGGCGCTTTTCACCATCATCGTCTGGGGCATCACCTTTGTCTGCACCAAGGTACTGCTTGTCGACTTCAGTCCTGTGGAGATTCTGTTTCTCCGCTTCGTCATGGCCTTCTGCGTCCTGTACGCGCTCAGCCCCGGAAAACTGCCCGGCATGACTGCCCGTCGCCGTCTCATCGTGGCGGGCGCAGGTCTGACCGGCATCTGTCTCTACTATCTTCTGGAAAACATCGCCCTCGGCCATACGCTTGCGTCCAACGTGGCGGTCATCCTTGCCGCTGCGCCGCTCTTTACCGCACTGGTGGCCAGAGTCGTCTTCCGGAGCCGGGAAAGACTCGGACTCCGCTTTGCGCTCGGCTTTCTTGTGGCCATGACGGGCATCTGTCTCATCTCCTTCAACGGAAGCAGGCTTTCCCTCAATCCTCTGGGCGATGTTCTCGCCGTCACCGCCGGGCTGGTCTGGGCCTTTTATGCATGCCTTACCAGCGTCATGGGACACTGGGGCTGCTCATCCCTTCAGATCACACGGGTCACCTTCGGCTGGGGACTGCTCTTCATGCTTCCCTTTCTCTCCTTCTTCGGCTTCGATCTGGACGCCGCGCGCCTGCTCAAACCCGTCAATCTCGTCAACCTGCTCTTTCTCGGTCTCGTTGCCTCGGCCCTGTGCTTCACAACCTGGAACATGGCCGTGCGCGCGCTCGGCACCGTGCGC
Organism: uncultured Mailhella sp.; assembly: GCA_944323575.1. Classification (GTDB taxonomy): domain Bacteria; phylum Desulfobacterota; class Desulfovibrionia; order Desulfovibrionales; family Desulfovibrionaceae; genus Mailhella. The sequence goes on along the minus strand of CALUTB010000137.1, from coordinate 3,296 downwards.
GCCAGTCTGTACATCTATCTCGTGCCCGTGATCACCGTGATCGTCTCCGTGATCGTGCTGGACGAACCCCTTACGCTTCTCTCCGCCCTCGGCACCGTGCTCACGCTGGCGGGCCTGTTTCTTTCCCAGAGCAGCAGACGCTGACGCCCGTACCGTTCAGTCTCCGTCATGATTCATGCCCCGGCGTCCTTCAAAGGCCGTCGGGGCATCGTCATTTCGGAAAGAGCCGGAAATACATGAAAGAGATGCCGCAACATGGCGGAAAAGTGTACATTTCCGACACACTACGACTGTGCCCCTTTCTTCGATCAAAGTATCAGCGAACACTAAACATTTCCAGTAAAAAATAATTCCTGGTCGCATCAAAGCCAATATGTCGGAAAAGTACACTTTTTTGACATATGTTTCATGATGTTTTTCTATCATGAGCGGGAAGCGGTTGCATGCATCAGTCTCCGGCGAAGGAAGGCGAGAAGGCGGGCACGATGGTTGTCGCCTCTGCCGCGGATAATTCCGCGCTCAACGTGAACTTGACGGGCGTGACCTCGGATGACATCACGGCGGCGCAGGCCAAGGATCTCATGAGCAACGTGAGCGCTACCAGCGGCGAGATGGCCCTGACGGGCAGCGTGGCGGAAGGTCTTGTGAACGGCGCGATGAACATCGGCACGGACGGCACCGTGAGCATGGGGAAGAACCATGTGATGGAATCGGCGCTGGAAATTGCTTCGATCACGTCGCGTTCTCTCGACCGCATTCTGAACAACGACATCCGCAAGCGCATGGGCGATCTTCGTTCCGTGAACGGGGAGAGCGGCGCATGGATGCGCTGGGACGGCGGCCGTCTCAAGGGTGACAGCGGTCTGACCAACGACTTCAACACGGTGCAGATCGGTGCGGATACGCTGACCGCCTGGGACAACATTCGCGTGGGTCTTGCGGCGAGCTTCACCTACGGCGACGGCGACCATCGTCGCGGCTCGTCCGAGATGGAAGGCGTGGCCGTGGCCGGCTACGGCGTGTGGATGGCGGACAACGGCATGTTTGCCGATGTGATCGCCCGTCTGGGCAGCTTCGATACGGACGTGAATCTGGCGGGATACAAGGGCAGCATCGACAGCGTGGTGGCGTCGCTTTCCGGCGAATTCGGCTGGCGTTTCGACATATACGATCAGTTCTATGTCGAGCCTCAGCTGGAACTGGCCTACACCTATGTGGACGGCGACAAGTTCAGCCTCGGCTCTGCGCGCTATGACGTGGACGGCACGGACAGCCTGATCGGTCGTGCGGGCGTATCCGCGGGCTGGAAGCTTCCCGGCGAGATGGGCGACGTGTATGCCCGTGCGTCGGTGGTGCAGCAGTTCCTCGGCGATGCGAAGATTTCCGGCCGGAACGGCGGTGCGGTGAACGTGTATGAGATCGACGGTCAGGATACCTGGTTTGAATACGGTATCGGCACGAATCTGCGTCTGACGGAAAGCGCGTCGTTGTGGGCGGATCTGGAGCGCACGGAAGGCGCACAGATCGATGAGGAATGGCGCGGCACCGTGGGTCTGCGCTACTCGTTCTGAGGTCTTTTCTCAGAAGGACGGCAGCCGGGCGGCAGGTATCCTGTCCGGCTGCCATGAAGAAAGGCGGACGACCGTAAGGTCGTCCGCCTTTTCATCGCGTAAAAGGTCGGCGGGCGTTCTGCGGATGCCCTGCAGGTCCGCTGTTTTCCCGAGGGACGTTTTTTAAGGCGCATCGGCATCCCGACCGTTTTCTCGTCCCCTGACGCGGAAAAGGGGACGGGAGAAGGACGGGAACGGCGTTTTCACAACGCCGCCTCCTTGAGCCGATGCTTATGGTTTGACGGCTCTGGTGGCCATGAACGATGGGCAGAAGCGGTCGAGCAGGCGTTCGCCGCCGAAGGTGTCTTCGTAGAAACCGGTGATGACGAAGCCTGCGGAGATCTGGCCCTGAATCTGCTCTTCGAGGGAGTGACCGAATTCTATGGCGCCGTCCTTGCTTTCGAGGGCTTCCTTGTCCAGGTAGTCGAGGTCGGAGTAGGGCAGAGGATATTTCACCTGAAGCACGCCCTGTTTTTCAAGCTCCTCATCGAACATGTAGAACACGGGATTCATGAAGCCGCTCATGAGCACGCCGCCTTTGGCGAGCACGCGGAAGGCCTCGTTCCAGACCGGCTGCACATGGGGGATGAACACGTTGGAGACCGGATGCACGATGATGTCGAAGCTTTCGGCCTCGAACATGGACAGATCGGTCATGCTGGAGCGCACGGTATGCAGTTCGAGATGTTCGCGCCGGGCCACGGAGCGGTCCTGTTCCAGCTGGGCTTCGGAGAGATCGAGCACGGTGACCACGGCGCCCGCGGCCGCCAGGATCGGTCCCTGCTGACCGCCGCCCGATGCCAGACACAGGATGCGCCTGCCTTTGACCGGCGGGAACCATGCGGCGGGAACGGGTTTCTGAGCGGTGAGCACGATGCACCAGTTGCCGTGACGGGCGTTGTCGATGACTTCGTCGTCCACGGGAACGGTCCACGGGTTTTTCTGACGGACTTTTTCTTCCCAGTTTTTGATGTTCCGGGCGATGATATCCATAGCGTCTCTCCTTCGATGTCGTTGTATCCGGCCGGGGGCCGGAGCGCGTGAAGATGTCGTCGCCGGACGGAGACGGCGCAGCGGACCGGGCACGGGGGAACATCCGTGTCCGTTCCTGCGAGGCCGTGCCGCGCAGGACGACGGTCGCGTCATGCGTCGGAATCAGGCATCCTGTTTCTTTCTGCCGAAATGAAGGATGTGCCCCATTTTTTCCTGTTTGGTGCGCATGTAATGTTCGTTGACGGCGCACAGACCGATTTCCAGCGGAACGCGTTCCGTAATTTCGATGCCGTAACCTTCCAGTCCCACGATCTTGCGGGGATTGTTGGTCATAAGGCGCAGGCGGCTGATGCCGAGATCGCGCAGTATCTGTGCACCTGCGCCGTAGTCGCGCAGATCCGGGGCAAAGCCGAGCTTGATGTTGGCTTCCACGGTGTCGTAGCCCTGTTCCTGAAGGGCGTAGGCGCGGATCTTGTTGGCAAGACCTATGCCGCGGCCTTCCTGACGCATGTAGAGCAGGGCGCCGCGTCCTTCCTTTTCTATCTGCATGAGGGCTGCGGCGAGCTGATTGCCGCAGTCGCAGCGCAGGGAGCCGAAGGCGTCGCCGGTGAGGCATTCGCTGTGCACGCGGACGAGCACGGGGGAGGGGTCGATGCGTTCGTCGACGTTGCCCTTCACCAGAGCGACGTGGGT
>CALUTB010000136.1 GCA_944323575.1 uncultured Mailhella sp. | reverse complement strand
TTGTGCCCACACGTTCTTTTCGGCCATTTGTCTTGCTGCCATTGTCATCTTTTATATTTAATGAGTCCTGAACCTAGAGTTCCGGAGCGTCGAAGAGGGTGTCCTCTTCGGGATATTTCGCCTCGTATTCGGCTTTGAACGCTTTGTAACGGCCTTCAAGGATGGCCTTGCGTGCGCCTTTAACCATGTTGAGGAAATAGGTGAGGTTGTGCAGGGAGTTGAGCCTGAAGGCGAGCAGTTCCTGACTCACGTACAGATGGCGCAGATAGGCCTTGCTGAAGGTACGGCAGGTGTAGCAGCCGCACTTCGGATCGAGAGGGCTGTCGTCCTCGGCATACTGGGCGCGTTTGATGTTGATCTTGCCTTCCGAGGTGTAGAGCGTGCCATTACGGGCGTTTCTGGTGGGAAGCACGCAGTCGAACATGTCCACGCCCGCCTCAATGCCGTGCAGAATGTCCAGCGGCGTTCCCACGCCCATGAGATAGCGGGGCTTGTTCTGAGGAAGGACAGGATTCAGAATACGCAGGCTCTTCATCATGAGATTCTTGGGTTCACCTACGGCAAGACCTCCGATGGCATATCCCTCGAAGCCGATGTCCATGAGCTGCCTTGCCGAGGATTCACGCAGTTCTGGGTAGGTACAACCCTGCACGATGCCGAACAGCAGGTTGCCGGCGCTGCCTGCCGGATAGGCATCACGGCAGCGCTGTGCCCATTCGGTGGTACGTTTCACGGCTTTTTCGGCTTCTTCATGCGTGGCCCCGTAGCCGAGGCAGACGTCCAGCGGCATCATGATGTCGGAGTTCAGGTTCCGCTGAATGGAGATGACCTTCTCCGGCGTGAACATATGCTTTGAGCCGTCGATGTGGGAGCGGAATTCCACTCCGTCCTTCATCATTTTGTTCAGCCTGCTCAGGCTGAAGGCCTGAAACCCGCCGCTGTCCGTGAGAATGGGTCTGTTCCAGCGGATGAACTCATGCAGTCCGCCGCGTCTGGCCACAAGCTCATCACCGGGGCGCAGATAGAGGTGATAGGTGTTGCCCAGAATGATCTGGGCGCCCGTGGCTTCCAGATCGTCTGGAGCGAGGGCCTTGACGCTGCCCACGGTACCTACGGGCATGAAGATGGGGGTTTCAATGGCGCCGTGCGCGGTATGAAGCAGGCCGGCACGGGCGTTGCCGTCCCTGCCCAGAAGTTCGAAGGTGCCGGGGGCTTTGTCCATGAATGCCTCGATATTGAAGTTATAGTGCAAGATGCCAGCACAGAAGCAGAAACAGCGGAGCGGCACAGCCGAGCGCAAATTCCAGTGTGCGGGGAAGGCCGTCATGATGCCGCAAGGCGAAGCTGACGGCAAGTCCGACGATGAAGCCGGAAAGAAGTCCGAAGACATGGGCCGCATAGTCCACGTTCTTTCCTTCCGTGCCGAGCATGGCCAGAAATGCCATGCCCGCCGAGACGGGAAGGATCAGACGTCGGAATCCGCGCATGGGAGAGCGGACGACGACATCGGCACAGAGCAGGCCCACGATGCCGAACATGGCGGTGGAGAATCCGAGACTGGAGTATCCGGGATCACGATAGAATACGTTCAGGGCGTTGCCGAGCATCCCGGCGACAAGCGTTGCCGAGAGCGTGAGTCCGAGTCCGATGCGCTGGGCAAGCAGAATGAGAAAAGGCGTGCCGAAAAGGACGTTGCTGAAGAGGTGAAGCGTGTCGGCATGCAGCGTGAGGGCCGTGACCGTACGCCACCATTCGCCGGCGCGGACTTCGGTCACGTTGAGTTTACCGCAGCGTACCCAGTATTCGGGGTCGGGCAGATGTTCGAAGGGCAGAGGCCACCAGCCCTGGTACAAGCCGTACCAGAATACGAGAAAAAGCATGACAAGCATGGCCCAGTGAGCATTGTGCCGCAGCGGCACGGGACGCGGGGCCGGCTTTTTTTCCGACGCCACGGCGGCAAGTTCCGAGCGGGCGACATCCTCGAACATGGCGGGTACGAAAGCCCGGGTCTGCGAGCCGTGCCCCGTGATCATGTAGGGAATGTTCCCGGAGTCGAGCACAAGCCGGAGCAGTTCCATCTGTCGCGTGCCGGGAGCGGGCAGCTCACGGCCCATATGTCCCGGTCCGCGGAAGTCCACAATGCGCCATCCTGCCGGTACTTGTGCAGGACGACGCCACATGGAAATGCGGCTTTGAGGACGATGACGGAAGGCGGCGCGGATGTCGTTCATGGGGCGGATGGCCGGAAGAAGGGAGACCGGTTGTTTGCGGAATAAAAGTCTGCAGGAAAATTATTAATCAAAAAAGGCGGAGATGCTATCCCCGCCTTCTGGAAAGATCGGCAAATCTGCTTATTCGGCGTCATTCTTGACGACGGGCTTCACCACGGCGCCGGAACGGAGGCAGCGGGTGCACACATTGATGGTACGCACGGTGCCGTCGGCGTCCTGATGACGGACAGCCTGCAGGTTGGGATTGAAGCGACGCTTGGTCTTGATATTGGAATGGCTCACAAGGTTGCCCACCTGAGCTTTCTTGCCGCAGATCTCACACTGTTTACCCATGGTATATCCTCCATAAAAAGCCCGAGTGGGGCGGAATGCTGCTGAAACTTGATACCTTTTGTATCGTAAGGACTGCTAGCAATAGCCTGTATTTGAAAAAAAGGCAAGTGAAAAAGGAGAGAGTTTCGGAAAAGAAACCTTCGCAGATTCGCAGGTGGACGGGCGGGAAGTTGAAGATGTCATACCGGATGGTTCAGGCGAAGCATCTGTTCCGGCAACGGTCCATGACGACTCCGCTCCTTCTCCTTCCTGACAGCAGGAAGAAAAAGGGAAGTGTTGCGGATGAAGAAAAAATGTCCGGAACGCCGCGGGGAGGGGATATCTTCCCCCTCCCGTAACAGGTGGTTCTCAGTCTTCAAAGAAGATGGGTGGAATGTCCGCGAGTGTGGCGACCATGACGGCTTTGATGGTATGTTTTCGGTTTTCGGCCTCGTCGAACACGATGGAATTCGGAGATTCGAACACGTCTTCCGTCACTTCCAGGGCTTCAAGCCCGAACTTCCGGTAGATGGACTCCCCTATGGCCGTTTCCCGATTGTGGAAGGCGGGCAGGCAGTGCATGAACTTGCAGTCGGGATTGCCGGTCAGCTCCATGACGCGCGTGTTTACCTGATAGGGCAGCAGCAGTTCGATGCGTTCCTTCCATACCTCGTCGGGTTCTCCCATGGATACCCATACGTCGGTATACACGAAATCGCAGCCCTTCACGCCTTCGGCCACATCGTCGGTACGAACGATTTCTGCGCCCGATTTCTCGGCTTCGGCAAGGCACATCCGATAGATTTCGTCGCTGGTCTGAAGGATGGCAGGAGCGACGGAACGGAACTTCATGCCCATTTTGGCCGCGCCCATCATGAGAGAGTTGCCCATGTTGTAGCGGGCATCGCCGAGATAGGCGAAGGTGATTTCATGAAGGGGCTTGTCGCAGTGCTCGGTCATGGTGAGAAAATCGGCCAGAATCTGCGTGGGATGGGCTTCATTGGTGAGTCCGTTCCATACGGGTACGGAGGAATATTCCGCCAGTTTTTCCACGATGTCCTGGCCGTATCCGCGATACTCGATGCCGTCGTACATGCGGGAGAGAACCCGGGCGGTATCGGCCATGGATTCCTTCTTGCCGATCTGAGAGCCGTCGCTCAGATAGGTGCAGTGGGCGCCTTGGTCGTACAGGGAGGTTTCAAAGGCGCAGCGGGTGCGGGTGGATGTCTTTTCGAAGACGAGCGCCACATTCTTGCCCTTGAGGAACTGCGGTTCCTTGCCGTCCCTGCGAAGCTTCTTGAGTCGGGCGGCAAGACGGATCAGATAGGTCAGTTCTTCCCGGCTGAAATCTGCGATTTTCAGAAAGTCACGATTTTTGAGGTTGCTCATGGCATGCTCCTGTAGATACGGCATCAGAAGTGCAGCATCATGCCGACTTCATCACATTTATAAAACTTCGGGCACTTGCTGCATTCGGCCCAGACCACGGGGGAGAGCGTCTCACGATCAACGGCGGAAAATCCCAGAGAGGAGAAGAAGCCCGGAGCCAGCGTGAAGGTGAACACGTGCGCGGCGCCCAGCGAGCGCGCATCCTGGATGAGATCTTGTACAAGACGTCGTCCGATGCCTCTGCGCTGGAGCTGGGGATGTACGGCTACGGAACGCACTTCGGTAAGATCTTCCCACAGAACGTGCAGACCTCCACAGGCAAGGACGACTTCCCTTCCGTTCATCTCGGCGGTGATGACCCGGTAATCCTGAATGTTCTGATACAGATACAGCGGTCCTCGGGCCAGCATGATGCGTGCGGATGCAAACTCGTTGATGAGGTTGGACATACCGTCTACGTCCTGAATCTTGGCCTTACGGCTGACGGGAGCCTCAGCAAGGGAAAGCCCGCTGATGTCGGGCAGTGTGGAGTGATCGCCGGAAAGCGCCGCCTGCGGAGCGGAAGCGAAAGGATGCATGAAAATCCCCCTCTGTAAATAAGGATGAGTCAGGCAGAATACTCCCGTTTGCCGGCATTTGGCAAGCGTTTGCCCGGGGGTATGCCGTTTTTCGGGCTTCGGAAGAAAAAATGATTTGCGGATGAGGGTGAATTCTGATATTCTGAACTTTGCTCTTGTGATTTTTTAAACACGGTGCCAGAATCCTCTGGCTTCGGACGGAAAAGGCTGATCCGTCCGTACCGTGAGGCGTCATGTCTGAGCCTTCAATCGAACGTCCCGGGCTGCCCGGGCAAAGGAAAGGAATCATGAAAAAGGTAAGAGTTGCTATCAACGGCTTCGGCCGTATCGGTCGTCAGGTCTTCCGCGCCATGTACGGCAAGTATGCCGACAGCGCTGAAATCGTTGCCATCAATGACCTGATGGATGCCAATACCAATTTCCATCTGCTTCAGCACGACAGCTCCTACGGCCCCGCCGCCTTCTGCTGTGAAGTCTCCCCTGAAAAGACTTCCGTTGGCGGCGTCGACTGCACCATGGTCAAGGTCGGCGACTGGAACGTGGCCTGCCTCGCCGAACGCGATCCCAACAACCTGCCCTGGAAGGCCCTCGACGTTGACGTGGTGGTGGAATCCACCGGTATCTTCCGCACCGCTCCTCAGGCCGGCGTGCATCTGGAACGCGGCGCCAAGAAGGTCATCATTTCCGCTCCCGCCAAGCAGCCCGATCTCACCGTGGTCATGGGCGTGAACCAGGACATGTACGATCCCGCCAAGCACCACATTCTGTCCAACGCCTCCTGCACCACCAACTGCCTCGCTCCCGTGGCCAAGGTCATGCATCAGGAATTCGGCCTCAAGCTCGGCAACATGGTCACCGTGCATTCCTACACCAACGACCAGCGCATCCTCGACCTGCCCCACAAGGACCTGCGTCGCGCCCGCGCTGCCGCTCTGAACATCATTCCCACCAGCACTGGCGCCGCCAAGGCCGTGGCCGAGGTCATTCCTTCCCTCAAGGGCCGCTTCTCCGGCTATGCCCTGCGCGTGCCCACTCCCACCGTGTCCATCGTGGACTTCTCCGCCATTCTTGAAAAGTCCACCGACACCGAAACCCTGGTGAACGCCTTCCGCGCCGCTTCCGAGACCTACCTCAAGGGCATCCTCGGCGTGAACGACCTTCCCCTCGTCTCCATGGACTTCAAGGGCGACTCCCGTTCCTCCATCGTGGAATCCGAATACTGCACTGTGCAGGACGGCACCCTCGCCAAGGTGGTGAGCTGGTACGACAACGAATGGGCCTACTCCGTCCGCGTGACCGACCTCATTCACTACATGCAGTCCAAGGGCTTCTAAGCCGGGCTCCGCTTTCGCGGAACCGTGGACGCGCGTTGTAAGACGCAACCGGCAAACAGACAGGCCGCCGCTCCGAAAAGGGGCGGCGGCCTTTTGCAGACTCTTGCCTAGAACGACGGCTCGGAGCATACTGCCCCCATGAAATTTTTTCCCAGTCAGTTTTCTCTGTTGAGCCAGGGGAAGGGAGCGCGAAGGAACTTCGGATACTTCTTCCGCGTCATCCTCATTCTTACCGTGTTCGTGGCCGTGTTCAGCGTGCTGTTCCACTACATCATGGAATATGAAGG
>CALUTB010000135.1 GCA_944323575.1 uncultured Mailhella sp. | reverse complement strand
TGTGCCCACACGTTCTTTTCGGCCATTTGTCTCGCTGCCATTGTCATCTTTTATATTTAATGAGTCCTGAACCTAGCCACGCGTCGACGGCGCGTCCAGCCTCCACTCCCGTGAGCCAGGCATGAATGTCAAAGGCCGCCGCTCGGCCCTCGGCCACGGCCGTAGACACCAAGGACGGGCCGCTAGCGCATTCGCCGGCCGCAAAAAGACCGGGAATCGACGAGGCGCTGAACGAAGTCTTCACGCAGCCCCGGGGCGTTCTTTCCACCTTTTCCGCCGCGCTGTCGTCCAGCAGGGAAAGGTCAACCATGAGGCCGCTCGCACAGATAACCACGTCTGCTTCCACGCGAAGCTTGCCGCCGGGAACGAAGTCGGCGTGCAACGCCCCGGATTCGTCAAAGGAAAACGAGGAAACTGCATCCGCCGTCACGGCGTACACCCGCCCGTTCTCCACCTCGACGGAAGTAGCCAGATGACCGGTGTGAAGCGTGACGGACTCATCGTCGGCCTGCTCGATTTCGGCGCGAGGCACGCGCATGTGCTCACGATCTTCCAGACAGATCAAGCTGGTTTCCGCCGCTCCGAGCCTACGGGCCGTAAATGCGCTGTCGAAAGCCACGCCACCGCCGCCAAGAATGACCACCTTCCTGCCTTCGAGACTTTTGCGACTCAGATTGGCCTCCCTCAGAAACGACACGGCTGGAAGTGCATATTCGATGCCGGGAATATTCAGCATACGCCCCTTGCGGTTGCCCACAGCAAGCAGGCAGGCATCGTAGCGGGATATGATCTCGTCAAGGCTGATGTCTCGCCCCACTTCCGTATTGGTGAGAATGCGGACGCCGAGGTCAAGAATCATGCCTACCTCGTGGTCCACCACGTCCTTGGGCAGACGAAAGTCGGGAATGGACTGACGCGGTACGCCGCCCGCCACGGGCGAAGCCTCGAACACTGTGATGTCATGGCCGAGCAACGCGGAAAAATAGGCGCAAGCCAGCCCGGCGGGGCCGGAACCTATGACGGCGATCTTTTTGCCGCTGGCGGGCAGGACCTTCAGTCTGCGGACGTCGGCAGCGCCTGCATCCGCCGCATATCGTTCCAGCGAACGCAGGGAAAGTGCCTCATCGTACTGAGCACGGTTGCACGCTCCCTCGCAGGGGTGCGGGCAAACTCTGCCCGTCACGCCCGGGAAAGGGTTGCCTGCGCGAAGAACGTACAGCGCGCGTGCGGGATCGCCCTCGGCAATGGCTCGTTCCATCTTTTGAATGGGATTACCGAGAGGGCACTTGTTCTCACAAGGGGATGTCCGCCCCTGACCGAAACGTCCGTCGTTGCGGACATAGACCTCATTGGTTTCTTTACTGAAAACAGGAGGCATCTCCAACTCCTTAAAAAATGATGTCGATAAAGGACGCGTCCGCGTCACGGCCTCTCACCGCATGTCCGCGCTGCAGTTCTAGCGGACGGCGGATCTGCGCCATTCGCAGAAGGGAGCGCCGTCCTTTTGGAAGACGACAAGCAGCTTGTCGTCATAGGAATGATCCTCTTCGGGATAGTCGGTGCGCTTGTAGACGAACCTGGTCTCCTTGCGTTCAAGAGAGGCCATAGTGGTCAGAATGCAGGTGCGCAGAAGATGGAAGGATTCGTGGGTCCGCATGAGCTCATGCAGATTGGCAGCCATGACTTCGTTCATGCGACTTTCAATGTAGGCCAGCTTTTCCAAGGCTATGCTCATGCCCTTGCCGCTGCGCACATATCCCATGTAGTAGTTCATGACCTGCCGTATGGCAGCCTCGAACTTTTCCTGCCGTATGCCGTCTTCCGTATGAAGAGGCATAAAGACCCGTTCCTTCTCCCGGAGTATTTCATCCTCGTCCACATCCTCGGGTTCGTAGAAGGAACAGGCTTCCACGGCATGTGTTCCGGCGATGTAACCACTGCATATGGAGCCGGAAAAATCATGAAACATGCTTCCGCCGAAAAGTCCCTTCACGGAACGAGACTCGAAGTTGTCCTTAAGGTACATGATGCCGTTGACGTAAAGTTCGGAAAGCTCCACTTCCATGGCCTTTTTGCTGAAGTCAATGCCGGCCTGCTCGCAGTAGTCGTTCCAGGTTTCCTTGTCACCTGGCATGCTGTCGTGCTGGAGGTGGTGCAAAATGTCTTTGTCGATGTGCGTAAGGTCGAGCACAAAAGGGGGACCGTTGCCCTCGGACTGCTCCTGCGCCGTTCCGCGCACGAGAAGACAACGGGGGCCGACTTCCATCATGGGATGATACTTGGCCATGTAGCGCTCGCCGAGGGCGTTGATGCCCTTCGCTCCGCTGGAGGTGATGCCGTTCATGCCGGGACATCCCCAGCCCTTGGGAATAAGGGTGGCTTCCTGCTCGGTGTCCAATGTGATGATCTCCGCACCGGCCTCGTAGCCCAGTGTTATCTGACTGCCGGTGACGAAGGGAGAAAAGGCGATGTTGAACGGATTGAGTGACGAGTTCACTGTCACCCGACCTGCAAGGCGGCCGAGTGCCAGCACCACGGAACGGGCATGAATTACATGAAAGGTACCGTCAAGCACATGAAAGCCCGCCGCTCCGACCACGCGTCCGTCGCACACAAGAAGCCTAGTGCATTGAAAATACTCAAGGGTGTCCACGCCCTTGGAACGGATGAGTCCGCCGAGTCTGCGCTTGATGTACTTGCCATTGTTGATGTGGGTCCACCAGCTGCCGGGTTGACCGAATCCGGTGGTACGGTAGAAGCTTCCGTCGGGATTATACAGGAATTCAATGCCCAGAGACTTGAGCATCTCTATCATGCGAGGCATGACCGCGAGCCACTGCTTCACCTGAGCCGGAGTGTAGCCCGTCATGGGCGTGCAGTAAAAATCGATGGCCGTGGCTTCATCGTCACCGGGGGCTCCGGTATTCAGCACCGCCATAAAATGGTCGTTGCCGCCTCCGAGCGAACCGCAGCTTTCCAGCTTGCCCTTATCCGCCAGGAGCACATGAACGCCCTTGCCGCTCGCCGCAAGCGCCGCGCCGCAACCGGACGCGCCCGCACCGAGCACAAGAACATCAGTCTCGTGCGTGATGACCGCCTTCTCACCAGAATCGTGCATGAAAAACCTCCTTTCAGCTTTTCTGCTTTGACTCTGTTATGGCGGGTCACGACGGAACGGAGTAGTGCAATTGCATCATTTTTGCACTTTTTTTCACTTTATATAAAAATGCCGCCTCCTGCCGCTTCTTTTCTGAAAACGTCGAAGAACGACGACCATCCGCGCTCTAAAAAAACGGGGATACGCCCGAAATAGGAAGCGGCCCCGGACGTCGCTGAAAAAATTATTCACGAGATTTCCGCAAGTTCTCTCAGGCGCTGAGGGTCAAGAATCTCCAGCTCCCGCTTGGTGAACCGACCTACCACACCCATTGTGTGCAACCGGCACAAAATGCGCGTCAGTGTCGTGCGATGTATTCCCAAAAGGAGAGCCAGTTCCTGCTGCGTCATACCCGGTGCGAACACCGCTCTGCCGCCGTTTCGCTCGAAAAGCTCGCGAATGATACGGCAGACCTGCGTCACGGAATTGGTGAGCGAGGTTTCGGCCAGCCGCTGGGAATGGATGACCATGTGCACGCACAAAGAATGCACGAGATTGACCATCAGATCGGGATGAGCGGCGACAAAACTCTCATCCGACAGAAGCGCAGCGTCGAACAAGGCGACTTCGGCATCCTGCGTGCAGGTGACCAGCGTATTGTCCTCGTCGCCCACAATGACGGAAGGAACGTTCATGAGCGTTTCCGGCCCGGCATACAGAATAGGGCGCTCCTCTCCGCTGCGGCTCACATATGACAGGCGTATTCTGCCGGAAATGACATAGTAGAAGCACGGTCTGCCGTCATGCCGTGATAGCCCCATGCGGATGTCCACGATCTGCCCCTTGCGGATGACTTTCCGCTCCGCAAGATGCAGCACCTTTTTCCATGGCGCATTGAGCCTGCCCACCGTGGAGCCTTTCATCAGCACGATATGGGGAACGCCCTCACGTTGTGACATTGCCATCCTTACCCCCTTTTCCTACTGTCCCCCTCTTCTGGAACGCCGAAGAGCGCCCGGCTCGCGACTTCAAAACACCTGCCGGGATCTTCACTTACTGCTTCCCGTACCGGAGGTACAGCCGGTGCTTTTCTCATCATTCCAGACACCCCACATCCTGCGACCAGGCCGTTTGCTGGCAATCTCTCGTCGTTCAGGCGTTGCCGGAGTCAAGAGTTCTAGCGGGCCATATGGTAAATATTTATCATGTCGTCCACCCTCAGCGGATGAACCACACCCACGGGGCCACCTATGACGCGATAACATTTTCCGCCTTTTCCTCATGAGCTCCGGTGCCGCTTACCCCCATGACGCGATGCGTAAAGCGGGCGAAACGGGCCGCATCCGCATGGTACATATAGCGCGCTCAAACTACCCCATACGGCAGAAAGCCCCGCACCGTGAGACACGTCAAAAAGGCCGCTCATCTCCTGCTTTATCTTATGGCACGCCCAGTCTCAGCCATCGGGACTGCAACCGGAGAATCCGTTGTGCGAAAGACTGCTCGCTCACATTACTTCGGAGCGGGCATTGTAATTTGAAGGATCATCCTTGAGAACAAAAACACTCTTCATCACGGTTTGAGCAGCGTTTCGGCAATACCGGCGGTCAGTTCCATACCGCCGCTGCGGTGGAAGCACCGTTCCGTGGTGTGCATGAGAATATCCACGCAGCCGCAGGACGTCTGCCAGTCGGAAAGCGTAAGCATGAGTTCGGGATTCATGACAGTAAAGCACGGCAGGAGAACGCGTTGGTTTACCCCCGCTTGATCCACCCTGATCTCTGGTGATCACACAGGAAGAACTCATTTTGCTGTCCGCTGAGGATATGGCCAGCACGCCCCCCATAGGTGCGCCTTTCTCTTCTTAAAAAGCTCCCAGACATCTCCCCCGTTGGCCAGGCCGTAGCCTTTTCCTTGGCAAAATCGATGACGCTGCCACCGTATTCGCGTACCAGCCGCCAACTTCCTTTTTCCACTCCTCTGCCGAAAAACCACCCTGGTTGGGATATTGAACACAAATTTACCATGTTCTCCTTGTCGCGCGGAAAAAACTCCAGCGCGAATCCTACCTATTGTGGCACTGCTCCGCGTGTTAAGCAAGCCAGCTCTCAAACGCGCCCCCTGCCACCTTTCTGGCTCCATCCTTCTTGTCTTCCCAGTCGGTCAGACATCTGAATACAACTCAAGAAACGGAGCACGGTCGCTGCAAGGCCGTCACAACGCCGTTGCAGTGCTCCGCACGCGCACATCTCAAGACGATGGACTCCGCTTCCACGCTCGCCCGGTCATGCAACCTCGAGTTTCCGGTATCCGTCACGTTCTTTCCTCTTCCATGCTCAGAGTTCCGCCACACGCCTTTCGACAACGCATCGTCATGAGCTCGCCGCGCGCTTCTGAATGAAATGTCGGGTCGTAGGTAAAAGGACTGTCCTTTCAGACCGATGGATCCGTCGAAATCGGCCTGATCGCGGCGAAATGTGCTCATGATATCGGTATAATGAATATCCATGGCCTGATTTTCGTCAAGATAAAACGATGTATGAGAGGTCTGAAAGTTGAGCAAACGCCGGACGTAGTTCCCCAAAGCAAGAGAGAGGCTTGTCAGCCGCTCTTCAGAGCAGGCTCTTACATTAGGTTCAGGACTCATTAAATATAAAAGATGACAATGACAGCGAGACAAATGGCCGAAAAGAACGTGTGGGCACAACGGTCATAACGCATGGCTATTCTGCGCCAATCCTTGAGTCGGCCGAACATGATTTCTATCTTGTGCCGCTGCTTATAAACCTCCTTGTCATAGACCACCGGAGTTTTCCGGCTGTGTCTGCCGGGAATCACGGCGTGATTCCCTTACGGGACAAGGCATGACGAAACCGGTCGGCATCATAGCCTCTATCCGCCAGAAGCTCCCCGGCCTGCGGCAGAGTATCAAGCAGGACAGCAGCGCCTTTGTAGTCGCTCACCCGACCGCCGGACAGATGGAAGGCCAACGGTTGACCGAAGGCATTGCAGACGGCGTGGAGTTTTGAATTCAGGCCGCCT
>CALUTB010000134.1 GCA_944323575.1 uncultured Mailhella sp. | reverse complement strand
GCGCCTCATGAAGAAGATGCGCAAGGTGAACATGGGTTAATCTTCGACGACAACGGTTCGCATGGGTTCTGAACCGTATGCAGACCGGTTTCGGAGCCGGAAATTGGACCTTTGAGCAGGCTGATTTCCGGCTCCTTTGCCATTTCATGGAAGTTCTCCGCGCCGCTTTCAGGCGGCGGGACCTGTTTCCGATTCCGTCAATCCGCAGAGAGCACGCCAATGCCGGCGCTTTTCTGCGGAGATAGAAGAAGACCGCTATGAGTATCGCTGAACAGATAGACAAGGATTATGTCCAGGCCTACAAGACCAAGGATCAGGTAAGGCTCGGCACGCTGAGACTTCTGAAGACGGCAGCCAAGAATCGTCAGGTGGAGCTCATGCGCTCCCTTGAGGATAGTGACTACATGGACGTTCTGTTGCGTGAAATCAAGCAGCGTCAGGACTCCATCGAACAGTACACCGCCGCAGGCAGGACCGATCTGGCTGAAAAGGAATCTGCCGAAGCCTCCGTGCTTCAGGCCTATCTGCCCGCCCAGCTTTCCGAAGCGGAACTTGCCGAAGTCGTTGAGAGAACGGTGGCGCCCCTTCTTGACGGCGGCATGAAAAACATGAGTAAGGCCATAAGCGCCATCATGGCCGAATACAAGGGCCGTGTGGACGGCAAGGCCGTGAGCGCCGCCGTGAAGGCACGTCTCCAGCAGGCCCGCTGATCCTATGGACGAACGGACTCTTCACGCTCTCGAATATCCCCGTGTCCTTGAACGACTTTCCGACTTCTGCCTTTCGGAGGCAGGCAGGAAAGCCGCTCTTGCGTTGCGCCCCATGGACGACGAAAACCGCGTACGCACAGCCCAGCATATCTATGAAGAAATGCGTTCCTGGCTGACCGAAGGGGATTTCTCACCGCTTTCCTTCCCCGACATTTCCGGTCTTCTGACCCATGTACGCACCCATGCCGATCCTCTGCTCGACATGGACAGCCTGTGGGCGCTCAGGGAAACGCTGGGGCTTGCCCGACGTGCCGCCCAGAGCATTCATGCCGGAGCCGCACGCCGCCCCCTTCTCGACGCGCTAGCATGCACTCAGCCCATGCCGGATCTTTCTATCTCCGCACTTTTCCGCTGCGTCAGCGACGACGGCTATCTGAAGGATGAAAGCTCCCCCGGCCTTCTTCTCGTCAGAAACGAGCTCAGAGGGATCCATCAGAACTGCCTGCGCAGGGTCAAGGAATTTGCCGAAAAATACAACATAGGCCGCTATCTTCAGGACGACTACATGACGCTCTCGTCCGACCGGTATGTGTTGCCGCTCAAGGCCAACTTCAAGGGACGCATCCAGGGCATCATTCACGACTACTCGAACACCGGAGAAACGCTGTATTTCGAACCCATGTTCCTGGTAGAACAGAACAATCGTCTGCAGGAACTCAAGCAGCAGGAACGAGAGGAGGAGCGCAAGGTTCTGCGCATGATCGCAGGTCTTCTTCTTCAGGAGATGCCTCAGGTGGAAGCCGCCTGGAAGCTGCTTGTCGACATAGATCTCGGTCAGGCGAAATGCGCTCTCGGAACAGCTCTCTCCGGACGCTGCGTTTCGCTGGAAGAAGGGGCGCTCGTCCATCTTCCCGGGGCGCGTCATCCTCTGCTCGTGCTGGAGGCTTCCCGCCACGCATCGGACAAAAACTATGCCGGTCCCAAGCGCATCGAGCCGGCCGACCTCAACCTGCGTGAGGGGGACCGCGTGCTCGTGATCAGCGGCGGCAACGCGGGCGGCAAGACCGTGGCACTCAAGACGCTCGGACTCATAACGCTCATGACGCTCGCCGGTCTGCCGGTTCCCGCAGACGGAGGATCCACCCTCCCCTTCTGGAATCGCGTATACGCCTTCATAGGTGATGAGCAGAGCCTCGACGATCATGTCTCCACCTTTACCGGACAGATTCATCATCTTGCCTCCATATGGGACTCTCTGGACGGACATGCCCTCGTTCTGCTCGACGAATTCGGATCCGGAACCGACCCTTCTCAGGGGGCAGCACTGGCTCAGGCCGTACTGGACGGCCTGCTGGAAAAGGGTGCCTATACCGTGACGGCCACCCATTTCCCCGCGCTCAAGAGCTATGCTCTCACACATGAAGGCGTGCGGGCGGCATCCGTACTGTTCGATCCCTCCACCAGAAAGCCGCTGTTCCATCTGGCCTATGATCAGGTCGGTGCAAGTCAGGCTCTCGACGTGGCGCGGGAACATGGTCTGCCGGAATCGGTGTTGCGTCGTGCGGAGCATTATCTGCTCATGGACGGCGACGATGCAAACGCCGTGATGGACAGACTCAACGACCTTGCCCGTCGAAGAGAGGAGGAGCTCTCCCGCCTCAGGGATGAAGAGCGTCGTCTGCGCGACCGGCGCGAATCTCTTCAGCAAAAGCTGGAAAAGGAACGCCAGAGACTCGATGAAGAAGTGCGCCGCATGTCACAGCAGCTCATGCGCGACTATAAGAGCGGCAAGGCTACGGCCAAGCAGGCCCAGAAGGAGATGTCGAAGCTCCGGGCGGATCTTGCCCGTTCTGCCAGAGACATGGAAGCGGAGGAAAAGCCTGCTGCGGATCCTTCGCTCTTCACCGTGGGAGGGGAAGTTCTGCATCGCATGTGGAACAGAAAGGCCGTGCTGCGCGAACTGGACGAAAAAAACGGCAAGGGCAAGATCGATCTGAACGGCGTGACCATGTGGGCGCCTCTTTCCGATCTTCAGCCTGCCGCCGGCGCTCCTTCCGGACCGAAGGGCAACGTAACGACAAAGGTTTCCGGACCAGTTTCCTTTCTGCGTCTTGACTTGAGGGGGAAGCGTGCTGATTTAGCATTAGCGGAACTGGAACATTTTCTCGACCGGTCCCTGCTTTCCGGCGTAGAGGGTGTGGAGATCGTTCATGGTCGCGGCACGGGTGCGCTGCGCAAGGCCGTCCATGAACTTCTGCGCACCTTTCCCGGAGTGGATTCCTTCCACACCGCTCCCGAGGATCAGGGCGGCGACGGCATGACCCAGGTACTGTTCCGCTGAAGTACGGGCATATCATCATGAAAAGCAATGATGTGATACAGGCGATAAAATCGCGCATCAGCCTTGCCGACATGGCAAGGCGCTATGTGGAGCTGCGTCCCGCAGGCTCCCGCCTTGTTGCGCCCTGCCCGTTCCATCAGGAAACAAAACCCTCTTTTTCCATCAATGAGGAACAGGGAACCTTCTACTGTTTCGGCTGTCAGGCCTCCGGGGACATCTTCGACTTCTACGGACGCCTCAACGGACTCGACTTCAAGGAAACCCTCGCCGCTCTTGCCGAAGAAGCAGGCATCCGGCTCGATACCTATCGCTCCGATCCCCGTGCACGTGAACAGCGCTCCCAGAAACGGGACATGCTCAAGATGCATGAACTTGCAGCCTCTCATTTCCACAGCAATCTCAACGCGCCTTCCGCGGCCGTATGCCGCTCCTACATTGAAGAACGGGGCATTTCCCGTGAGCTTGTGGAGAAGTTCGGACTCGGCTGGAGCATGGATTCCTGGCAGGATCTCGGAGAAAGTCTGCGTCGCGCCGGTTTCAATCTGAACGCAGCCGTGGAATGCGGCCTTCAGTCGAAAAGTCAGGGAGGACGTACCTTCGACCGTTTCCGCAACCGGCTCATGTTTCCCATCCGAAACCTGTCCGGACAGACCATAGCCTTCGGCGGACGCATCATTCCGTCCCTGGCCCGCGAAGACGACGCCAAATACATCAACAGCAGCGACTCGCCCATTTACAAGAAGGGAGAGCATCTGTTCGGACTGTTTCAGGCACGGCCCTCCATCGCGGTGAAAAAAAGCGTCATTCTCACCGAAGGGTACATGGACGTCATCACTCTGCACCAGTACGGCTACACGCAGGCCGTCGGCGTGCTCGGCACCGCGCTGACTCCGGAACAGATCAAGAGACTCTCAGGGTTCAGCTCTCACCTGGAACTCATGTTCGACGGTGACGGCGCAGGCCGGAAGGCAGCTTTCCGCTCCTGCGAGATGCTGCTTTCACGCGGACTGTCATGTCGGGTGGTGCTCTTCCCGGACGACAACGACATCGACAGCATGCTTCATACCCATGGAACCGACGCCGTGGAAGATCTGCGTGCTCACGCTCAGGACGGCATTGCCTTCTGCATTTCGGTGCTGCGCAGCATGGCTCCGCGCGAAGCCGTGGAATGGGCAAGGCGCTTTCTCTCGCAGGTGGACATGCCGGAGCTGTTTCATCGCTTTGCCGCCGATCTCGCCGCCGGACTCGGCCTTTCCGAGGCCGATCTGCGCGGTGGAGTGCTGGAACGGCGCCGGGCGGCCTCGCACGGAACGATCACCCCGCGCGACGTCACCCCTCACGGCATCAGCAGGGACAGGGAAATCATGACATTTGCGGTGCGCTATCCGCACAGACTGCCGGATCTTCAAGCAGCAGGAGCGGATCTTGCTCTCAGAAGTCCGTGGGCTCTCAAGCTCTGGGAGAAAATAGCGCAATATTGTTCCGATCAGGCTTTTGACGAGCTTGATCCCAAAGAAAAGAACTTCTGGATACGATGCCGTGGCGAGGACGCTCCCCCTCTCGACAACGAGGAAGGCGAACTTTCCGCCATCAGGCAGATGCTCATCAACTTGCAGAAGACATCTCACATGGCTTCCGTCGTGGCCGCCCTTCGCCAGGGTACGGCCAGTCAGGAGACACAACGGGAATATATGCGCGCGCTTCTTGAAGCGCGAGGGAGGCGTAGTGACCAATAATCTTAAAGAAATCCAGCAGGTCAAGGCTCTTATCGCCAAGGGCAAGTCTGCCGGCTACCTCACATTCGAGGAAGTCAGCAAGTCTGTCCCCGCGGAGATGAGCACGCCCGAAAATTTTGAAGAGATCATCGCGATGTTCGATCAGATGGACATCGCCATCGTGGATACGGAAAAGGAAGGCAAATCCATCGTCGTCAATCATGCCGACGCGGAAAATGATCCTGTGGATATCGTGTTCGACGAAAACGATGACGGCACGCTGGAATTTCCTCTTGATCTTTCCGCCGACGATACCGGCGACTTCGCCGCCCGCAACACCGATCCCGTGCGCATGTATCTGCGCGAGATGGGCGCGGTGCCGCTCCTCGACCGCGACGGTGAAGTCGTCATAGCCAAGAAGATAGAAACCGGCGAAGAGGACGTTCTCTACGCGCTCGTGGAAGTGCCCGTGGCTGTGGAAGAACTCATCAACGTGGGTGAAGACCTCAAGCAGAACCGCATCAAGCTCAAAGACGTGGTCAAGACCATCGAGGAGGACGACCCCACCGAAGACGAGATGAATCAGCGCCAGCGGGTCATTCTGCTTCTCGACGAGATCAAGGCCATATACAAGAAGAAGCACAAGATCTATCAGAAGCTCGACGCCTGCTGCACGCTGGAACGCCGCGTGGCCGCCACGCAGAAGGAAATCCTCCAGTACAAGGAGGAAGTAGTCTCCCGTCTGCGCGAAATCAAGCTGGAAAAGACCCTCATCGACCGCATCGTGGAGACCGTGGAGGACTACGTGCGCCAGATGAAGAACTATCAGCGCGAACTCGACGCCTACGTGGCCACCACCGGCAAGACGCAGGAAGAGCTGCAGGCACTGTTCGAGGCACTCGACAACCGTACCCGGTCCATGCAGGACGTGGCTGCGGAACTGGACATGAGCGTGGACAAGATGTTTTCCTACAAGGAACTCATCATGGGCAAGATCGAAAGCCTCCAGCGTCTGCGCGAAAAATGCTGCCACGACGTGGATGATCTTGAGGAAGTGCTCTGGCGCATCCGCCGCGGCATGGTGGCATCCATGCGTGCCAAGCAGGAACTCATCCGTTCCAATCTCCGCCTTGTGGTAAGCATCGCCAAGAAGTACACCAATCGCGGTCTGCAGTTTCTCGACCTCATTCAGGAAGGCAACATCGGACTCATGAAGGCCGTGGACAAGTTCGAGTATCAGCGCGGCTACAAGTTCTCCACATACGCCACCTGGTGGATACGGCAGGCCATTACCCGAGCCATTGCCGATCAGGCACGTACCATCCGCATTCCCGTGCACATGATCGAGACCATCAACAAGCTTATCCGCACTTCCCGTTACCTGGTGCAGGAGCTGGGCCGCGATCCCACTCCCGAGGAAATCGCGGAACGCATGGACTATCCCGTGGACAAGGTGAAGAAGGTGCTCAAGA
>CALUTB010000133.1 GCA_944323575.1 uncultured Mailhella sp. | reverse complement strand
TTGTGCCCACACATTCTTTTCGGCCATTTGTCTCGCTGCCATTGTCATCTTTTATATTTAATGAGTCCTGAACCTAGGACAGTTTGATCATACTAACCTCCTTGGTGTTCCTTTATGATCATATCCGTTGCAGTACGTTCCTTGTTGTCGACGTACGGATATGTTTCCGGCGTTTGATATGCCTTCCATTCCTGAGCGTCAGATCTGCCCGATGTCCTGAAGACGTGCCTCCACCGCTTCAACGGAGGGAGCGACGACGTCCGGATACTCATCTTCTCTGGTCGCAACCTGAGGGACGTTCAGACCGTGTCCCGTGAGATTGCATACCGTTACTCCGGGCTGTTCGAATCCGGGAGTTCTGATGAGCTTGTCCAGAGCCGCCACGGTAACGGCGCCGGCGGGTTCCACGAAAATTCCTTCCGTCCGTCCGAGTTCGCGAATGGTGCGGAGGAAGTCCTCATCAGACACTTCCAGCATGGTGCCGCCCGTACTGCGGGCCGCCTGAAGGCAGTATTTTCCCCAGTGGGGATTGTTGTTCATGATGGCGTCCGAAAGAGAAGGCTTCTTTTCTATCGGAACGACGGTGTCTTTGCCTTCACGGAAGGCCGTGGCGATGGGGTTGCAGGCGGCAAGCTGCACGCCGACGATGCGGGGCATGCGGTCGATGATGCCGGCAGCCAGCATTTCGGAAAAACCGTCGAAGGCAGCCACCATGCCGGCGCCGCCGCCGCAGGGAATCAGGATGGTGTCGGGAGCGCGGCCGAGCTGCTGCACGATGCCGTAGGCAAACGTGCGCTTGCCGGCAACGCGGTAGGGATTCGGGCCTCCGCACTGGTACCAGCCTTTTTCCTGCACCATATCCTTGCATATGCGGCTTGCGGCTGCCATGTCACCGTCGATGCGGATGACCGTGCCCCCGTAGACGAGGCTCTTGGAAATCTTGGCCGCGGAAACCTGCTTCTGTACGAACACCACAGGACGAAGGCCCGCACGGGAGCCGTAGGCGGAAATGCTGGCCGCGTTGTTTCCAGAAGAGGAAAGGCATACGGTATGGCAGCCCTGCTCGATGGCCTTCAGCACGCACAGGGACGTGCCTCTGTCTTTAAGAGAGAGCGTTGGTCCCTGTTCCATCTTGAAGTAGAGGTCCGCGATGCCCCGCGACTGACCGTAACGGTTGGAACGCAGAAGCGGCGTTTCTGTTTCACCCAGGCTTACGCGGGCAATGAGCGATTCATCCGATATGGGAAGTATGGAACGCCACTGATACAGATAGGAACGGTCATCATAGGCGGGCATGCCATCTTTCAAAGCTTCTCTGATGGCCTCCGCCGGAAAATCGACCCGCATCGGGGCACCGCATATCGGACAGGTCAGAGAAAACTCCGACTCTGCAAGTTTCGTCCCGCAATCGCGGCAGACAAGTCCGGAACACTTGGCGTTCATACTACTCTCCTGAGTGAGAGACGGTTGTGAATCATGGATGAGGACGATTTCTTGTTTCTTTTGTCGACAGTATATGGAATAAAAAAAACTTATGTCAATATTTGTCGACCGATTTATGTCGACAAGGCTAAAAAAATATGAAATCAGTATCGCAGGGGACTCATTCATGAAAAGAGAGGAAATATTGCCTGCTGCACTGCAGGTGTTGGCTGAAGCGGGAATTGCCGCGCGACGTCTTGATTACGATTATGTCGAACGTGGAGGTACCCGCGATGCGGCCCGCAAACTAGGGATTGACGAACACGCCGTCGTCAAGAGTCTGGTATTCGACAACGGAAAAGACGGAGATGAGCTGCGTGCCGTCATGGTGCTCATGCACGGAGATCAGAGGGTGTCCATGCACAGGCTGGAACGCTTGTCCGGGATACGCCGTCTTGTTCCTTCGTCGCCTGAAACGGCGTTGGAACTGACCGGTTTTCAGCCTGGCGGTATATGTCCGTTCGGCCTGAAGACGCCGCTGCCCGTGTTCATGCAGGCGACGCTCATGCAGTTGCCGGAGCTTTTCGTCAACGCAGGCCGACGGGGTGTCATTGCCGTGGTGTCTCCGCAGGCTTTCCGTATTGTTTCGCCTGTGATTGGAAATTTGGTGAGCACGGCGAAACATGACATTTGACGGCAGTACCGTGGATATCCTATAGCGTTCCTTGTTCCATTATAACGGAGGACGTATGCAGCAGTTCACCAAGCAGACATATCGTGAGCAGGTCGCCCATCTTATCAGGCAGCGTATTCGAAACGGAAAGCTGAAGGGCGGGGACTGCGTGGGGGAGGCCGGTCTTGCCGAGGAGTGCGGCATCAGCCGTGCACCGGTCAGAGAGGCGCTTTATCAGCTTGAGGCGGAAGGTCTGCTCATGACGCATCCAAAGCGTGGCAAATGTGTGACCATCCTCACGCCCGACGGCATCCGCAACAGTTATGAGCTGAGCGGGCTGCTTGAGGGAACGGCCGCCGCCAACGCGGTCGGAGGACTCCCCGCCGATGTGCGCGACACACTGACATCCCTTCTCGACCGTATGCGCGCGGCGAGAGAGGAAACGGTGGTTTCCGAGGAACAGGCCTCTCTGGGCAGTCAGTTCCATGAAACCATACTTTCCCTCTCGGACAATCCTCTGCTTCGCACGCTTGCCAGTCGTTCCAGCCGGGTGATCTCCAAGTTCCTCATGTATCAGCAGTGGCGTACGCTCTATACTCCGGAAGAGCTGTACGACCGGCACAGCCGGATTTATGATGCGCTGTGTTCCGGCGACCGCAGCTGTATTGAAAAGACCGTTCGGGAGCATTACGCCGAATCCGCAGAGCGTCTTGCGCAGCATTGCGAAGTTCCGGAACCCCGTCATACCGCACCGAAGCAGGTGCGCTTCGCGGAGTAGGCGCGACACGGGTAAAACGCGGCATATTTTCCGATGTCTGCGGATTTTTGAGGGAATATACACACGTTCACTTTTGTCGACAGTAAACTGTTGACTAAATGAACGGATTCGCGTTAACCTGAAAAAAGAAATCTACTTATCAACAAGGAGATGGATGGTATGGCAAACATGAAAGCTGTGTACCTTGGCGATCTGCGCGTGGAATGCACCCATATCGCGAGCGGAACGAAGATTGTCACCGATGCTCCGGTAGACAACAACGGCAAGGGCGAAGCCTTTTCTCCGACGGATCTGTGCTCGACCGCACTGGCTTCGTGCTGCATGACCATTATCGGCATCTATGCAAAGACGCACGATATCGACGTGACCGGAACCACCATCGAAATCACCAAGACCATGAGCGCCAATCCTCGCCGTATAGGCAAGATTGAAATCACATTCGATATGCCCGACCGGGAATATCTCCCCCGCCAGAAGGCCGCCATCGAGAACTGCGCCCATACCTGTCCCGTGCATCTGAGCCTGCATCCCGATGTGGAGCAGGTATTCACGTTCAACTGGAAAAAGTAATCTCACTGCAGAGGTAATCCCATGAAAAGCATTGTTTTTTCTGCTGACGCTCCCGCGGCCATCGGCCCGTATTCTCAGGCCGTCAAGGCCGGCAACGTTCTTTATCTGTCCGGCCAGATCGGTATGAATCCGGCTACCGGAGAACTGGTCTCCGAGGACGTCAGGGAACAGGCCGCAAGAGCGCTTCAGAACATGAAGGCCGTGCTTGCCGCTGCCGGTGCCACGGCTGAGAATGTGGTGAAGACGACGGTGTTTCTGACGGACATGGCCGATTTTCAGGCCGTCAACAGCGTATACGCCGAGACGTTCTCTTCCGACGCTCCCGCCCGCTCCTGCGTGGCCGTCGCCGCGCTTCCCAAGGGCGCGAAGGTGGAAGTTGAAGCCGTAGCCGTACTGTAACCCCTTTCCTGGGCCGTCGCCCCGGCATCCTTTTCACATATGGGGCATCCCGCGCCGCCTGCGGTACGGGCAGCATCCCGGACGCGCGACTTGCGCAGTCCGCAAACGTGACCCGGACCGGGGCGAATGCCGACGAGGCCCCTTCGGCAGACACGTCCGGGAGCGCAGACCTCTCCGGCCGCGTTCCTTCGGGAACGCGGCCTTTCTTTTATCTTCATTGCAGGAATGAGTCATATGGAACGCAAACGTATCGGCATTATCGGCTGTGGCACCATAGGAAGGCTGCTTGCCATCCATATCCGAGACAATATGCAGCAGCTGTACGAACTGTCCGCTGTTGCTTCCCGTACGCGGGCTCATGCGGAAAAACTCGGACAGGAACTGGGCGTTCCGGCGCGTTCCATGGAAGAACTCATCAGCGAATGTGATCTTGTCGTCGAGACTGCCAGCGCTTCCGCCATGCCCGCCATCGTCCGCGCCTCCATGGCGGCACACAGGGAAATCATATGCCTGAGTGTGGGCGGCTTTGTGCTGGACGAGTCCCTGCTCGGGGAAGTCATGGCGGGAGATTCTCTTGTGCATGTGCCTTCAGGCGCCGTCGCGGGCCTGGACGGTATCCGTACCTTGCGGGAAATGGGCATGGAAAGTCTTTCCCTCACGACGATCAAGAAGCCCGTGAGTCTCGGTCTGAGTGACATTTCCGGACTGCCCCCCGTGTCGGAAGATGCGGGCGAGCCGGTTTCTCCGGAAGCGCGCGTTCTCTTCGACGGCTTTGCCGAGGAGGCGATTCGTCTTTTCCCCGCCAATGTCAATGTCGCCGTGGCGCTGGCCCTGGCAGGACCGGGGCCGGAAAGAACACGCATGCGTCTCATCGCGGATCCTCAGGCAGCGGGTACCAGGCATCACATCGTTGCCCGGGCGGGGCGGTGCATGCTCGACATGACCACGGTGCCCGCACCGCTTCCGGAAAATCCCCGCAGTTCCGCTCTTGCTATGTACTCCGTACCCGCGCTGCTGCGTCAGCTGGCCGAACCGCTCAGGTTTGCCGGTTGATCCCGGTCGTGTCCGGGCGGTTTTTCTTTTTTGACGGGCAGGGAAAGGAGGCGTCATGTCACAGGAAATTCAGGTCAAATACGTTCAGGAAGGCGACGTCTACACTATTCTGACCGGATCGCCGGTACTGGGCGACATCGTCATGGACTATTCCGGTTATCCGGAGGAGGCCAGGAGCGGAAATTCATCCATTCTGCTTCTTTCCGCCGCTCTCAGCTGCTACTGCGGCAGCATCCGTACCGCGCTTCTTGCCAGAGACGTACCTTTCCACCGGATCCGGGCTACGGCCACGGGCTGCAAGCGTCTGAACGAACAGGGAGTCACTCGTCTGGCCGAAATCAGCCTGGACGTGTCCGTGGACGTGGATGACGAATATGTGCCCAAGCTTGAACACTGCGCCAGAATTGTGAAGCATTGTCTGATTACGGCTTCGCTTTTCGAAGGGATCACCGTACACCATAACGTCCGGAGAGCCTGATGCGTTGTTTTTTTTGGTTTCCTTCTGAAAAAGTCGGTCCGGCAGTGACCGCCGACAGCACGAGGTGTCTTCGGACCGTTTGAAATACCGGTGGACCGGCGCCGGGGAAATACGGGAATATGTTTCCGCGTGCCTGCCGTGAAACGGCAGGCAACGCATGGGATCGACGGAAAACGCCGTCTGTCTTGAGAAAAGACGGGCGGCGTTTTCCGTCTTTTTCGGCCGGGCTTGTGATTGTCCCTGTCGATGGAAAGGCGGACTTGTGTGTCCGGGTCGGTTTCGAAGAGCGTATCCGCCGCTTCCGGAGGGGAAAGATAAAAAAATACGCATATGCGCTATTTTTTTCATGAATCCCGTGGAGAAGGAAGAGGAGGTCTCATTTTCCCTGAACATGGAAAAAGGGAGGAGCGTATGCAGCAGAATGAGGTGAAACGATATGAAACGGATGTCCTTGTGCTCGGCGCGGGGGCGGTCGGCTGCGGAGCTGCCGTTGCCACGGCAGGGGCCGGAGCGAAGGTTCTTCTTCTCGACAAGGGGTGCCTGGAAAGTTCCGGCTCCCTCGGAGGTGGAAACGATCATTTCATGTGTGTTCTGGATCAGGAAGAGCATGACGGACTTGAGGACATCATCCGGTACTACTCGACTCCCATTTCAGGTTTTCCGTTCGCAAGGAAAAGTATATATCCCCAGAGTTGATATTTATATAAATATACTAATGCGTTATAATAATTGTAAAAACTATTTTCTCATGTCCGCACAATGTAAATAGCAAGATAACGACAAAACATGAACAGCCTCAGGCGACTCAGACCATCTTTTTATAGCTTGACCATCAAGAATTGGCAGGTTGAGAGCATGGTCTGTCTTTAGGCTCAGAACTCATTAATTGCCAAAAGGGTAAGAAGTTCTTATTGTCGGCATAGGGAGGATGCCATGAAAGAACTTTTTTATCTT